>CAZJQN010000083.1:0-15113 GCA_964548125.1 uncultured Bacteroidales bacterium | reverse complement strand
AATTGGACAACCATGAGAACCCGACAACTATGACAACCATGATAACCTGACAACCATGATATCTGGTATAACCCGCAAATATTTTCCTTAATACTGTGTCAGGAATTGGGATGATACCTTAATCTTTTGCCTTCAGCCCAGGTATTTTTGCAACACCCTGAACAATTGATCACGGCTCAAAGGTTTTGATAGATAATCTGAACATCCTGCCAGACGCACTTTTTCTTCATCCTCGGCCATGGCATAAGCAGTAAGGGCGACAACAGGCAAATCGCTCCGAATTTTTCTGATTATCCTGGTCGCTTCATATCCATCCATTCCCGGCAGTTTGATATCCATCAATACCAGGCGGACATTTATATTTTTCCTGCAGATTTCAACGGCTTCTTCGCCCAGGGTAACGCGTTGCAATGTAAGAGCGGTGCGCGACAACATTTCTCTTACCAGCATATAGTTATAGTCATCGTCTTCTACCAGAAGAACCAGAGCGTTGCCGGCTGGCGGAGTTACGTTTTTTTCCATGTTTTGTTTATTAGGTTTGGTTTCTCCGGGTTTATACGGGATCAAAACATGAAATATAGAACCCTTATCGGGTATGGATTCCACACTGATAGTTCCCCCCAGCATTTCAGTATAAGCTCTGCAGATGGAAAGTCCCAGTCCGGTACCTCCAAAATCTCGTGAGAGATATGATTCAACCTGAAAAAACCGTTCAAATATCCTGTCGAGATGCTCTGCAGATATTCCTATACCGGAGTCCTCAACAAAAAAATGAAGAAAAGTATTTTCCACCCGACAACCCAAACGGATAAAGCCTTTATGCGTAAATTTCAACGCATTGTTCAGCAGGTTAGCAATGATCTGTGTAAGTTTCGTTTTATCGGTCAGGAAATTAATTTCTTCATCTGTTGCAATATCAGTAATGAAATCCAGATTTTTCTGTTCTGCTTTTTTTCTGAACTGGAGTTCAAGAACTGAAATCAGTTCGCTAAGTTGGCATTCCTCCAGATTGACTTTTTCCTGTCCGGTTTCAATTGAAGAAATCTTCAGTACATCCTCTATAATATTCAGGAGATTGGTGCTGCTCTGGCAGATAATATTAACATACTCCCTTCTTTTTTCCGGCAGCAGGTTCTCATTGCGTAACAATTCAGAAAAACCCATAATGGCATTCATGGGAGTACGCACCTCATGTGACATGTTCTGCAAAAAAGAAGTTTTTAGACGGTCACTTTCTTCAGCTTTTTCTTTCGCCTTAGACAGTTCCTCAATAATTTTCTTCCAATCAGTTATGTCACGCGAGATACCGAATGTTCCAATAATATTTCCCTCAACATCTTTCAAAGGCAATTTGGATGTATAAGCCCATGTGATATGTCCGTCGGGCCAGATTACCTTTTCTTCCAGCCCGATGAGCGGAGAACCTGTTTCGAGAATCTTCCTCTCATCTTGAAAGGTCTGCAGAGCATATTCCTGGGAAAACAGATCAAAATCGGTTTTGCCTAAAATTTCACTTTCGTGCCGGAATCCGAACCGGTTCAGAACAGCCTTGTTCACTCTGATCAAACGGCTTTCATTATCCTTAAAATAAATCAAATCGGGAGTAGTATCCAACAGTGAATTCATCAAATATTGTTCATACAAAACCATTTCTGCTGCCTTTCGTTTTTCCGTCACATCATGGATGATAGAATAAAGAACTTCTTTTTCATCGGTTTCCATGGCGGTACTGTATACTTCTACATCCCTTATCGTGCCATCTGCCAGCCGATGCTTGAATTCAAAATAATTTTTCAGTCCGGCTCTCACCTTTTCCATTTCCAATTGAATCTTTTCAGGTGAAAGCGTACTAACATCACTAATCTTCATGGTACGCATTTGATCTCTTGTCCAACCATAGAATTTTTCGGCCGCATGGTTTACATCCAGTATCCGCCCCGTTTCAGCCTCCAGAATCATTTTTACCGCACTGGATTCGTAAAACATTTTACTGAATTGCCGGCTGGCTTTTTCAACCTTCTGCATTGCATTTTTCAATTCGGTAATATCAATAAAGGTGGTAGCGAATTTCTCACGTTCCGGTGAATAAACGGTTATGAAAAAATGCTTCTGCATGGGTTCAAAATAGGTCTCAAAGGAATGAGAATTGCCGTTCATGGCAACGGAAAGATACTGCTCAAAATAGGGAGGTGTACTGGTTCCATATAGCTGGGTTGCCCTTTGTCCCACTGCTTTTTCCTTAGGAATACCGAGTATTTTTTCAAACTGATGATTCACATCAAGTATTTCATAATCAACCGGATTACCGTCTGCATCATATACTATTCCATGTAATGCAATTCCTGCAGCCGAGGATTCAAACAAGCCCCGGAAGCGGGCTTCGCTTTCAGAAAGTTCACGTTGCCACTTCCTTTCGGCGGACTGATCCCGGAAGACCAGAACCACGCCGGTTATTTTTCCATCCGCGTCAATAATAGGAGCACCGCTATCGGCAATGGGTATCTCCGATCCACTTTTGTTGATAAGAACCGTATGGTTAGCAAGCCCAATGATTGTTCCTTCCCTCAGAACTTTTTCTACCGGATTCTCTGCTTTAAGCCCGGTAAATTCATTTACGATCACAAATACTTCTTCCAGAGCCTTTCCTTGAGCCTCACACTCCATATAACCTGTCAGGGTCTCCGCCACGGGATTCATATGAGTAATTATTCCCTCCGTATCGGTAGTGATTACAGCATCGCCAATGCTGTACAAGGTAGTCCGGAAACGCTGCTCACTCTTCCGTAAAGCTTCATCCGCATGTTTCCGCTCTGTTATATCAAGAATCAGAGCAACAAAGAATTTCTTTGTATCAGATTGAATCATCTGAAGATGAACCTCTACTGGATATTTCGATCTATTTTTTCGCTGGTGGACTGTTTCGAATACAACTTTTTCCTTTTCATTATTGTATAACGGAGCCAGAATTTCACGAAACATTTCTTCGGTAAGTTCAGGGTTGATATCTAATGGAGTCATCAGCGAAAGTTCTTTTTCGCCAAAACCCAGGTTTTTTCTTGCCGCATCGTTTACGAATACAAAACGCCAGGTTTCTTCATCAAAAACGTAAATCTCATTCAGGCTTTCCTTGATAACCCGTTGAAGAAAGTCAGCAGACAGAAGGTGAGAATCCATTGTTTCTTTCGGTTTTTTAGCGTTTTCAGGTGTCATTTATTCCATGTGTTCGGTAAACACAAAAACGAAGTTACTTTTTTTTTGAAATATTTGAAAACAACAGAAGTTGAAACCAGGGTGAGTTTTATGGAATTCACCTGCAACGATGGCCGCAGAAAGCCCTGACGTAAAAAAATCAATAGCATACAATAATAACACAGTGTTTCACAGAGAATTCACAATGTTTCACTGAATAACTACGGTGTTTTATTCTTGATTGATTTCCCGGAGAAGCCGGATAACATGATCACGAATCATGACATGCCGGGGAATACTATGAAATGTCTCAACCCGCTTCACTGAGTGTTTGGAAATCTTCAGAAAAATCACCGGTAAGCAATTACCTGTTGCGGAGTAATAAGAATCCATCAGCTCAAGAAATCCTGTATCAGAGGTATAATTATGATCCTCCCTGCGTTCGATAAAGATCACCAGATGATTACCGGACATAAGTTCCTCAAGACTTTTCTGCATAGTGATGCATATTTTCCGGCTATTGGAATAAACAGGAACAGCATGGACTTTGCGCATAATCCACACACAGGCAAATGATATGACAAATGCCAGTATTTTACCAATTAAACCATATATCCCCAGTTCCTTTTCAATGAAATCTTTCCTTATGTATGACCGGCATTCCCTTACCTTAGTAACCGGGGCAATTACCCACGGATGGGCAGAAAACGGTGCATAGAGAAAAAAAATTACAGGTCCGTATGAACGATTATGATTGGCAACAAATACGACCGGGGGAGGAGGTAATTTGTTGCATTCTTTCCATTCAGGTTTCCGGTAAAAGAGTTTCAGTATTGTTTTAATAATATGAAACAGCATACTATATCAGGAAAACATGCTTCCAATTTTCTCAATAAATATGCGATTCCCTTCTGTTACTGAATGCAGGTCAGGTTTTTCAGTAAACAAGCCGTACAGTGCAGACCCACTACCAGACATAGAAGCATAAATTGCTCCGTCCTGATAAAGCCGTCTTTTTATTTCTGCAAGAAGGGGATATTTTTTAAATACAGGACCCTCAAAATCGTTAACGAGATGTTCGCTCCATAATTTCACATTTCTTCGGACAGTCTTTTCTATAGGTTCTGGCGGTTCATCCGGAGTAATCTGTGCATAGGCCTCCCTGGTTGAAATATGAAGGGGCGGAATAACAAGAACCAGATAGTAGCCGATTAAATCAATATCAACCTGAGAAAGAACCTCCCCCCTCCCCTGCGCAACCATAGGAGAGTTATAAAGAAAAAACGGACAATCGCTGCCAATCCTTGCCGCATACTCTTTCAGCTGCGCTTCGCTAAGCGACAAATTAAAAAGCCTATCGAGCATCTTCAAGGTGAATGCGGCATCGGATGAACCTCCTCCCAATCCGGCTCCGCTTGGAATCTTCTTATGAAGATATATATCAACTCCCGGAATCCTTATCTCTTCATGCAATATCTCCCATGCTTTCATACAGAAATTGTTTCGTTGATCACCTTCAGGGACCAAACCGGAAACTTCAATATTTGCTCTATTTGTATTATTTGGAATGATTTCCAGAATGTCACTTAAACCAACAGGGAAAAAAAGCGTCTGAATATCATGGTAACCGTCCATCCGTTTTCGGATAACCCGTAACCCGAGATTTATTTTAGCATTGGGGAAATCGATCATAGAGCAAAAATAAACATTTAGATAACATTAAAATATCTAAAAAATATCTTAACTTTGACTTAAAATCAGGTTGGAACCCTAGTGAAGTATATTCACTCTTTTCTCTCAAACAGCTGAACATGAAGAAAATAATAATTACTCTATTATTATTTTGTATATCATTTGTCATTTGGGGTCAGTGGAAATTGTCTAATGTTCCGAGGTTTCGGTCGGTTAATGATATTGTTTTTTCCGGTAATCGATTGATAGCTGTCGGCGGACACGAATCCAACGATGCTATTACGGGTATCTATATTTCACAGGACTCAGGCAGAACCTGGAATATTGTTCTTGATTCACCGAATAGTCCATGGCTGAGCGCAGTATCTTTCCCTTCCCATTTAACCGGATATACTGCTGGTGATAACGGGCTGGTAATGAAAACAAA
This sequence comes from uncultured Bacteroidales bacterium, assembly GCA_964548125.1. Taxonomy (GTDB): domain Bacteria; phylum Bacteroidota; class Bacteroidia; order Bacteroidales; family JAAYUG01; genus JAAYUG01. Next base: position 9,805 of record CAZJQN010000083.1, on the reverse strand, counting down.
TACAGGAGGTGAATCATGGTCGGCACTTAGCCTTCCGCAGAGTCTCTCAGAAAGAAATCTCCGGAGCATATTTTTTACTTCAGAAGATACGGGATTTATTGCCGGCGGACATTATGGTGCAGATACAATGCACACATTCGCTTCCACATACGATGGCGGAATTACGTGGGATGTAAGAATTGATGAAAGAGGAAGTTTTTTCAGAACCTGTTGGTTTTTTAATGCAAAAGAAGGCATCATAGCAGGCGACCAGGGAATACTTCTGCTGACACATGACGGAGGCCTTTCGTGGGAAACACCCTCAGTTCCTGCCTCGGTAAAAGAAAGGCAATGGAATGCATTATACTTCAGAGACCGGTTGAACGGTTTTGCTGCCGGAGGGAATCCTTCCAATGATGCGATCCAGACGATTATCCATACATCCGACGGAGGATACTCCTGGCAGGTAGTTCATGATAGCCTGGCTCCCATGCTGAATGATATTTGTTTTACCGGTTCAACCGATGGTTTTGCCGTAGGCAACCAGGGAACTTTTCTTAAAAGCACTGACGGGGGATTCTCCTGGGTTCCTGCCGGTCTACCTCCTGGTCTGAATGATGAAAGAGATCTGCAGACTTTAGGATTTCTGAATCGCTTTGCAGGGGTTGCAGCAGGTACTGACGGAAAGGTTCTTATATATGCCGATTCATCCAGCCACCCCCCTGTAATAGCTTCCCTGCAGGCAAAACTGATCAGTCCAGGGAATATAAAGCTTAAGGTTCAGATCAATCCTAACGGTCTTTCGACCCGTGTCTTTTTCTCTTACGGAAAAGTTACGCCCGATGAAAATACCCTTGCAGCCAATCCGGAATTTCTTTCCGGAATTGAATGGCAGAGCACCGGCACAACACTTTCCGGGCTTGATCCTCAGGCATTTTATGTCTTCTGTGTCCGAGCTGAAAACAAAGACGGAATTACAACCAGCCAAATCCAGTCATTTTTTGCCGGAACCGACATACCCAACTGGAGTTTCGAATTATGGGATACTCTGATTACGGATATTCCTATTCCATGGACCATGGCAGGTTCAGTTGAAAAGGTTGATGGCGAAAACGGAAAAACAGCCGTCAGGTTACAGGCTAAAGACAATGAACCGGGAGTTGTTCTTATAGGAAACCTGAACAACGGAAACTTCGAAGGTGGTGTTCCATTTGCAGGGCAACCCGACTCAATTGGCATCAGAGTAAAATATGAAATTGCCAGCGGTGACAGTGCTTTTGTGCTCCTTCTGCTGAAAAAAGATGGTGTTCCTGTAGCTCAAGGCATATTCAAAATAGGCGGTAGTTCAGAAGGTCAGTTCGTTACCTGTCTATTCCCGATCACCTATCAGATACCCGCAGAAAGCGACAGCATTATTATCGGTATTGCCTCAACCGATGTGTTTTCCGGAAAAACAGACCCCTTGAGTGTTGTTGTGATTGACGAAATCTTCTTTTTGCACACATCGGCAACTCTGCCCAACGGCGATTTTGAACAGTGGGAGCAGATCAGTCAATATATACCGAAAGGATGGTACCTCAGCGGGTATAACAAAAATCCTCAGGGTGAATTTTCAACCTGTATATCTGAAAATGCATTTGATGGTTCCTATGCACTGGATTTCGTAAACCGACCCAATGAAGAACCTGGCCAATCTTTTCTGTCCACAAGTCCCCTTAAAATAGTTGCACCCTCTTTCCCTGTTTCAGGCAGGCATACTTCACTTTACGGCTACATTGGATTTGAACCGGACGGAAATGACACCCTTTTTATCAATGTTAGCATGTTCCGGAATGGATCACAAGTAGGCGGGGGATTTTATACCCTTACCGGATTGCTGGAGCCATACCGACTTTTGGAAGTTCCTCTCAGTTACGCATCGCAGGATGTTGTTCCCGACAGTGGCTATGTGAGTTTTTCTTTTAATCGTAATGGATCTGAGAACACCAGAGTTTTCATTGATGCTCTCACCTTCGATACCCCTGCTCTAAAAATTAACGAGAACAAAACCAGAGAAAAAAGGCTGGTTTATCCCAATCCTTTTTGCGATGCATTCAGCATATACTGGCCAGAGAGTGAGGGAAAAATGATTATGATTGAGCTATACGGGTCGACTGGCCGGAAGGTTTTCTCAGAAAAAACCATTTCACGAGGAACCAATACAGTTCGTCTTAGCCATCTCTCTCTTCCCACTGGAATCTATCTGCTGAGAGTATGGAAATTGGATGATGGTTCAGGATTCGTTCAGGAAATGCTTCATAATAAATAACACCCCTTATGAAATTCAAAATTACCAGCTTTATTACATTGGCATTCATCGCTGTTTCCTTTGTCAACGGGTTCTCACAACCTGTAATGGTGCCACCTCCAGCAGGAACCATAATTCAGGTCAACCCAAATGATCCAAGGTCAATAGGTATTACGACTACTCAGTTTAGGTTCATTGATCCTACTTATCCTTATTGGGAATATGATTCCTCCTGCCTTTACTGGGGTGTAAACGACACCCTGTTTAATGTTATCAATGGGGCTAACAATGCCCCTCCGAATACCACCTGTAGTGGAATGTCTGATCTCATCTATGATCCTGCTTCCTCCAATCCTTGGAACCTTGTGTACCGAGGTACCACAAATTATAAATATCTGAATACCTCCAATGCATGGGTTACAACTGCTGTTCCGGTGCAGATGGTCATTTCAATTGATTCACCGACGGATATGCAATTCAGGATGACAGGAGGATATTTTCTTGCCAGGGTTCCAGGTTACAGCCAGTACTTCAGCATTCTGGTTCGAATGTACGTACAAAGTCCGGCTGATGGGCAGTATTTTGCCGGAGGCCCGGGACAATGGTATCCTCCGATATACTTGTTTGATATTTTGCATACCGATCCGAATACTTCCATTTGTACCAACTGGGATGGAGGATCTTTCTTTAAAATTCCTTTCTACGCTGAGGTATTCAAAACAGATCCCCTGTGCAACGGGTCTTCTGACGGGGAGTTGAGAATTGAATACACAGGCGGCATTCAACCTGTGGGGATTCTGTGGAGTACAGGTTCAAATAATACAGTTGTTTCCAATATACCAGCGGGCAGTTACTGGGTTCGAATTGCTGATGCCACCCAATGTGTAATTCAGAAAGAAATTACAGTTAGTGAGCCGGCACCAATTAGTCTTACCAGCAGCAGCAAAGATATATCCTGCTATGGTGCGGGTAACGGCGAAGTATCAGTTCATGCTGAAGGAGGCACATCTCCTTACCAGTTCCTCTGGTCAAACGGAACTACAGATAGTATTTCGGTTGCAAATCAAGCGGGCACCTATTCAGTTATTGTTACCGATGCCCATAATTGCACAGCTTTCGATACATTATACGTAAATGAACCGGACAAAATTGTCTTACATGCTGAAATTACAGAACCATCCTGTTATGGCATGTCCAACGGAGGCCTGGTCATTTCTGCTACAGGAGGTATTGCTCCTTTCTCTTTCCTCTGGGAAGGAGGGAATACAAATGACACCCTGACAGATATAAGTGCCGGAAATTATATTGTTACCGCCACAGACATGAACAACTGCACCGAAACTGATACTTTCACAGTGCAACAACCAGCGCCGCTGGCTATTAATGCGGCTGTTACCGATGTTACCTGCTTCGGAGGAAACAATGGTGCAGTAGACCTTCTTGTAACAGGGGGAACACAGCCCTATTCCTTTGCCTGGAACGATAACGCCATTACCGAAGACCGCGAAAACCTCTCTGCCGGCTCTTATTCCGTTACCGTAACAGATGATCATGAATGCAGTACTGATTATTCCGTTCAGGTTTCCGAACCTGCAGAAGATTCTGCATCGTTCCAGTTTGATATCACCCATAAAACGGTAAGTTTCACCAACCAATCTTCACAGGGAACCTACGCATGGAACTTTGGAGACGGACAGACCTCAGAAGAACAAAATCCGCAGCATATTTATCTTAATGACGGAACATACCATGTTTGCCTTTCTGTTACAACCAACTGCGGTACCTGGAGCCAGTGCAAGGATGTTGTTATTAATACAGTCGGCATATCTTCCGGTATTGTTCGACGGTGCAAGATGTATCCAAATCCTGCCGCCGATTTTCTTACCGTTGAATGGCCGTCTGAAGAAGGTTTGCAGCGCATCTCAGTTATTGACCTGTCAGGAAGGATAGTGTCGCAGGATGTTTCTGATAATTCCGGAAGGAAAACCATCGACATATCCTCGCTTCCTTCAGGAGTATGGCAGCTACAAATGGTCTTCCGAAAAGAAACGGTACGAATACCCTTTGTGGTAATTCACTGATAACGGGTAACATAAGCAATTACTCAAACAGGAATCCGCATTTACCATGCGGATTCCTGTTTATGTATTAATTAATCCGGGGTTCAGTCGGGTGGAACCAGAATTTGTTGTTCGTGTCAACCTGTTACATATTGGTTCCTTCCATTCCTGATGTTTAATCTGGAAAGACATATAGATGGCTGATTCTGAACAGATTTTGTTATGTAAAAAGTTACTAACAGCCTGTTCATTTTGTGGTTATATTTTTTTCAAAAATATCCTTTCTCTTTTGGGGAGTTGAGCGGGCTTCTTTTCATACCTTTGCCATGAAAACAGAAAAAGTATGCCAGCCAGGACAACCCGTAAACCAACGCCAAGGCAGGAATCCCTGCCTGCCGACTATGCCAAAATGCCCCCTCAGGCTATCGAACTGGAAGAAGCAGTTCTAGGAGCTATCATGCTTGAAAAGAACGCTTTACTTTCAGTTATTGATATTCTGAAACCGGAAAGCTTTTATAAAGAAGCCCATCAAAAAATCTTTCAGGCAATCCTGGATTTGTCAATGGCCGAAAAGCCCATTGATATTCTCACTGTTACCGAACAACTGCGAACCAACAAGCAGCTTGATGAAGCCGGAGGCCCTGCCTATATAAGCCAGCTTACTACCCGTATAGCATCAGCAGCCCACATTGAATACCATGCCCGAATTGTAGCCCAGAAATACATTCAGAGAGAGCTTATCAGGGTGTCTTCTGAGATCCAGAAACAAGCATATGATGAATCAATTGATGTGAACGATCTCCTTGAATTTTCTGAAAAGGAACTCTTTGAAATCGCCACAGGCAACATAAAAAAGGAATCGCTGCCGGTAAATACCATTTTGAAAGAAGCCATACGCAGAATAGAAGAAGCCAGTAAGAGGTCAGATAATTTGAGCGGAGTTCCATCCGGATTTACAAAACTGGACAGAATCACGTCTGGCTGGCAACGTTCTGATCTTGTAATTATTGCCGCAAGGCCATCCATGGGGAAAACTGCCTTTGTTCTTTCGATGGCACGTAACATGGCTGTGGAGCACAAAATACCGGTGGCCATTTTTTCTCTCGAAATGTCTTCGGTTCAGCTGGTAAACCGTATGATTGTAAGTGAAACAGAACTTCCTTCAGAACGGATAAAAAACGGAAAACTCACTGAAGAGGAATGGAAGCAACTCGATGCAGGCATACGTGACCTTGTGCATGCTCCTCTATACATTGATGACACCCCGGCTATCAGTATTTATGAACTTCGGGCAAAATGCAGGCGCCTGGTCGTTCAGCACCAGATTCAGGTGGTCATAGTCGACTACCTGCAGCTGATGACAGCTCCCGTCGATGCGAAAGGTAGCAGGGAACAGGAGGTAAGTATGATTTCCCGCTCACTGAAAGCACTTGCCAAAGAGCTGGATGTTCCGGTCATAGCTCTTTCCCAGTTGAACAGAAGCGTGGAGACTCGTTCGGGTACGAAAAGACCACAGCTTTCTGACCTCAGGGAATCAGGGGCTATTGAACAGGATGCCGATATCGTTATTTTTATTCACCGACCCGAAAAATACGGTCTGTTTGAAGATCTTGACGGGAATTCTACCAAAGGAATTGCTGAAATCATTGTTGCCAAGCACCGAAACGGACCTACAGCTGATATCCAGTTGCGATTCCGCGATGATCTGGCCCGGTTTGAAGATCTGGATACATTTGCTCCTATTGATACTACTCTTGCAGGGAAGACCGTTACCATCGGAAGCCGCATGAACCAGGATGTGGATGAACGCTATGAAGGAAAATTCACTCTTGGTCGGAACGACTCATTTGACCAGGAAATACCGTATTAACTCACAGCAGATCTTTCAGTTCAGCAAGGGCATAAATTTCATAGGTAGGCTTCATGGTATGAGGAATGCGGTCGGGATTGAAGAAAACCTGATCAATGCCATAATCAGCGGCCCCTGAAATATCGGCTATTGGATCATCACCAACCATCAGACATTGCTCCTTTCGCGCGTTCAGGGAAGAAATTGCCAGGTGGAAAAATTCCCTGCCCGGTTTGGTTGTTCCAAGTTCATCCGAAGTAAAGATGTGCTTGAAGTACGGACTCAGACCTGAATGTTCTATCTTTGCAACCTGTGTTTCTTTAAACCCGTTCGAGAGAATATATAAATTGTATTTCCGGTGAAGATATTCGAGAACCTCCTTTGCATCAGGGAAAAGCTGTTTCTGAAGCGGAAGATTGCTGATAAAAGCATCGCTGAAGCTGTCTGCCAGATCTTTGCCCGAAATACCAAATGCGGCAAACGTGCGGCGCATCCTCTCATAGCGAAGCGTTTCCTTGGTAACTTCACCGTCACGATACTGTTCCCAGAGCATTTCATTATGGCGGTTGAATTCCTCAAGAAACTTTTCCGGTTCAATTTTATCGTGCAGATGATACTGATAGAACAAATTCAGAAGCGTTTCGCGCGAATTGGCTTCATAATCCCACAATGTGCGGTCAAGGTCAAAAAAGATATACCGGTATTTCATAAACAGGTGTCAAAATTAATTATTAATTACTAAGTCAATTGGATTTTTCAGAATTTCATTTTGCAAACCCCTTACTGGAAGCTGTTGATGCAATGGGATTCAGGGAACCCACTGCCGTACAGAAAGCTGCTATTCCACCGGCCCTCGAGGGAAAAGATATTATTGCCTGTGCGCAGACAGGAACAGGTAAAACGGCTGCATATTTGCTGCCCACATTGCAAAACATGATATCATGCAACCAGATAGGCAAGGGAATATCATGCCTTGTACTTGTTCCTACACGTGAACTTGCTATTCAGATTGATCAACAGTTTCAGGGCTTTGCTTATTTTTCAGGGGCCGGTTCAGTAACTGTTTACGGAGGGGGTGATTCCGTGGGCTGGGATTATCAAAAGAAAGCCCTTACTGAAGGAGTGGATTTTGTGATTGCAACACCAGGTCGGCTTTTATCACACCTGGCCCTCGGATACGTTGATTTCAGCCACCTGAGATACCTGGTGCTGGATGAAGCAGACAAGATGCTCGATATGGGCTTCTTCGACGACATAATGCGCATCATATCTCTCCTGCCGTCAGAAAAACAAACCATCCTCCTGTCAGCCACCATGCCCGCTCCCATCAGGCAACTGGCAAGAAAAATCATGAAAAATCCTGTTGAGGTCAATATTGCCATCTCCCGCCCGGCTGAAAATATTACCCAGGCTGCCTACATTACCGAAGATGCAGGGAAAATCCACCTGATCGGTCGACTGCTCAAAGGGAAAAATTTGCGAAGTGTTCTTATTTTCTGCTCTACAAAAAAAGACGTCAGACAGGTTGAAAAAGAACTCCGGAAAGAAGGATTTCAGGTATGTGGTATACAGTCAGACCTTGACCAGTCAGTCCGGGAAGAAATCATGCGTGATTTCAGGAACAAAAAATTCCAGATACTTGTAGCAACGGATATCCTTTCCCGGGGCATCGATATCGAAGGCATCGAACTGGTCGTCAATTATCATGTCCCTTCTGATCCTGAAGATTATATTCACCGCATCGGACGAACAGCCCGCGCTGATGCAGACGGACTGGCCATAACCTTTGTTAATAAAGCCGAGCGGGGAAAATTTGAGCGGATTGAACGATTTCTTGGCCAAAAAATTTACATTGTTCCGACTGAATAGGGAACAAATAGCTATTCCGTATATTTCACAGGCATGTTTTATACCTTTACATGGTGAATTTTTAATTTCAATTTCATGGACATTCTGTATTTTATTGCAGGTCTTATCATTGGAGGATTTGCCGTCTGGTTCATTTTTCGCCTGATTCAAAAAGAAAAACTTTCGGTATTTTCAGAAAAAAGCCGGTTTCTTGAAGACGCATTGTCGCAAGAACAGAGTAAAACTGCTGAAAAAGATAGACAATTGCTTGATTTGCAGGCAAAATACTCAGCAGCAGTGGCCGACGCCAGAAACATGCAGGATCAGATTGCCCGTCAGAAAAGTGAACTTGAAGAACTTCAAAAACGATTTTCAGCAGAATTTGAAAATCTTGCCAACCGTATTCTTGAAGAAAAAACGAAGACATTTACCGAACAAAACCGGACTCAGCTGGAGAACCTGCTAAATCCTCTTTCGGAAAAAATAAGAGAATTCCGGGACCAGGTGGAAAAGGCTTACGGAACAGAGCGGGAACAACGCTTTCACCTCGGCAAGGAAATTGAACGCCTGGTCCAAATGAACCAGCAACTGAGCGATGAAGCACGCAGTCTTACCAGGGCTCTGAAAGGAGATACCAAAGCCCAGGGCAACTGGGGCGAAGTAATTCTGGAAAAACTCCTGGAAAATTCTGGTCTGACCCGCAACCGCGAATATACCGTTCAGGAAAGAATGGCAGGTGAAGAAGGCAATACCCTGATTCCTGACGTTATTGTCCGGTATCCGGGTGGTCGCAGTGTAGTTATCGACTCCAAGGTTTCCCTCGTTGCGTACGAAAAATATGTCGCAGCCGAAGAGGAAGAATCCCGTCAGCTGGCTATAAAAGAGCATCTTGAGTCGGTAAGAAAACACATTCTTGAATTAAGCCGCAAAGATTATCAATCGCTCTATCAGCTCAACTCCCTCGATTTTGTTATGATGTTTATGCCGGTGGAACCCGGATATTATCTGGCGCTTCAGCAGGACCCTGAATTATGGCAATACGCTTATCAGAAAAGAGTACTGCTTATGAGTCCGACTAACCTGCTGGCTGCCCTGAAGCTCATTGAAAGCATGTGGCGCATAGAATATCAGAACCGCAATGCCCAGGAAATTGCCAGACAAAGCAGCGACCTTCTCGATAAATTTAACGGTTTTCTCGAAGATCTGAAAGACATAGGCAAAAAAATTGATGATGCCCACCATGCCTGGGAAGAATCCATGAAAAAACTATCCACAGGTAAGGGAAGTCTGCTGAGCCGTGCTCTTAAAATTCAACAGCTCGGAGCACGACCCAAAAAAGAAATTCCCAGAGAAATTGCCGGTTTTTCGCTTCCTGAAAACGATGAAAATGAGACAAACCAGTAAACGGACTTTATTAGTTTAAAGTCAAACTTAACGTCTGTTAACCAAGATTTTTTTATTGTCCAGTTACGTTCTGAATATTGGAATTTCTTTCCAGCAATGAATAACCCGCCCTTGACGGTTTGTTCTGCCAGAGTTGAGGCGGATGTCTTCGCCAGAGAATAGCTTCCATTGCACAATTGCATGGTTATTTCGATGCAGAATATGATATACCCAAATCCGTCAATTGAAAAAATCAATTAACTAATCCACTAACAAAATGAAAGATTTTGATAAGTAGGGGTTACCTTGAAAGGTTTAATATTTATTGCGTTTCTATTGACTAATTCATTTCTTTCCTTGATTCACCCGATTCATGCATTGGACATGCATGAATCGCCT
>CAZJQN010000082.1:0-15330 GCA_964548125.1 uncultured Bacteroidales bacterium | reverse complement strand
GTTTCAAAAATGGAATTTCCTCTAAAAATAATTTTGCTCTAATCATGTTGGTTTTTACCCACAATACGCATTATACGATGCCTATTGTGCCTGTTAGGCCGATTTCACTTTGTTCCATCGGGGTTAGCCCGGTTGAATTTGTTAATTCATGTACTTCGGTTTATGCGGTTTTGGTTTCACCTTGCTTTTAAATTGCAAATTTTGGTAATGTTTTTCAAGCTGGCATGACCAGCTAATCAAATTAAACAAAATATGCCAAAGAACATAATTTTACAACATATTTCCCTAAATTGTGCTATTATTGCATATTGGCATAGAATTTTTCATTTATATGGAACGGCATATTGAAATTATGGATACCACGCTGAGAGATGGTGAGCAAACCTCCGGTGTGGCATTTCTCGAATCAGAAAAATCTGCTATCGCAAGGATGCTGCTGGAAGAGGTGAACGTAGACCGCATTGAAATTGCTTCAGCTAAGGTATCGGAAGGAGAATTCAGGGCAGCTACCCGCATACTGGAATGGGCGCGAAAAAAGGGCTATTCAGAGAGGGTTGAAATACTGGGGTTTGTTGATGGAACGGCATCTATCGACTGGATTGTTTCAGCCGGAGGTAAGGTCCTTAATTTGCTCACCAAGGGATCCTTGAACCATGTTCAAGGACAATTGCGAAAAACTCCTGAACAACATCTTTCTGACATAAAGCAGAGCATTCAGTATGCTTTGAAAAAAGGGCTGATTGTGAATCTCTACCTTGAAGACTGGTCAAATGGTATGAAAAATTCCCGCGACTATGTTTTCTTTCTGATGGATCATCTTAAAAATGAGCCTATCAAGCGGTTTATGCTACCTGATACTCTGGGAATACTTAATCATGAGAATACCTTTGAATTTTGTGATATCATGATTAAAAGGTACCCGCAACTACATTTTGATTTTCATGCACATAATGATTATGATCTGGCAACAGGAAATGTTTATGCTGCTGTTAAAGCAGGGGTACATGGAGTTCATACTACTGTGAACGGGCTTGGTGAACGAGCAGGAAATGTTCCGCTTACCAGTGTAGTTGCTGTTCTCAAGGACCATTTGGGGGTAGAATGTTCGGTGAAAGAAAAAATGATCTATCGACTGTCAAAAATGGTTGAAACGTTTTCCGGCATCCGCATTCCACATAATAAACCTGTTATAGGGGAAAATGTCTTTACACAAACCTGCGGGGTACATGCCGATGGAGACAACAAAAACAATTTGTACTTCAATGATCTATTACCGGAGCGTTTTGGCAGGGTGCGGCAATATGCACTGGGGAAAACGGCGGGAAAGGCAAATATATTAAAAAACCTGGAAGAACTCGGTCTTCAACTGACTCCTGAAGAGATGAAACGGGTTACTCAACGAGTGATTGAGCTGGGCGATAAAAAAGAAACCGTAACAAGGGAAGATCTTCCATACATCATCGCAGATGTACTGAACAGTGAGATAATCAAGCAAAGGATTAAAATTGTTAATTATGCTCTCAATGTTGCCAAAGGTCTGAAGTCAGTTGCTACTGTCAGTCTCGACATTGAAGGAAAGATATACGAAGAAACAGCTGCCGGAGATGGTCAGTATGATGCCTTTATGAATGCAGTAAAAAGGATTTATGATAAGTTAAAGCTTAGTTTACCCAAGCTTGTAGATTATACAGTTTCGATTCCTCCCGGAGGCAAAACAGATGCACTTGTTGAAACAGTGATAACATGGAATGACGGAAAGCGGGATTTCAAAACCCGCGGGCTGGATCCTGACCAGACTGTTGCTGCTATTACTGCCACTATGAAAATGCTGAATATGTAACTTTCTTCTTTCTCGATTTGCCTTTTGCTGTTTGAAAGCAAACCTTTCCTCTTGTTGGGTTTATCGCATAAAAGTTGTAATATTGGGAAGGAAAAAAATATTGCCATGAAAAAAGTCACGGTATTACTTCTCATTTTATCCCTGGGTTCATGTTCCACCTTGCGCGAACTGGCTTCTCTTAAACAGTGTGAGTTCAGAATGCAAGGAGTCAGGAATGTGGTCGCTGCGGGAGTGAACATCAGTGGTCAGACCTCCATTTCAGGGCTGAATTTGTTAGATGCCGGAAAGATTCTTGGTGCCCTGAAGCAGGGTTCTCTTCCCGTCAATCTTGTTCTGGATGTGGAAATTCGTAATCCCAATCAGCAGTTGGCAGCTCTAAACAGAACCGACTATATTGCTTATCTTGACGGCAATGAGATCTTTAATGGTTCTACTTCGCAAAGGGTTGAAATTCCCGGTAACAATCAGACAGCTACATTACCTTTAAATATTCAATTTGACCTATATAAACTTATGCAAGGGAAAGCGCAGAATGCCGTGCTTAATTTGCTGTTTAATCTTGCCGGTGCCAGTAGCGTGCCTTCCACGCTTACATTGAAGGTTAAGCCCTCTGTTTCATTGGCTGGAATGATAATACCTTATCCTGGCTTCATAGATGTAACTACACAATTTGGAGGAAAATAACCATCGTGTGAAGTGGCTTTCAGAAAAGGGAACTGTTCTGGCTGCCTCATTGGTTGCCATAATCATTATCATCGGAGGGGTCATTATTTTTCATTCCACACGGTATGAGAAAAATAATACATTTTGGGATGGAATTCCTGAAAATGCGGCTGTTGTTCTCAGCGTGAAAGATATATCATTGTTCAGCAAAGAAATCGCTACCCGAGAATCAGAAGGGAATTTACCCGAAATTCCATTTCTACAGAAAGGGCTTCTTCCTTTGCTTCGGTATTCCGATTCATTGCTTTCGCCATTGTTTCCTGGTGAACAGATGCTGATATCCTTCTACGGAGAAGGGAAAGGAAATATTGGAATATTGTATCATCTGTTACCAAAAGCTGACCAATGGCAGAAGAAATTCCGTTTGTTTCTTGGCAGGAGATTTAAAGAAAGTAATATAAACACCCGGCGATTGGGGTTTATTAAAATTTATGACATTTCTGTACCGAAGGAAAACATAAGTTTCACTGCTATACCAGTAAAAGGGCATCTATTTTTGAGCAACTCAGCTGTGCTGGCCGAAAATGCGTTGCTTTGCCTACAAGGGAAGAAATCTCTATCAGATAATCATACTTTAAAAAAGGCTATTAATGCTGCGGGAAAGAGTGTTAACGTTTCCCTTTTTTTACATCATTCTTACCTGGGAGATCTTCTTAGGCTTTTATTCCCTTCAATTGATAAGGAAAAGCTTTCACTGGTAGAGCAAATGGCTGAATGGTCGGTAATGGATGTTTTTGTGCGGAATCAGACTTTGTTTTGTTGAGGAATACTTTTCAGTGGTGATTCTCTTGGAGCAACAGGGAATTATTTTGCGCAGCAGAAACCCAGAGAGCCTTTCCTTTTAAGGTATTTTCCTTCCGGAACGAAATCATTTATGACATTTAGTTTCGATACCATTTATGATTTTTTCCGAAAGGATTTCCTGCATTCTGATGATTTGAAAGGGAGGGAAGCCCACAAAAATAATCTTAAAGCACTTTCCAAAACCAGCGGTAAGGACCTTGCACAACTTTTTGGCGAAATAGCTGGGCATCATGCGGCAATGTGTATGGTGGGTGATTCAGCAATAGGTTCGGAGGAAAATATTTTTCATTTTCTTGAAGTGAAAAATCAGTTGGATGCGGAACGAAGCCTTGCCCTTCTTAATCATCCGGGCAAAGGAGCTACTATTTTGCCTGAAAAAGTTATTCGGACCGATGACGGTTCGTTGTTCAGGATCTATCGTTCCGGAGTACCTTTTCTAACTAGGCATATTTTCGGATTTCCTATTATAAAATCAGAAAACAGTTATTTTACTGTTATAAACAATGCAATTGTATGGGGAAATTCACCTTCAGCTCTGGCTTCATTAGCAAACGATTATGTTCAGCAGCGTACCCTTTTCTATCAGGCACGTTTTAACAGTTTTTATGAGCAGTTCGATACGGCCGGTGTGGTCTTTGCCTGGCTGTTCTATCCAAATTCTCCAGGGGTACAAACAGATGGGCGCAATGGGAACATTGGAATACAATTAACCAGTTATGGAGGTAATTTATATGCCAATGCTATTATTCAGATAAAGCCGGCCTCATTGTATAAACCAATTGAAACAGTCTGGAAATCGTCAATTAACAATGCATCGATTATCAAAGTCTTTCAGGTGGTCAATCATTCTACAAAACGGGAGGAATTGCTGGTATTATGCCAGGATAACACACTTGCTCTGGTAAGTTTATCAGGGAATATTTTATGGAAAGTTCCTCTACCCGATACTCCTGTGGGGCAGATCAGACAAATTGATTTCTACCGGAATGGCAAGTTGCAGTATCTCATTTTTTCACGTTCGTCAATTTATCTTATTGATCGAAATGGGAAGCTTGTGGAAAAATTTCCTGTTCGATTGCCTGTCACCGCCCAGAATGACCCAGCTGTATTTGATTATGAGCAGAAAAGAGATTACCGGATAATTTATAATGGAACTGACGGGAAAATATATTGTCTTGATAAGTACGGAAAGCAAGTGAAAGGCTGGATTTCGCCGGCTCAGCCTTTACATGCCATTGGTTCTGTCCAATATTTTACATCCGGAACACTTGATTATCTTGCTGTACCGACAGATAAGGGATGGATTTTTCTTAACAGAAGGGGTGGAATACGGATGCAACCGCAATGTGTTTTCGTTCCGTCAGATAATCAGCTATTTCTATGGAAACGGCCTACCGGAGACCAGTTTGTTGGGACGGATACTATGGGAATCGTTTACTTTTTTAAACCTAATGGTCAGTGTAAGAAGGATACCAGTTCAAGAGGAAACAAATATCATAGTTTTCTTTTTTCAGATATTACCCATGATGGTAATAATGAGATAATATTAATGCACGATGATTCGGTTTTTGTTCAATCGGTTGACGCTGAGAAACGATTGTTTTTCAAAGGTGATGGGTCTGCTTTCTCCGATATGTTGTTGTACAAAAATCCGAAGGGTGAAGTTTTCCTTAGCTTATGGTCAGAAGATAAGGATCTGCTTTGGATTGTCAATTCAAATGGAACGGTATTAAAAGGATTTCCGATTGCATGTTCTGCAATGCCTGTTTTTCTGCCACCGGCTGATGTTAGTCAAAAATTCAGGCTGATTACCGTGCAGAATAACTTTTTATGTAATTTTATCGTACAATAATTTCAGATACGGTAACTTCCTGAGTGAATAGGTATTTATTAACCCTGGTCTGTCATGAAAAAAATCGTTCATTACCTATTGTTTATTCTTCCGGCCGGTTTTCTGCTTATTGGTGCTGGGGGTTGCATTAAAGATACAATTGACCTGGAACATTTTTCAGATCGGTTTGAACTTACCCCCGGTATCGCTATTCCGCTAGGATACGGATCACTCGGAATGGATGATATGATCACTCGTTTTGACTCAACCGGATTTGTCAAAAAAGATGCTTCAGGCCTGCTTGAGCTCAGTTATAATTCGCAGCTTCTTTCTCTCACGGCAGCTGAAGTTATCAGCTTTCCTGACCAGCATTTTGATCAGTTTTTTGTTCGTTCCGAAATAGCAGTACCCAGTATAACAGACAGTGTCGTACTGCAAAAATCAAAAGATTACGCTTTCAGCCTTCAACCGGATGAACGGATTGACACTATCATCCTTAAAGAGGGAAATTTTCATTTTAGCATTCAATCAAGCTTTCAACATACCGGAAGATTGGTAATATCCTCACCTTATATTCTTAAAAATGGCAAAGCCTGGTCTGAAGAATTTAATATCGGTAATACTTCAGGAACTTATCAAGGAGAATTTGACCGTAGTCTGAATGGAGTTACTCTTCATTTTCTTCACCGGAACGACAGCACATTGCTTCCGTTAAATTTTTCACTGACACTTTACGCCGACCAGGGGCAACCTTTGCAGGCAGGTGATCAGGTAACCATTGACCTGGGTTTGCTGAACATTGGTTTTAAGCTTATATATGGCAATATTGGGTATAAGGAAGTACTGACACAACAAAGCTATATATTACTCAATTTGTTTGAAAAATCAGACATAGGTGGAACAATCGAGTTTGAAGATCCCAGATTTACTCTTCAGATTGATAATGCTTATGGTATGCCTATTTTGATGGAGTTTACGAATGTTTATTCTTCGTCAGAGCGGCAGAGCACTACTATACCAATTTCTTTCCCTCCGGAAGAAAATCCTGTGCATATTAATTACCCGGCCATAAATGAAATAGGGCTTTCAAAACAAACCTTATTTTCATTTGAAAATTCAAGTCCTCCGTTTAAAGAAGTAATGCAAACAGAACCCAATAAAATCTATTTTTCTACCAGGGCTTATACAGATACTTCAGAATCGGGAAGCACCAATTTTGTTATTGATACCAGTCGGTTTACGGCTTCAGTAAATGTAGTGCTGCCGGTATGGTTGCGTGCCGGTGAATTTGTACTGAGAGATACCATTGATTTTGATTTTCAGAACATGCTGGGCGAAGAAGAAAGAAGCCTGATTGATACTCTCATTATCTATCTCGAGATTAATAACGGATTGCCACTGAATGCAGGTGTTCAGCTTGCCTTTGCTGATGCTTCATATCATGTGCTTGACAGCTTGTTTGATCCTGCCAGTCTGCCTCAGGTTTCTTCAGGTAAACTCTCGGCCGATTATACTGTTGACCAGCAGACCGGAAAAACATTAAAGAAAACATATGCCGGAATTGGAAAGGATAAAATTAAACGAATCGAAAATGCACGGTTTGCAATTATTAGTGCCGAATTGAATACGACTGATTTTCAGACAAATCCTTCGCTTAAAGTAAAATTTTATGACTATTATAAACTGGATTTTAAACTTGCAGCAAAAGCTCTGTTTAAAATAACTAATGATAATATTCCCTAACCGGTAATAAATGGTTCTTATGAACAATATCCGCCGATTTACAGCCATGTCTGTTTTGTTGTTAAGTGTTTTTATGGCAGAAGCACAATACAGCAATACCATGTACTTCATGAAGGGAATTCCCCAGTCTCATTTACTAAATCCTGCCTATCAGCCGGGATGCAGATTTTATCTTGGATTCCCGGGTCTTTCACCTTTGCAGGTTTCGCTGAACAACAATGCTCTTGCACCGCACGATGTTTTATTTTATAATTCCACATTGGATTCCACCATTCTTTTTTTGCATCCTGAAGCAGACAAAGAAAAATTTCTGTCCAATTTTCTGGAGAAGAAGAATTACCTGAATACCGATGTCAGTGCCGGAATATTTTCCTTTGGGTTCAGGACAGGGAGAATGTATTTTACTTTTGACCTCAATGAAAAGGCATTCGTTCGGTTCAATTATCCTAAGGATTTGCCTTCCCTGCCGATTTATTTCTCACTTGACAGGGAAGGAAACCCGCGGAATTTTGACCTAAGCTCTCTTGCTGTTAATGCTTCAGTTTACAGTGAAATTGCTCTTGGCCTTTCCCGTTCCTTTCTGGAAGGGAAACTTGGCGCTGGCATCAAGGGAAAAATTTTGCTGGGACAGGGGAATTTGCACACCCGGAACTCTTCAATTACTGTGAACACAAGTTTCGAAGATAACTGGCTGATCAATTCCGATTTTGGGGCTTACGGAAGTATTCCCTTTTCAGAGATTCCCTCTGACAGCGCAGGAAAATTCGATTTTGCCAACATGTCATTTACTGACCCTCAGGCAAGCGATCTTACTGATATTTTTTTGCGTAAGCCAAATCTCGGCTTTGCCTTTGACATAGGTGTGGAATATACTCCTGTTAAACTAATCACCTTAACAGTTAGTCTTCTGGATGTCGGTTTAATCCGGTGGAAAAATTATACCTACAACATGACGCAGAATACTTCATATGAATTTAAGGGTGTTGACATGAGTGATTTTATTACGGGAGATGATACATCTGATTTCGGTGAGGTTTTACTGGATACACTTGAAAATTCATTTGCTTTTAGTTACCTGAGAAATCCATACAGTACGCGGTTGCCAATGCATCTTCTTGGCGGTGCTACGCTTAACCTGACGAAAGGATTTTCTTTAGGAATAATGGACCATCTGGAAATTTTTCAGGAGCAAATTATTAATGAAATCACCGTATCGGCTAACCTGAGAGCAGGAAGATTTTTTGGTACAACTTTTAGTTATTCGTTATTGAATAATGAATATCATGATCTGGGATTAGGTTTGATGTTTAAGCCTGGTCCATTTCAGTGGTATTTGCTTTTTGACCATATCCCACTTACGTTTGATAAAGAGAAAAACTGGGGGGTTCCTGTTCCCATGTATGTTAAGGCATTCAGCTTCAGAATTGGGTTAAATCTTGTTTTTGGCTGCAATCCCAAAAAAGCCGTAACAAGAGATATACCTCTTGTTGAGTAAGTGAGGCATTCACAAATAAGGTTAGTAAAATTTGTACTACCTTTGCCTGACAAATTCATATCGGATGCTGAGGTTACTGCTGAAGTTTTTTCTTTATTTTATTCTTTTCTACTATCTGTACCGCATTATTGACAGAGCTTTGTTCGGTGACAGAAAAGAAGCCGAGCGGCTTAGAAAACAGCAGCAGAAAGAATGGGAGAAATTTTATCGTGCTTACAAGAAAAAGGAAGGCACAATAATCATTGATACCTCTGCCCGCCCTGCAAAGAAAATCCGGAAGGATCAAGGGGAATATGTTGATTATGAAGAGGTAAAATAAGTCTTCACCTCACTAACCGAGATCTGCAATCACGGAAAGGCGTTTTTCATCAGTTATTGAAATTTCTTTCCCGTTTATTCGTATAATCCCATCTTTTCTAAATTCGGAGAGAATACGGATCACGTTTTCCGGGGTCATTTCTATAAATTCGGCAATTTCTTTACGCGAAACAGGAAGTTCAAACGTGGTGCTTTTATAAACTGAGCGGCTAAAGTAAAGCAGAACAAAAGCTATACGGCCGCGAAGGTTTTTTCGGCTGATTTCAAGGGTGGTATTAATGATTTCATCTGTCATCCGGCTCATTTTTCTGAGAAGGTCAAAGGCAAAATTTCCGTTTTTTTTCACCATTTCCTTCACCGTTTCAATATTTACATAACAAACCGTGGTATCTTCCAGGGCTGTTACGGAATACTGAAAATATGTATCGCTGAAGATGCTAAGCAGATTTATGAAGTCAAGAGGGCCGGCTATTTTAATGATCTGGTTTTTTCCGTTATTCAGATGCTTATATAGTTTTACGAGACCCGTTTTCAGATAACTAAACTCCTTAATTTCAGTTCCTTGTTCAATGATCATCTCACCTTTACGATAAATTCGCTCATGTCGGGTGTCGCAAAGAAAAGCAAGTTCCGATTCAGGGACATTCTGGAAAAACAGAGCTTTTAATTCACAATTTTCGCAATTGCACCCGGTCATACATCGAAGTTTATTGATATGATAAATATCATAATGTGATAGTTATCATGGTAGGTATAAACAAATGTTCAAATGATAGGGTTTACTTTTGTTACAAAAATAACAGAAACTGTAATCAAAATAATCAATCACTTAAAAGTATGAAAAAATTATTGATTCTTGGTGCCGGTACAGGAGGTACCATCATGGCAAACAAACTGAGGAAAGCCCTTCCAAGGGAGGAATGGGAGATAACAATTGTTGATCAGGAAAAGACGCATTACTACCAACCGGGTTTTCTTTTTATTCCTTTTGGAATTTACAAAAAAGAGGATGTAATCAAGCCAAAGAATGATTTTATTCCTTATGGGGTAAATCTGATATTTTCAGAAATTGATCGCATTGCTCCTGACGAAAATAAGGTATTTCTGAAGGAAGGCACTGTATTGAGCTATGACTACCTGATTATAGCCACAGGTTCGAGAACAGTTCCAGAAGAAACGCCGGGATTAAAGGGAGAACTCTGGCACAAGCGGATTTTTGATTTTTACAATATTGAAGGTGCGCTAGCTCTGCAGGATTTTTTCAAACGCTGTGAAGGGGGCAATCTGGTTGTCAACATTGCAGAACTTCCTTTTAAATGTCCTGTAGCACCTCTTGAATTTGTTATGTATGCCGATGCATTTTTCACTAAGAGGGGGATGCGCAGTAAGGTAAATATTTATTATGTTACACCAATGTCGGGTGCATTTACCAAACCCAGGGCTTCCAAAGTACTGGGGGGCATGCTCGAAGAGAAGAATATTCATATTGTGCCTGATTTTTACATCAGCGAGGTTGATAATGTCAGGAAAACAATAAAAGATTATGGTGGGCAGGAAGTGCCTTTTGATTGCCTGGTAACCATTCCGGTGCATATGGGCTCAGAAGCCATCATTCGAAGCGGAATGGGTGATGATCTTGGGTTTATTCCTACTGATCCATATACACTACGTTCAAAGCAATTTGAAAATATTTTTGTCATAGGTGATGCTTCGGATATACCCACTTCAAAAGCCGGATCAGTTGTGCATTTTTCGTCTGACGTGGTTTTTGAAAACCTGATGTGCGCCATTGAAAACCGTGAATTTACGGCCAAATTCGACGGGCATTCCAATTGTTATATTGAAACTGGTAATGGCAAGGGAGCCTTGATTGATTTCAATTATGAAACGGAACCGTTACCAGGTTACTATCCATTTCCTGGCGTTGGTCCTTTCTCTCTTCTTAAGGAAACGCGGATGAATCATTACGGGAAACTCATTTTCCGTTGGATATACTGGCACCTTCTTCTGAAAGGCAAAGAAATGCCAATCAGTAATGAGATGTCAATGGCCGGGAAAATTATTGGATAATTAAACAAAATAGAAACCATGAATACACTTCCGGTTGAACAACAACTTGCCGAGATGAACAGCAAGTTGGATTTTCTGATGGAGGAAATGTTGCACCAGCGTCGCAGAAGGCAGGAAACAGAGGATCTGATGCAGGACATTTCATTGATAGGAAAGGATTTATCTGCAACAGCGGTTGAAAAGCTCGACAATGCCGGGATAGCAATTGACTATGATCAGCTGACGGGTTTTGGAATAAGGCTGATACGCAATATTGAGACATTCAACCGATTGCTGGACCTTGTAGAAAGTGTTGATGATCTGCTTCGGGATGTTGGACCCATTCTTCATCAGGCAGGGCTTGATGCTATTAATAAGCTGCATGAACTTGAAGCCAAAGGCTATTTTGAATTTATGAGGGAACTTATGGCGTTAATTGATAAAATAGTAACCAATTTTTCGGCCAAAGACCTTCATGATCTTTCAGAAAATATTCTTCCCCTTCTGGAAACTGTGAAGAGTCTTCCTCAGCCTGGAATCACCGGAGCCCTGAATCAGGCTCTGAATGCGTATGGAAACACTCTCAGGCAGGAAGAAATTCCGAAGTATTCGCTCTGGAAATTAGTTAAGGAGTTGAATTCACCTGAAATGAAAAAGGGAATTGGTTTTTTAATCACGTTCATGAAGCAGATGGCAAAAGAAGCAGATAAATAATCATTGTAATAACGTAAAAACAAAAAAACTATGGCGACAAAAACCTATGCTGGAAAAACAGTAGAAGTAACTGAAGAAGGATATTTTGTGAATCCTTCTGACTGGAGCCGTGAAATGGCGGCTGAAATTGCCCGTGAAGAAGGTATCGAGCAGCTTACTGACAAACACTATGCTGTGCTAGACTATATCAGGTCTAAAGTTTTAGCCGGCGAGCAATTAACCATCAGGGCAATGAACAAATCGGGGGTTGTTGATATCAAACAGTTCTATGAATTGTTTCCTGGTGCTCCTTTGAAAAAGGCAACAAAGATTGCCGGAGTTCCCAAACCAACAAGCTGTGTTTAATTTTAAATCAATTTAATATGGCTGAGAAATCAGATAAACTTAAGAAAGTCTGCATAATATGTGCCAAAGGCACTATTGAAGACGTTTATGCAGCACTTGTACTTGCAAATGGTGCTGTTATGGAAGGTATTGAAGCAAAAATGTTTTTTACCTTCTTCGGGCTTGATGCCATAACCAAGAACCGTATGGATAAACTGCATACAGCCGTGGTAGGAAATCCTGCGCTTCGCATGCCGGGAGGCTTGCCTTTTCCCACTCTGCTTGGAATCATTCCTGGCGTTGAAGCTGGTGTATCGGCCATGATGAAAAGCCAGATGGAAAAGCTTGATGTCCCGCCCGTCAGTGAATTTCTTGATATGATAACGGCAGGTGGAGGAGAGGTTTATGCATGCAAGCTGGCAATGGATATGTTCAAGCTGACAAAGGAAGACCTTTCTGACCATGTAAAAGGGGTTCTAACGGTAGGTGAATTTTACGAATTAGCTGGTGGAGAGGGTTCCCAGATAATTTTTGTTTAGAAATCGCATTTATCACTGCTAAACGATGTGAAATCGTTAATTTGAGTACAATATGCATTTTTTTTGCGTATTGTAGGATTATCAAAAAAAGGGGATGCCAAGAAAATAAGATTGACATCCCCTTTTCCTTTTGGGTACATCCTAAGCTAATGTCTCATGTAATCCCGAATTCGTTTAGCCATATTGGAAGCGAAAATAAAATCGCTGAGTTCTTTATTGTCAGCGTCCAGAATATCATCCTTTGAACCTTCCCACGTTTTGTATCCATTGTGTATAAAAACTACTTTTTCTCCGATCTCCATAACAGAATTCATGTCGTGGGTGTTTATTATAGTGGTGATATTGAATTCCTTGGTTATTTCGCTGATCAGATTGTCAATCAGGATAGCGGTCTGGGGGTCCAGACCTGAGTTAGGTTCGTCGCAGAAAAGGTATTTGGGATTCAATGCAATGGCCCGTGCAATCGCTACTCGTTTGCGCATTCCCCCGCTTAGTTCAGCAGGATAAAGATGGTTTTTGTTGATAATATCCACCCGCTTCAGGCAGAAGTTTGCGCGTTCACGTTTTTGCTCCAGGGACCAATCGGTGAACATATCCATCGGAAACAATACATTTTCCTCAACCGTAGAAGAATCAAACAAAGCTGCCCCCTGAAAAAGCATACCAAATTCTTTCCGGATTTCTTTTTTTTCCTGGAACGACATTCTGGTGAAATCGCGTTTATCAAAGAGAATACTACCGGAATCAATAGAATGAAGCCCGACAATTGATTTCAGAAGGACAGTTTTTCCCGAGCCGCTCCTGCCAATAATCAGGTTGGTTTTTCCGGGTTCAAAGGTGACTGAAAAGTCCTTTATAACCGGGATTCCATCAAATGATTTATTGACATTCTTCAGTTCAATCATTTTGCCAGCATTATCTGAGTAATAAGCAGATTGGAGAGCAGGATGAAAATACTGCTGAACACCACTCCTTTTGTACTTGCTCTTCCAACTTCCAGAGCGCCACCTTCAACATAATATCCGTAAAATGAAGGAATTGTGGTTATAATGAAGGCAAACACAACTGTTTTAACAAGAGCGTAAGTGATATAAAATGGAATAAACCAGTACTGAATGCCGTATATATAATCCGAAGGGCTTAATGCTCCAGTAAATACACAGGCAAGGTATCCACCTACAATGCCTGTAAACATGCTGATCAAAGTGAGGAAGGGATTTATAAAAATAGCTCCGATTACTTTAGGTAAAACCAGAAAAGAAGCTGAATTGATACCCATAATCTCCAGGGCATCAATTTGTTCAGTAATGCGCATCGTACCGATTTCCGAGCCAATATTAGAACCAACTTTACCAGCAAGGATGAGCCCTACCATGGTGGATGAAAATTCAAGGAGCATAGTATCACGTGCTGTGAGTCCAATTAAGTACAAGGGAATCAGAGGGTTTTCCAGATTATACCTGGTCTGAAGAGTGACGACAGCCCCCATGAACACCGAAATAATGATAACAATACCCACAGAATCAATTCCCAGCTTTTCAATTTCTTTTAGAGTTTGCTGAAAATAAATCTTCGATTTTTCCGGACGAGAAAACACCTTGTATATAAACAAGCAGTATTTTCCAAAAAGTTCCAGAAACTTCATTTCTGCATGTTTTGGTCAAAAGTACAAATAATTTGGCATTGATATCAATCTCGTACCGGTACTATAATTTTCCTATTTTTGCAGGGTTTAATGCTGAATACAAATTATACATTTCATGAACAAGAATCAGTATTGCGTTATTATGGCCGGAGGAATAGGAGTACGATTCTGGCCTTTGAGCAGAGAAGCGCGTCCGAAACAATTTCTTGATATTCTTGGTACCGGTCGTACTTTTCTACAGGAAACCTTTGACAGGTTTTCCAAAATTATTCCAGCCGGGAATATTTATATAGTGACCAATAAGATTTATAAACAGCTTGTCAGAGAGCAGGTTCCGCAGGTAGCAGAGGATCACATTCTGCTGGAACCTTTGCGAAAGAATACAGCGCCCTGTGTGGCGTATGCTAGTTACCGGATTCGGTCGGAAAATCCGGATGCTATTATGGTAGTAGCTCCTTCGGACCATCTTATAACCAGGGAAGAGGAGTTCCTTCGTACAGTACAGCAAGGCCTTGAATTTGTGACTGGGAATGATGCTCTGCTTGCACTGGGGATCAGACCCAGCAGACCGGAGACAGGCTATGGTTATATTCAGATCAATGGCAGTAATAATGATTCTGCTTTGCTATATCCTGGAATAAGGAAAGTGAAAACTTTCACTGAGAAGCCCAATGCAGAACTGGCCAGGGTATTCTTTGAAAGCGGTGAATTTTTCTGGAATGCTGGTATTTTTTTGTGGTCGGTGAAGTCAATCATTCAGGCCTTTGAAAAATATTTACCGGAGGTCAGCGTCCTTTTTGAAGACGGGAAAAATATTTATGGAACCATTAAGGAAGAGAATTTTATAGAGGGAGTATATCCTCAGTGCAGAAGCATATCAGTTGATTACGCCATTATGGAAAAAGCTGACAACGTTTATGTTCTCTGTTCCGACTTTGGTTGGTCAGATATTGGAACCTGGGGATCCCTTCATGAACATCAAGAAAAGGATGAAATGGGGAACTCGGTTAAAGGAGACAGTGTTTTTGGTTACAACATCAGCGACTGTATTGTCAATCTTCCGCAAGGAAAGTTGGCGGTTATCGAAGGACTGCAGGGTTATATTGTAGTTGAATCAGATGGGATTCTGCTGATATGTCGCAAAAGTCAGGAACAAGAAATCAGACAATTTGTCAATGATGTGAAACTTCGCAAAGGGGATGAATTTATGTAATGGTGATATTTGTGTTTGGAAGAATCTATTGAAAATTATCGAATATCAGTAAAATAAAAACGGTTGGCTATGTGCCAACCGTTTTTATTTTA
>CAZJQN010000081.1:0-15402 GCA_964548125.1 uncultured Bacteroidales bacterium | reverse complement strand
TATCCGAAGTACCATAAATTAACAAATTCATGGTACTTGGGTTAAATTCGCAACTCAAAGAAATTTTGGAAACCTAAACTTGGAACACATCAGGTGTCCACTTCTTTTGCGGAATAATAATAAAAATCAATAGATAACATCAGTAAACAAACGCCATTGAGTCACTCTTCTCCCTTAATTCTTTTCCGTAAAGTATATACTTGCTGAAGAAGTTCATTTTCACGACGCTCATACTGTTCCTGGGTAGCTCTTAGTTCTTCCATATTCTGCCGCATTTCTTCCTCCTGGGCAGCCATCTCTTCTGCCTGCTGTCTTGACTGTTCCAGAAGATGCGCTGTCTGCATATTAGCCCTTACCTGGGCAATTGTAACGGCAATACTCTCAGCAACATCTTCAATGAACTCTCTCTCATGGGGTTCAAAAAGCCGAAATGAAGCAAGTTCAATTACCCCATACAGAACATCACCAGCTATCACAGGAACCAGCAAAAGCACCCTGGGAAGGGCTTGACCTGTTCCGGATGTGATCTGGATATAATCCTGCGGTATCTCAGTAAGGTAAATGGTTTCTTTCTCCAGCGCACAACGCCCCACAAGCCCCTCTCCATATGCAAATTGTTTTTCAAGCATTTTATCGCGGCCATAAGCATAAGCGCCACGTATGACAAGATATTGTTCTCCAGAAGAATCCTCCTCCACCGTGAACAGGGCCCCCTGATTTGCCTCAACGTACCGCACCAGATGGCCGATAACCTGCCGGGCAAGATTCTGCAGATCGTTACTATTTCTGCGCAAAATGTCGCCAAACAGTGCAAGACCTCTTGCTGCCCAGTTGCGCTGTTCGTCTTCCTTCTTCCTTTTTGCCTCTTCCTCAGCCGCCAATTTGAGTTCATCCCGCATGCTGATGAGCGCGTTACCCAACATATCCTGCTCGCTCAGGGGTTCATAGGAAATGGTAAAATTCCCTTTCCCAACTTCAAGTGAAAATCGCGTTATATTGCGCATTAATCTGATAAGTTTTTCCACAGCAACGGTCATAATCCCAATCTCATCTCTCCTGTGCGGCAATGGTTTGTCGGGAATAACTCCCTTCCCCATTTCTTCCAGTACTTCCGTCACAACTGAAAGCGGCCTCACAAAAGATACCATCAGAAAAATACCGGCACCAAAAAGAAGCAAAAGGAGTATCAGCAAAAAAAAGAGATTCGTACGATTGAACTCTTTGTAAAGAAAAGCCTGCTCTTCAATTAGTTTGTGGTATTTATTTTCAACCACTGCAGAAAAAAGGTTCAGTTTCCTGAAAACTTCATCGTATCGTGCCCATACGATCACGTCCATAGCTGAATATAAATCTTCGGTCAGAATCGAATCCCGCATATAATGATGAATCCGATGAAATGATTCCCTGACTCCTGCATCAGATTTTTCGGCAGCCAGTTTCATCCTGAGTAAAATAAGACGCATGGTTTCTGCATTCTTTCTGCTCAGGTTCTGAAAGTGCCGTTCTGATGTATTCTCCCTTCCTCCCCTTGTTAAAAGCATTTCTGACTCCAGAAGGCTGTACTTTAGTTCAGCAATACCCGTCTGCAGAGGAACCAATTCCTTATTAATGCTAAACTCATTTTCTCTCAGCTTAAGATAAATCCTGTGAACCGATACAAACCATACCAGAACCAAAATGCCTGTTATTCCGAGAGAAAGAATAAGTTTAAGACCAATTGGTATACGCAATTTCATGAACCGGAATCTATTCATCAACTTCTGATCAACAAAGCCTGATCTTTGTTTTTCAAAAACCAATCATTATTCTTTACCAGTGCCATGCTTTCAAAGTTAAATGAAAATTTCTTTACCGGACACTGAAATTATGATAAATAGCTTTGTGCAACCCGACAAGTGCCTTTTTGAGTAATGCCCGTGGACATGCCACATTGAGCCGCATGAATCCATCTCCTCCGGGACCAAACATAGCGCCGTTATTAAGCCCTATGCCCGCCTGCTTTATCATGAAATCCCCGAGTTGTTCCGAAGACAACCCGAGCTTCCTGCAGTCAAACCACATCAGATAGGTTGCTTCCGTGGGTAAGGGTTCAATTATGGGCACATGCTCCCGGAAAAAATTCTGTGCAAACTGTATGTTTTCTGAAAGGTATTCCAGCAACTGATTCAACCATTCTTCACCGTAACGGTAGGCAGCTTCGGCGGCAATGAATCCAAAAAGATTACCCGATCCGGTATGCACTTTATTGCAATACGATTCAAATTTTTCCCGCAGTGCGCTGTTGCTTATGATGACAGCCGATGTGGCCAGACCAGCCAGGTTGAATGTTTTGCTGGCCGATACGCAGGTTATGGTACGTTCGGCAATTTCTTCATTCAGCGTGGCTATTGGACGATGTCTGTAACCCGGCAGGGTCAGATCGGCATGAATCTCGTCAGAAAGTAAAATCAGATCGAATTCATAGCATATTTCGGCCAGCTTATTCAGTTCTTCGGTGGTCCAGCAACGACCAACGGGATTATGCGGATGGCAGAACAGAAGCATCCGCGCCCCCTGTGAAGCTTTTTCCCTGAGGTCATCCCAGTTGATCGTATAACGTAAATTCTCGAGCTTTAGCTCGTTATAAACCAGCCGGCGATCGTTCTCCTTTACCGCCGAAAAGAAAGGAAAATAAACCGGCGGCTGAACAATTACTCCATCGCCGGGTTTAGTAAAAGCATTCACAGCAAGATGAAGAGCTGCAACCACACCCGGTGAAAACATAATATACTCCCTGGCCACAGACCATTGATGTCTTTTCTCAAGCCATTCGCAGAGTGCTTCATAATAACTGTCGGGAGTAAAGGTATATCCATAAATTCCATGATCAACCCTCTTGCGCAATGCCTTGATAACCGGTTCTGGACAACGGAAATCCATATCGGCTACCCAGAGGGGTATCAAATCTTCCGCACCAAAAGTCCTCAGCAGACCATCATATTTTACCGAGTTCGTGCCTGTGCGGGCTATAATCCTGTCAAAATTGTACTTTTTCATCATTGCCTATCTCAAAAAAAATTCCTGCCCCGGGTATAACAATTCCTTTCTTGCTTTCTCCGAAGGGAATATAAAATATTCCATTAATCCTTCTGAACATAATGTACCATCGTGGTCTGCAAGGGTTACTTTGATAACTGCTAGCCTTCGTTTTTCTTCTGCCATTCGCGCCCTTAAAATCAATGGACCCTTATTGATCAAAACCGGCTTATGATAAGTAACCTCCATCCGCGCAGTAACACCTGCCGTACCCATCTTGACGAAAACATACCAGCTTGCCAGCTCATCCATGAGGGTTGCCTGCACACCACCATGCAAAACACCGGTAAATCCCTGAAACCGACTGTCAGGGTTCCAGCGGCTCACAACTTCCTCGCCTTCCACCTCGAATTGCATCTTTAGACCCGATGCATTGTCAGGACAGCATCCAAAACAATTGTACCCCTCCATTCCGCGAAAAGGATTATGAATACTTCGTGCCATAGGTTTTTTTACAAGATTATGAAATTTTGGGGAATAGTAAACTATTTAGTACATTTGCGTACTTATTTACTTTTTATGATTCGAGAAATAATAGTCATTGATCGTGCGAAATGCAATGGATGCGGCCTTTGTGTACCAAACTGCCACGAAGGGGCATTGCAAATCATTGACGGGAAGGCTGTTCTGGTTAGTGAACTCGCTTGTGACGGGCTGGGGGCCTGCATTGGATTTTGTCCCGAGGGTGCATTAAATATAGAAATAAAAGAAGCGGAGCCTTATCAGGAGGAAAAGGTAATGGAAAATATGGTGCCTAAGGGAATTAATACTGTTTTCGCCCACCTGAAGCATCTTATTGATCACAAGGAAATGACATTCTTTAAACAAGGGATGGCATTTCTGGAATCAAACCACAAGTCAATGTACCTTGCCATAAAAAACAAATTGGCAGCAGGTAATATTATTGAGGAAGAAGAACTGCCGCAAAAAATTCAGGTAGCAGGGTGTCCTTCCCACCGTCAATTAAAGATGGAACCATCATCACATCCTGCTTCACAATCAACAAATCTTTATTCTTTCGAAAATAAGGACAATGACTCTGCAGAAGCAGTGAATACAGGTCTCACAAACTGGCCTATTCAGATGCATTTAATCAATCCTGCTTCGCCGCATTTCACTGATTCAGACTTGCTTCTGGCAGCTGACTGTACGGCTTTTGCCGCTGGAAATTTTCATACCCGTTTTGCATCGGGAAAGACAATAATTATCGCCTGCCCTAAACTGGATTCACATAAAGAGATTTATGTGGAAAAACTAAAATTTCTGCTAACCAGGGCAGCAATCCGTTCGCTTACGGTACTGGTGATGGAAGTTCCCTGCTGCAGCGGGTTAGTTCGGCTTGTGCAGATGGCTTTAGCTGAGACAAGAACTGGAATTCCGGTTCGTGCAGTAACAGTAAGCATCAAAGGGGAAGTTCTCAATGAAAAACAAATACTCTGCGAGATAAATTAGCTCATTCATAATATTTTATCATTATGGAACAACAGGGAATTGAAAAATCAAAAAAGGTTATCCTCTCTGAGGAAGCCGCTTACGCCGACGGAGCTATTGTTAGTAAGATTGTTTACAAATCAAATTCAGGTAATCTTACCCTTTTTGCCTTTGACAAAGGACAGGAACTCAGCGAACATTCGGCACCGTATGATGCCTGTGTGCAGGTTATTGACGGAACAGGGGAGATCATCATTAATAAAGTTCCATTCCGGCTTTCTGCAGGCGAATTCATTATTATGCCGGCTAATGTTCCGCATGCGGTAAAAGCGGTGGAACGTTTTAAAATGCTGCTCACAATGCTTCGGGGATAAAGAAGGATGCGGTACGAAAACAGAGTCCGGTTTGAGAGGGAAACGGTTTCTCTGATGATTGGCATGTACTGCCGTGCCGTACATGGAAGTTCTTCTCTATGTTCTGAATGCTCCAGGTTGCAGGAATATGCTTTCACCCGCATCGAAAAATGCGTATTGCACCCCGATAAGCCTGTATGCTCCGAATGCAGAATCCATTGCTATAAACCCCTTATGCGCGAACAGATCAGGCAGGTAATGCGCTTTGCAGGCCCACGAATGTTCGTAAGGTATCCTATAAGGGCTCTCGTATACCTGTGGCTGAAATACGTCGTTTCCCGGAAAACTGAAACGGTTAGGAATACCCTCCGGTCATTATGAACAACGGTTGAAATTCAAAGCTTTTGTAATGCGGTCTGAGTCGGTCGGTATTATAAAACCTGTTCACATCAACCAGCTTTTTGGTACTGGTTACAACATCCAGAGGTGCGTTGTCGTACCTTCCGTTTCTCAGTACAATGAGCCTTCCGTGAATTCCTTTCAGTACCAGGTCAAGGGCAAGATTTCCGTATGCCATAGGAACAATGGAATCGATAGCATCCGGATCCCCGCCACGAACCAGGTACCCCAGCTTCTGATTGATTACTTCCACCGTCTTCCCTTTGTTATACTTCTTTGATAGTTCCTTTATCTTTTCTGAAACAATATCCCCAATGCCTCCCAGTTTGGCATGCCCAAAGGCATCGGTTTCCTTGTTCTGGAACACCATTTCATCCATTCCTTTGAAGGTAGCCCCTTCCGAAATAAGCACTACTGAGTATTTGCTGGGATTTCGGTTGCGGTCTTCCACCAGCAGTTCAACCAGGCGGTCAATCTCGAATTTGTACTCGGGAATTACACACCGGTTGGCAGCCCCGGCCATGGTAGGTAGCATGGCAGTAAAACCGGCATAACGACCGAATACTTCCATCACCAGAATTCGTTCGTGCGAACCTGCCGATGTGCGCAGTTTGTTGGTAAGTTCTATCGTGCGGGTTACACAGGTACTGAAACCTATGCAGTAATCGGTGCCAGGAACATCATTATCCATGGTTTTTGGAATGGCAATGACCCGAACTCCTTTCTTGAACAGATGCACAGCATAACTGAGGGTATCATCACCCCCAATGGGAATAAGATAATCAATACCCAGAAAGTCGATGTTTTTGATTACGTCTTCCGTAAGGTCATTGACGTCTTTGTTGTATTTATCGGCCAGATGAGCCGGAACGTCCGCCTTTTTGACATTAATAGGATTGGTGCGGCTGGTATGAAGGAATGTTCCTCCGGTTCGCCCGGCTCTGTTGACAATCTCTTCTGAAAGTACCATGAATTTATCGCTGTTGTCAGCTTCTTTGTCAGGAATAATCTCCATAAGTCCCGCCCAGCCACGTTTAAGCCCGATTACCTGAAAACCCTCTCTGAGGGCACGGATGGTAACGGCCCTAATAGCCGGGTTCAGACCGGGTACATCGCCACCTCCGGTGAGGATCCCGATCGTTGCTTTATGGTTTTTTGAGGCTGCCATAACTGATTATTTTAATGATTCGATTCCGGATCAGCAAATAAAAGTAAACCATTTCAGGCAAATTTCCAAGAATCCGCATGGCAGTAAAACCCTATCCATTCAGGCAAAAAACACAAAGGGTGAAGTACTGTAATAGCTTCAGCTTCTTCACCCTAAATGTGTATTAATATCAAGCTTTTTAGCTCAGTAGGCAGTGAAATTTTCGTCCCACTCCAGAATCTTGAAAAAGTCAAATTCTTCCGGATTCTGAACATACTTCCTGGCAGCCTTATAGTCCTGCTTGGTTATGAAATGCAGGTTGTTGCGGTAAACAAGCTGGCACTTGTTGGAATCGATGTTTACCAGACGGGGACGCACTTTTCCCGTTTCATCCTCAACGTCTTTCAGATACAGGGGCGATACATTCCCTTTGCGGTCAATAGTGATCATACATCCGGTTTCTCCTTTTTCAAACAACCGGTAAACCCCCAATCCCAGGTGGGTAGCATAGGAAAGGTCGTATGCAATAGGACTGCAGCAGCGTAATTCATACCCGAGTTCGTTTGGACGGCTTTTTACTTTGATTTTCAGGGTTTTAAGTTTTTGCTGCACCAGCATGTTGAAAATGTGCGATTTGCTGACATTTCCCAATTCAGGATGTCCATGGTCATCATAGGTAAAATTAATTCCCGTTCCAATGATTTCTTCGTCATTCATGAAATGAAACACACCCTCACTCACAATGGCTACCCCGTAATCAATTCCGAGGATTCTCCTTTTTACCATCGAGGATATGATGAGATTGGTAATTTTCTCGAAGGTAATTTTGGTTTTGTTGAACATTTCCGGAATTATAATCATAGGCAAATGGCAGGCTGTACCAATACCGAATGCCAGGTGCCCAGCTTCCCGTCCCATGGCAGAAACCACAAACCAGGTACCGCTCGTGCGGGCGTCTTCATAAATGGTATTAACAATCCTTACCCCTTCCTCCTTGGCTGAATGGTATCCAAAGGTCGGATTTCCTTCTGGCAGGGGTAAATCGTTATCGATAGTCTTAGGAACATGAATGGTAACCATCTTCAGGTTTTTCTCTTCCAGCCATCTCGAAAGGCGCAATGCCGTTGATGCGGTGTCGTCGCCTCCTATTGTCACAAGAAGTTTGACGTTGTTTTTTTCAAAAAATTCCTTCCGGAATTCATCATCACGCGGCTTATAACGGCTCATCTTCAATGCTGAACCACCCTTGCTGTAAATGGCATCGGCAAATTCCCAGTCCAGAAAATCATATACCGGTTCCTCAGCAAAAAGACTTTTATACCCGCCGTGAATCCCGATCACCTGATATCCGTTCTGCAAAAAGATCTTGGTAACCGAACTTATTACCGTATTGATGCCCGGAGCCGGTCCGCCGGCACAAAGTATCGCAACTGACTCTTTCATAGCTCGTTAAATTCGTTTAAAAATTACTACTCATTAATTTTTTAAGGTATTAAATCAGCAAATATGGAAAGAAATTTTTTCTGTGCTCATCCGGAACAATATTTTTTTCATCCGCCATTATTTCTGGAACAATGCACGAATGAATAACCGTGCGGTCGCAGAAACAACGAAATATTCCGTATTTTTACACAAATCTGCTATGGTACATGAGCAACGATATTGAAATTCTGCTGGAAAAGGCACGCCGGTTTTGCAGTACAAGGGAAACTTCGCGGTACGATTTGGAGCAGAAACTAAAACAATGGGGAGCTTCTCCTGACAATATGGAAAACATTATGCTATCCCTTGAAAAGGAAAATTTCATCAATGAATCCCGGTTTGCAAGGGCAGCAGCAGGCGACAAATTCCGTTTTGAAAAATGGGGCAGAATAAAAATACGGCATTTTCTGCTTCAGCACCGTATCAGTGAACAAGTGATTGATGAAGCCCTTCATTCTATCGATGAAGAAGAGTACCGATCACTCATACAGCGGGAAATAAAAAAGAAGAGTGACACCATTACCTCCGGCAACATATGGGAACGGAAATCAAAACTGTATCGCTTTGCCCAGAGCCGGGGTTATGAATCCGAATTAGCAATGCAAATCATTGACCAGGTTGTGTCAGAATAAAAGTTATTCGAATTTTCTTACTTTTGCGCCGCTAAAAGAGAAAAAATGATAACAACCGAACAGATCAAAGAGCTTAAAGAAAGGCATGAAGCTCTTAGGAGGCATCTTTGACATCGATCGCAAGCGCATTCAGATCGAAGAAGAAGAACAAAAAACCCATGCCCCTGATTTCTGGGATAACCCGAAAGAAGCCCAGAAACAGCTTAAACTGATAGCTCAGCTAAAGTCGTGGACTAATGCCTACGATGAAATTACCCGAAGTCTTGATGATCTTCAGGTAATGGTTGAATTTTATAAAGAAGGAGAAGCTGCAGAAAACGATGTTCAGAAGGCCTATGATCAGGCGCTTAGTCTGATCAGTGATCTTGAACTTCGCAATATGCTTGGGAAAGAAGAAGATTCACTTGGGGCCATTTTGAAAATTAATGCAGGAGCAGGCGGAACCGAAAGCCATGACTGGGCTCAAATGCTCATGCGCATGTACCTGCGTTACTGCGAACGGAAAGGCTTCAAGGTAAAAGAGATTGACTACCTGGCCGGAGAAGAGGCCGGAATAAAAAGTGTCACTCTTGAAATTGAAGGCGATTATGCGTATGGTTACCTGAAAAGTGAAACCGGCGTACATCGCCTGGTGCGCATCTCTCCTTTTGATGCCAATGCTCGCCGTCATACATCCTTTGCTTCTGTCTTTGTGACTCCCCTTGTCGATGATACCATTGAAATTGTTATCAATCCCGCCGATATTGTTTTTGAAACCTACCGTTCAAGCGGGGCAGGCGGCCAGAACGTGAACAAAGTAGAAACCGCAGTCCGCCTTCGCCACCTTCCAACCGGCATCGTGATCGAAAACCAGGAAAGCCGTTCTCAGCTTCAGAATAAAGAAAATGCCCTGCGCCTCCTTAAATCTCAGCTCTATGAGATGGAACTCCAGAAAAAAAGAGAGAAAATTGCCGAAATAGAAGGACAAAAAAAGAAAATTGAATGGGGAAGCCAGATACGCAATTACGTACTTCATCCCTATAAGCTGGTCAAAGACCTTCGCACCGACTATGAAACCACCAACGCCCAGGATGTACTCGACGGAAATCTCGAAGATTTTGTAAAAGCCTACCTGATGGAATACGGAGTGGCTTCATGAATCCATTAAACCCGGACCTCGCATTAGGAATGCAAACGAACTAATGCGCAATGCGTTGGCCTTATGCTTAGGCATCCGGATAAACCCCGCTGGAACGAAGTGAAAGCGGACTTTATATCACATTATGCTTTTTGTTAGTGCGCAATGCAGGGTTGATTCTTCGGCATTAGAATTTTTCCAAATCAATAATTGGATTTAAATAGGCATACTGAGTTAAAATAATAAAAACAGCTTCTACTCCGTCTCAAACTTAGAATTTTTGTAATTGCGCAGAAACTCTGAAGGAGTAACACCTTTTATTTTTTTAAACTGGCGGTTGAAATTTGATAAATAGTTAAATCCGGTCTTATAACAAATCTGCGAGATCGAATACTTCTCTTCTATTAACAGTTTACAGGCATTTCCAATCCTGACCTCGTTAACGAAATAGGAAAATACCTTTGATGTTCTGGACTTGAAATAACGGCAAAAGGAATGAGGTGTAAGGGAAACCTGTGAGGCAACTTCCTTAATATTTATTTTTTTTGAGTAGTTTTTAATAACATAACGAAAAATCGATTCCATCCTGTCTTTATCCGCTAAATTTATTGATTCATTCTGATAATTAGGTGATGAAAGATATTTCCTTTCCTTGCTAACAGTCATAATATTAAGAATGTTCAATAAACATATTAACCTCTCCATCCCTAATTTGCAGGGTAGGCTTTCTATCAGATTAATAAGAACAGAACGGGTTTTTTTACAGAATTCTATTCCACGTTTTGATTCATTTAACAACTCATATATTTTTTTCATTTCCGGAATGCTCTTTTCCCCTTTTTCAATGAAATCTTCCCGAAATTGAATACATATACCACTAGTAATCAGCTTGTTCTTAGGATTCATATATTCCGGATTACTTGCCCAAACATGAGGAGTATTTGAACCAACGATCACAACATCACCTGGAAAATAAGTACTGATGCTGTCTCCGACATATTTGGTACCAAATCCCTCCCGTATATACAAAATCTCTATTTCAGGATGAAAATGCCAGAGATCGGTAAGATAGGGTCTGTTGATTTCTTCAAGAAAAAACGACTGATCCTGATGTCTATTTATTTTTTCGTAAATTGGCTTCATATGCATCAGCTCTATATTGCCTTGAATATTATATGATCCTGAAAGAAAAATTTGGTTTTATATATAAAGCAGGTATAAATGAGTCCATCTATTTTAAAAATTTTGAATAACAAATTCCGGAAAAGGTTTAAAATTACATTCGTTAGTAAAATTAATAAATGAATATTTTTACTACTGCTTTCTGGAATAAATTTTTCAAACTGAAATTATTACTGGCATTGATTTCTTAAACTTCTCCATTTTTCATCACACCCTATCCATAAATTGAAACCTATAAGGTTTTTATCTATAAATTCATATGGATTCACCTTGATAACGCCTGTTTTTTTGCTGTGTATTCTATTCCCTAAATCTGGACCAGCGGGATCGTCAAACATGCAGGTGGTTCATTTCCATATTCAGAAAACGATTGTTTGCAAACAAATAGAATACAAAATGCATGGTTTGGTTCTGTGCAGAGGACCCATAAACTCTTTTCCGATATGGGCAACCCGAATTTCCTTTTTTTACATGTAGGTAGAATTTTATATCATTTACTTGCAGGCGGCAATGAATTGCCGGGCAGCAGCCTCAATTTCAGCATCCGATGAATTGATATTAATACCCCAGCCTGAACCAAGACCTGCGTCAACAACACCTATACTAATATTGATAGAGCGGCTGAGTATATCATTAGTCTTTGGATAGGAATTTTTTGAATGGGGCTGACCTACCGTTTTGAGATAATTCAGAATATGTTCCATATTCGAATAAACATGCCATCCACTCTGATCAACTGTTTTGGTACCCAAAGCCTGTGCTACTTTTGTTGCTTTCTCTTTAGTTTCAAAAATGACAGTGCACAAGGTTCCGCAATCGCCTTCAGGGTCATTCAGTGTTCTGAATTTAAAGCCCTCTGCCTTTGATATCAGGCTTTTAAATCTTTCTCTTTTTTCCCGCAGGGTATGAACGATTCGATCAATTTTTCCCAGTTGTGCCAGACCAACAGCTGCAGTTATTTCACTCATCCGGAAGTTCAATCCGAGGATATTTCTGTTACCTACCTCGACGCCGAAACGTAGCGGTTTATGCCCCTGATCATGGACACCAAATGCCGTTTCGTAAAGCTTTTGATCATTTGTAACTACAAGCCCTCCATCGCCAGTATTTATGGTTTTAAAGATATTGAGAGAAAATGCCCCCATATTGCCGATAGATCCTGTTTTTTTTCCTTTGTATGAAGCACCAGCAGCCTGGCAGGAATCTTCCAAAACCAATAAATTATGCCTTTTCGCAATATCCATAATCCTGTCCATATTGCACGGATTTCCAAGCATATGCACTGGCATGATCGCCTTTGTACGGGGTGTAATTCTATGTTCAATATCATCGGGATCTATCGTAAGACTTTCGTCAATTTCTGTCAGCACAGGAACAATTCCGGCAAAAATAACTGATGTATAGCTTGCCACAAAAGTATATGCCGGAACAATAATTTCATCACCCGGTTTTAATCCCATTGCAATGACGGATACAAGCAACGAAGCTGTTCCTGATGAAGTAGCCAGTGCATATTCTGTTTTGCAATACCTGGCAAACTCCTTCTCCAATGTCGCTACCTTATGGAGAAATTTCGGATCATTCTCACTGCCATATCTGAAAAGATAGCCAGTTTGTATCACTTCATTAACAGCTCTCATTTCTTCTTCTCCAAACCAATATGCGCCAGGGCCAGCCATAATAACCTCCTTTTAAAAAAAATTAATTTTTTGCTACACTGTTATTATTCTTTACATGAAACATGTGAATATTTTCTTTAAAGCCATGGGATTTGATAGCCAGATAGATGATGCCGGCAATCATCCAGCTTCCACCTATAATAAAAGTTTTTAATGGTAAATTAATCCATATGATCAGGCAAAAAATAAAACCGATTCCTGCCGGCAAAAAATCCAGCAGGAAACATTTTACAGATTTTTTTTCTGATGAAAAGAAATGTTCACGTATTGACGCAAGGTTCACTCCCATAAATGCAAAAAATGCTCCGAAATTAATCAGCCTAGCCGCCTCCTCCATTTTCAGCATGCTTGCGCCAAGAAGAGCAAGAATTCCCACGATCAATATATTGTAATTCGGGCTTGAATGTTTACTGTCAATGTGTCCAAATATTTTTTTAGGAATTACACCATCGCGCCCCATACCATAGAGAAGTCTGGAAGCTCCGAGCTGACCGGCAGAACCGGATCCGAAACTGCCGAGCAAAAGAATAAACGATAAGGATCCGTCTAGCAAGGGCCCACCCACACGGTTTGCCACTGCCAGAATAGCTGTGTCAAGTGCATTGTTTTTTTCCGTCATATTTGTTATTCCTTGTGTCAATGATGCCCAGTCAGGATAGGCCAGTTGTGCCAGATATATCTGAGCCCCACTCCAGATTCCGGTAATAAGACAGGTTAGGACAGCAGCTATCAGAACATTTCTTCTCGGGTTTTTAACTTCTTCAGCCAAAGTTGTTATGCCGTCAAATCCGATATAGGTTAAAGCGGCCAGAGCAGTTGCAGAACCAATGGCCTGTAAGGAAAAGGTATCAGGATTATAAAAGGGCTGCAGTGAAAAAAGTCCATCAATTCCATTCCTGATTACTACGAAACGGATAGCAGCAGCCATAAAATAAAACACCACAACACTCATGATGACCATCAAAGTCCAGTTGGTTTTCGATGCTATCCTTATCCCTTTAATATTTATAATGGTAAAACTAAATGCATAGAAAAACACCCACAGATAATACGGGATAAAGGGAAACAGGTGATTTGAAGTGACACTTGTAAAAATAACACAAAAAATAGGGATAAACATGTAATCCATAAACATGGACCAACCGGCAATAAAACCAAGATAGGGATGAATCCCTTTACTTACGTAGTTGTATGCAGAACCGGCTGCCGGATAACGACTTGACATGCGACCATAACTGATAGCGGTAAAAATCATGGCTATCATTGCAATAAGAATTGTGGTAACAGCATGACCTTTTGAAATGCTGTTAGCATGACCGAATAGAGGCAAAGCAGCAATTGGCTGAATAAGAATTATTCCGTAAATAACAAGATCCCATAAAGATAAAACTCTCAGCAGTTTGGCATCAGAAACGACTTCACCATTCATCACCGTTAATCGTTATCATTGTAATAAAAGTGTCATGAGATATTTTCATACTCGTCCTGTCACCTGGAAAATCAACCAACCATTGATTAAAACACAATTTTAAAGAAAAATAAAAAAAGGCTGCCGCTCTTTTTGATCGGCAGCCTTCCACTAACTGAACTAACCTGCGAACAAAATATAAAACATTGAACACACCATTAATCTGACATTTTACCAAGATGAACCAAAAATTAAACCATCATAACAAAAATAAAATATATGTTGATTTCATACTTACACTATTTTAACATATATTAACCATATATTGACATAAATTAGCACATATATGTATAGCTATCATTATTCAAAAGGTTCTTAAAGGCAACGTATTCCATTTAAAAAATAAGAAAACAAACGTTCTGAATAAAAAATCCTCCTTTCATGCTTAAAAAGAATATGTCTGGCAAAATAAGCCAATTAAATGTGTCACTCCCTATTTTCCCAACCAATCATTTTTTGACCTAAGTTTGTTTATGCTGCCTATTCAAAATAAAATTCGTCTGGTTTTTTGAGCTTTATTCAATGATCCTTTCTTAAATTATTGTTTCTGTCAATAAAACAGGAAATCCCATTTTACAGGTTTAGACTATCCTTGGCATGATGTAATAAATATCCTCCCGTTTTAAAGTATTATACTCCCTTGAATTAAGACCATGGTTAGGGTTAAATTTGCTCATTTTGAACCTTTGAATTATAAAAACACAAAGACAAAAACATTAACTACGCTGCGCTCGGTCAGAAAAATACCCTCGGTTCAAGTGTTTTTAAGGCGAAAGTAGCAATCGAAGCATTGCAGGAATGGGAAACAATAAGTGAGCTTTCAGAGAAGAATGGCATCCATCCCGACATGAAATCAAGGAGGAAGAAGAAGTTTCTGGAATGTGCACTAACGCTGTTTAACAAACCGGGCCAGTAAAAGAAGGATGAAGTTGATGTTGCTCGCAGCCTCAATGTGAGAAAAGGGGCTATTGCCTTTCATGGAAAGCCGGAGATCATTAATTCGGACCATGGTAGACAGTTTACCTAGCATGAATGGATTGAATTTCTGGAGAAGGAAGGCATAAGGATATGTTTGGATGGAAAAAGCAGGGCTACTGATAAATTCTTCATCGAAAGGTTCTGGCGTTCCGTAAAATATGACTATGTTTACCTTAAAGTTCTTTCGGATGAGCTTGGACTTTATCAAGTTCTAAAAGAGTACATTAATTATTACAATAACCGGCTATGTCATCAGGGTATTGGTCGAAGTTGTCCGGCTGGCCTATATAAATCCGTGGCGTCTCGATACCTATTGGGATTAACAAAAATTGAAGATAATAACAAAAAAAAAGTATGTAAAAAATTCCGATTTTCAGGGGGCCCAAACTCCTTTTTAGACAGCCTCATCGACTAACAAAATGAAAGATTTTGATAAATTTGGGTTACCTCGATAAGTCA
>CAZJQN010000080.1:13648-15908 GCA_964548125.1 uncultured Bacteroidales bacterium | reverse complement strand
CACAATACGCATTATACGATGCCTATTGTGCCTGTTAGGCCGATTTCACTTTGTTTCATCGGGGTTAGCCCGGTTGAATTTGTAAATTCATGGTACTTCGGCTGAATGGAATTGTCATAAAACAATTTCTAGAAGATGCAGGGTATTTCCTCTTCGTAATCCATCAAAATTGTCGAAGACTTTTACACTGTATAGTCAATTTTTTGGCAGGATATATGAGAAAAAGTATAATGTATCGGAAATCTTGATTAATTTTACTAAAATAAATAATCATGCGCAGAATTATTTTTCTTTCGTGTCTTCTTTTGATGTTTCCACCCCGGCTCTACCCGCAAACCTGCCAGGTGCTTGTGAAAGAGTTGCAGGGCGAATACACCGGAAACTGCAAGAAAGGACTGGCAAACGGACAAGGGAAAGCTTCCGGAACGGATACCTATGAAGGCCATTTCAAAAACGGCTATCCTCATGGAAAAGGAACCTACCGCTGGGCTGATGGTTCTACTTATTCCGGCAACTGGAATATGGGGAAACGGGATGGAGAAGGGACCTATCGACATATCACAAATGGAAAGGAAGAAATTCTATCAGGAATCTGGAAAAATGATACTTATGTGGGCCCAAAACCAATTCCGCCAAAGATTATCAAGAAATACAACATCAACCAGGTAAGTTTTCACAATGCAGGTGAAGGAAACCAGGTTATTTTACTGTTTAAGCAGGGCGGGATGGCGAATACGTCTATTATGGATCTCATGATTGCTACCAATAACGGGATTGAGTTCCGAAGCGGCAGCCAGATAGGTTATCAACAGGTTACTTTTCCATTCGAAGCAAAAATTACTTACAAAACATGGAATCCGATGCGTACCGTTCTGCTCGACTGTACCCTGGAATTTGTTATTTCCGAACCTGGAAGGTGGGAAGTAAGAATAGATAACTAAAACTCAGTACATGATAATTTCCCTGATGGGAATATCATCAGGAAGATTCCGGATGTAAAACATTTCGGCATTAAGAGCTTCTTCCGGAATCTGAAGCCGGAAGGATCCGCTGAACCCCCTGACAAGAATATTGACCCCTATGCCACGAGAATAGTTAACGTTTAGCACCCGGTATTTTTTTTTCAGGTCCCCATATGTCATACCCACCCGCAATCCTTTGTCGGTTAAAAACTCTTCACGGGTTGTTCGAAACTCCGCAATGCGATTATAGGTGGTATCGGTCCATCCGGGCTCCAGTGTAAACAAAATGCCCTTCTTATCACGTATTACAAATTTTGTGGCTGTTTCCCTGCATCCGTCGCAAATGGGAATTTTCTCAAGTGTTACCCTGAAAAAACGGGCAAGGTTCTGCGTAGCCGAATCAATATTCTGTCCGATCCAGGTTAAATCGCCGATTCTGTTTCCATAAAGTATATAGCTCGCAGTGTCCTGCCCGCTGGCAGTAAAATATATCACCATTAAACAGCATAAGAGAATAAAAGTTTTTTTCATCATGCATGTTCTCCGGCAGAGGTCGCTGAGCAGAACCTATATTGCAAATTTAATCGAATTCAGGCAATTAAGACAATGCACATAGTGATATGATCATAATAATGCTTGTTGCACCCGCATTGTGCTCCTTCAATCTCTCCTCCGTATTGCGAGTATAACCTACATAATACC
The DNA here is from genome assembly GCA_964548125.1 of uncultured Bacteroidales bacterium. Lineage (GTDB taxonomy): Bacteria > Bacteroidota > Bacteroidia > Bacteroidales > JAAYUG01 > JAAYUG01. The sequence continues at coordinate 14,244 of CAZJQN010000080.1, read as the reverse complement.
TGTCAAGTGACGGACTGTATAATATGTACACGTAATATCGCATACCTAAAAATAAAAAAAAGAGTTCAGTGTCTTCTCCTCTGAACTCTTTTTGTAGCGAGAGCCGGGATTACGACACATTCGTGTCGTGATTCCCTTTTGAATTGCTTTACAAGGAAAAGCCAGCCAATCCGTCAACCGACGGATTGCTCAGGGCTTTTTTATTTTACCGCTTTGTTAGCAAGCTCACATGTGTAAAATAAAAAAGCCCTGGCACTTCGTACCATGGCTTTTCCTTGTAGCGAGAGCCGGGATTGAACCGGCGACCTTCCCGATCTATGATCGGGACGCTCTAACCATCTGTGCTTTTGTTATCAACTGCTCAATGTATTTCCTGCTCTTCATCTTTTTTATCGCCATTTCCCTCTTTATCGCATCCGTCTTGTTTTCATAAGGCTCAATGTAGACCAAATTCCAGGGCCTCCCTCGCCTTGTCGAAGTTGTTGCACCCGCATTGTGCTCCTTCAATCTCTCCTCCGGATTGTGAGTATGACCTACATAGTACCTGTCAAGTGACGGACTGTATAATATGTACACGTAATATCGCATACCTAAAA
>CAZJQN010000080.1:0-13548 GCA_964548125.1 uncultured Bacteroidales bacterium | reverse complement strand
CGACCTTCCCGATCTATGATCGGGACGCTCTAACCAATTGTCCCGATCTATCTCGACGAAATATCTTCTATCCCTTCGAACCGGCGACCTTCCCGATCTATGATCGGGACGCTCTAACCAATTGTCCCGATCTATCTCGACGAAATATCTTCTATCCCTTCGAACCGGCGACCTTCCCGATCTATGATCGGGACGCTCTAACCAGCTGTCCCAATTTATCGGAACTTCACTATTTTCAATTTCAATGAACCCTGCACTCAAATTAGATTCCATAAGCTACCGGAACATAGTATATAATTTGCTGATCCGGTCCTCCTGTCTTCTCTTTTTTCTTCTGTTGCGAATCAGAATAACGTTTTTTTTCAGGACTGCAAATATACATTTTTTTCATTTTTGGTCTATTTCTATTGATTATTTTATGTATTTTACTAAAATACAACATATTATATTTTATTTACCCACTAATTTTGGCTCCTTTCACCCAAAATTTGGTCGATGAACTTTTTTTACTATATTGCAACATATTGAAACGTACATTTTTCTATCACTCAATGAAAAAGCGCTTTGAACTGGAATATACCCTCAACGTTTCTCCCTCGTTTTTATATCCCCGTTTAAGTACACCCGGCGGATTATCGGAATGGTTTGCCGACGATGTCAACCTGAAAGGTAAGGTATTTACATTTCTCTGGAAAGGTTCACAGCAAAGTGCAGAAATATTGGCTCAGAAAGAAAACAGATATATCCGCTTTCGCTGGCTCGAAAAAGGATGTGAAAACTGTTTTTTTGAATTTCGAATTCGTCAGGATCAGCTTACCGGCGATGTCGCCCTGATTGTTATCGATTATGCGGAAGAACAGGATAAAGACGATGCCATTGAACTCTGGAATATGCAGATTGCGCGCCTGAAGCATGTTATAGGCCTCTAAAAATGGGCCGACCTGACACTGCGCTAAACTCTACCATCAGATTGACAAAAAAAAGTACTTTTGCAGGCATCAGTAATTGAAATTTCTCTGCATGCGTATCAAGCGGCTTCATAAGTTTATGTTGATGTCGTTCATCGGCCCGCTTTTCCTTACATTCTTCATAGTTATTTTCCTTCTTCTGATGCAGTTTTTATGGAAGTACATTGACGAACTCGCTGGAAAAGGTCTTTCGGCCGGAATAATTGCCGAGCTTCTGCTTTACACGTCAACCAGCCTTGTTCCCATGGCTTTACCCCTGGCCATTCTGCTGGCCAGCCTTATGACCTTCGGAAACCTGGGCGAAAACTATGAACTGACAGCCCTCAAATCGGCCGGCATCTCCCTGCAGAGGATCATGTCTCCTCTTATTATTCTCGTTTCCGGCATCAGCATTCTGGCTTTCTTTTTCTCCAACAACGTTATGCCCTACGCCAATCTGAAGATGAGAGCCCTGCTATATGATATCCGGCAGAAACGACCGGCTTTTCAAATTACTGAAGGAATTTTCTATAACGGAATTGACGGTTACAGTATCAAGGTAGGACGCAAGGATCCCCGCACCAACAAATTGTATAACATTAAAATTTATGATCACACGGCAGGAAAAGGCAACATTAGTGTTACCACAGCCGACTCCGGTTTAATGAAAATGACTCCTGACAGCAATCTGATTTTCATCCTGTATAGCGGCTACAGCTATAACGAACTGGAAGACGAAACACGAAGCCGCAGCCATAAAACCTATCCTCACCGGATGGACTATTTCCAGCAGCAGGAACTTATTCTTTCACTCAGCGGTTTTGGCTTTAATCGAACTGACGAAAATCTCTTCAAAGGTGGCTACCAGATGATGAATCTCAAACAACTTTCAAAGGCAAGGGATTCTCTTCATCGGGATTACGAACTGAACCGGCAGGTTTTTTACAAAGACCTGCTTGCTGTAAATTATTTTAGAAACGACTTTATGGTAAGAAAAAGGAAAGAGGGTGATACCCTCTTCCTTAAGAACCCACCCCTCACGTTGAAAAAATTCTACCCCGATAGTGTTTACGATACCCTGCCACTGCCAGATAAAAAAATGGTTATTACACAGGCTCTGAGTCTGGCACGTACAGCCCAGAGCTACATTTCGTCGCAGAAAGAAACCTTTTATAATAAAATCAAGCGTATTCGCCGCCATGAAATTGAATGGCACCGGAAGTTCACTCTGTCGTTTGCCTGTCTGATTTTTTTCTTTATCGGAGCCCCGCTCGGCGCCATTATTCGTAAGGGCGGACTGGGAATGCCTGTGGTTATATCGGTGCTGTTTTTTGTAGTCTATTATGTGATTTCCCTGATCGGTGAAAAAATGGTGCGGGAAAATCTGATTCCGGCTGCCGAAGGAATGAGGATCTGATCAGCCCTCCTTCTCCCCCTTGGTATATACCTCACTTACAAGGCTACATCCGATTCAGCTATACTCAATGTGGACACTTACACCCGGTTTGTTCGTAAAATTATGATCGCACTTAAACTGGAAGAAGAAAATTCTGCCGGATGAACATTCTTCAGCTTTCCATAAAATTTCCCTGGCCGCCAAATGACGGAGGTGCTCTGGCTACCCTTGCCCTTACCAGGGGTTTTTCTGAACTCGGACATGAAGTAACCATGCTGGCCATGAATACCTCCAAACACTTTTATGAAGAGGAAAAACTACCGGAATCGGTAAAAAAAATGGCCGATTTCCGGACTGTCTTTGTCAATACCGATATCCGGTTCCACAAGGCATTGTTCAACCTGTTTTTCAGCCGCATGCCATACAACGCTGAACGGTTTGTTGTGCCGGCGTTTTCAAAAAAATTACGCCATCTTCTCAGCGAAAGAAAATTCGATATCATCCAGCTGGAAGGACTTTATCTGACCCCCTATCTTCCGGAGATACGATCCTGCACCTCCACCCCTGTTGTTCTCAGGGCACACAATGTTGAGTCGGAAATCTGGTTCCGTAAGTTTCATCAGGAGCAGTCGCTGCTAAAAAAGGCCTACACCGGAATCCTTGCCAGTCGTCTGCGCCGTATGGAAATTTCTGCCATCAATCAGTATGATCTTCTGGTAACCATTACCGAACGTGATGCGGGTTTCTTCGAAAAATATGGTAACGAAAAGCCCATGGAAATCATTCCGTATGGCATTGACCCCGGGGATTATCCCGAGCCCGATTTTCAAACAGACCCACCGTCATTGTTTTACATCGGCGCACTTGACTGGCAGCCCAATGTCAGTGGCCTATTATGGTTTCTTGAAGAGGTATGGGCCAAAATAAAAAAGAAATTTCCGCATCTGGTATTTCATATTGCAGGCAGGAATGCTGCTCCTGACCTGCAGAAGAGACTGAAGCGCTACCCGGTGGTATTTCACGGAGAAGTACCTTCCTCGCGCGACTTTATGCACGACAAGAATATTCTGGTGGTTCCACTGTTTACCGGCAGTGGCATACGGGTCAAAATCATTGAGGCCATGGCAATGGGGAAAACGGTTATCTCCACCGAGCTCGGCACAGAAGGTATCCCTGCAGTTGAAGGCAGAGAACTCTTTCATGCCCAAACGGCAGAAGACTTTATTGATGCCATCCATACCCTTGCTGTCCAGCCATCACGGCTTACCCAAACCGGAATGGCTGCCCGTCAGCTGGTATTTAGCCGTTTTAACAACAGAGACCTAACCGGGAGACTTCTTGCATTCTACAAAAGCCATACGGCATGATTCCTATTCTGATATTCTGGTTTGGCCTCAGCGCTCTGCTTATTACGTACCTTCTTTTCCCGGCATTTCTTTTCCTCATCTCCCGCTTCAGGCGAATAGACGTCCAAAAATTCGGGCCAGGTGACCGGATGCCCGGGATTTCTATCATCATGGCGGCCTATAATGAACAGGATGTATTGGAAGAAAAGATTGAAAGCGTTTACCGCACAACCTATCCTGCTGACAAAATTGAATTTCTTGCCGGTTCTGATGCATCAACCGACCTTACAAATGAAATACTTGAAAGTGCAAGGCAAAAATATCCTTCCTTCCGACCCTTCTTCTTTTCACAGAGGATGGGAAAAGTACGAATCATCAATGCTCTGGCGGAACAGGCACATGGCGATATCCTTGTATTTACCGATGCCAATGTCATATTTCATACTGACACATTGACAGAACTTGTGGCTTCGTTTAAAGATCCGCGTACAGGCCTTGTTGATTCGCATATGCTGCACCGGGGAATTGATGAGAAAGGCATCTCACGTCAGGAACATGCTTACATTGCCTGGGAAGTCAAGGTCAAACACCTTGAAAGCACCGTCTGGGGCTGTATGATGGGGCCCTTCGGCGGCTGTTTTGCCGTAAGAAAAGAACTCTTTATTCCTGTTCCTGATACCTTTCTGGTCGATGACTTTTTCATCAACATGCATGTTTTGCAGCAGGGATTTTATGCCATTAACAGCCTGACGTCGCACGTAACCGAAGACGTGTCAAACGATCCATGGGTTGAATTCCGAAGAAAAACAAGGATAGCTGCAGGCAACTTTCAGAATTTGAAATATTTCAGAAATATGCTGCTTCCTTCCCGGGGAGCAAGGGCATTATGCTTTTTTGCCCATAAATTTCTTCGCTGGCTCGGACCATTCTGGATTGTTCTCGTGCTATTGTCGTCTCTGTTTCTGTTCCGGCAAGGAGTTTTCTACCAGATAGTCTTCCTGATCGTTTTGGCTGCCATCGTTCTTACTCTGGCCGACTTTTTGCTCAGGAAATTCGGGATACATATTGTACCTTTGCGCTTCCTAAATCATTTTATGGTATCGAACCTGGCACTTGCAGCAGGTTGTATTCATTTTTTAAAAGGTATTCATAGCAATGTGTGGCAACCAACAAAACGTCACCAGTCAGGAAACCGGAATTAAACTCAATACCATTGAGGAAGCCGTTGCCGATATACGGGAGGGCAAGCCGGTTATTGTGGTTGACGATGAAGATCGTGAAAACGAAGGGGATTTTATTGTAGCAGCTGAGCTAATCACGCCAGAGATGGTCAATTTCATGGCCATGCACGGGCGTGGTTTGATTTGTGTTGCGTTACCTGAAGAACGCTGCGAACAGCTCGAACTGGAATTGATGACCAGCCGGAACACAGCCCTGCACCGGACCGCATTCACGGTTTCTGTTGATCTGATCGGAAACGGAGTAACTACAGGAATTTCAGCCTCCGACAGAGCAAAAACCATAAGGGCCCTTGTTGACCCTAAGACAAAACCCGAAGACCTTGCCCGGCCGGGACACGTTTTTCCACTCAAAGCCAAACAAAAAGGTGTTCTGCGAAGGGCAGGTCATACCGAAGCTGCTGTTGACCTCACCCACCTGGCCGGCTTGCTGGAAGGGGGTGCCCTGGTTGAGATCATGAATGAAGACGGAACTATGGCCCGCCTTCCCCAGCTAATGGAAATTGCCCGGCGCTTCGACATCAAAATTATTACCATTAAGGACCTGATTGCTTACCGGCTTGCCCGCGAAAGCATTGTCATCAAGGGTGTGGAAGTAAACCTGCCTACCCGGTATGGCGACTTCAGACTGATTCCTTTCCTGCAGAAATCAAATGGGCTTGAACACATTGCTCTTATTAAAGGCCACTGGGAACCCGATGAACCGGTGCTGGTGAGGGTACACTCTTCCTGCATGACAGGTGACATATTCGGCTCGTACCGCTGTGACTGCGGTGACCAGCTGCATGAAGCCATGAAACGTATTGAAAAAGAAGGAAAGGGTGTTCTGCTCTATATGAATCAGGAAGGAAGAGGTATTGGCCTGTTCAATAAAATCAAGGCCTATAAATTGCAGGAGGAAGGCCGTGATACTGTGGAAGCAAATCTTGATCTTGGATTCAATGCCGATGAACGCGATTACGGTGTGGGAGCAAATATCCTGCACCTGCTTGGCCTTAAAAATATCCGGCTGATGACAAACAACCCCATAAAACGAGCCGGGTTGGAAGGGTATGGACTGAAAATTGTTGAAAACGTGCCCATTGAAGTGCCACCCAATCCACACAACAAATTTTATCTTGAAACCAAACGCGACAAGATGGGGCATTTCCTGAACCTCGTCCGCTATTATCCCAACGAAAACGGAAAGCAGTAATTGCATGATGAATCGCGATTCGTTTCGGATTGTATTCATGGGCACTCCGGAGTTTGCCGTTCCCTCACTGGAGGCTTTGATCCAGAATGGCTGGAACGTACCGGCAGTGGTTACTGTACCTGACAAGCCCTCTGGCAGAGGACTTCAACCACAGGCGTCAGCCGTTAAACTGGCAGCTATGAAGGCAGGCATACCGGTGCTTCAGCCTGAGCGACTGAAAGATCCGGAGTTTCTTAGAAACCTGGGCAACCTGTGTCCCAATCTTTTCCTTGTGGTTGCATTTCGTATGCTCCCGGCGGAAGTCTGGAAAATCCCTCCTCATGGCACAGTCAACCTGCATGCCTCTCTCCTGCCCGATTACCGTGGTGCTGCTCCTATCAACCATGCCATTATCAACGGAGAAACCAAAACCGGCCTCACTACGTTTTTTATTGATGATAACCTTGATACAGGAAAAATTATTCTGCAGGAAGAAACCTATATCGGCCCGCAGGAAACAGCCGGCGAACTGCACGACAGGCTGAAAGAACTGGGTGCCGGTCTTGTATTGAAAACAGTAGAACTTATTGCATCCGGCCGGTATGTTGCCCGCAGCCAGGAAGAATTCATCCATCCAAACCAAATACTGCATACCGCCCCAAAAATCACCAAAGAAATGTGTCGTATCCGATGGGACAGGCCCGGACAGGAAGTGGTCAACCTCATCAGAGGATTGAGCCCGTTGCCTGGAGCCTACACAACATGGATACTTCCGCAGGGTAAAGCACGCATAAAAATCTATCTCGCCTCATTTCTCCACGAAGCGCATTCATTTAGACCCGGAACGCTGGTAACTGATGGAAAAACATTTCTGAAGGCTGCTGTGCCTGACGGATTAATTGATATACTATCCCTTCAGGCTGAAGGCCGGAAAAAGCTCTCAGCAATTGAATTCCTCAGAGGGATCCAGGACCCTTCTGCTCTCCGTTTTGATTCGGAACAACCGTCCTGACCACATCATCAGTCTTTCTGCGGTGGCGCAGGAATATACGCTCTCCTTCGGCAGGTTCCGTTCCTTCCTCCATACGATTCAAACGATATAACTGCCTCAGTTTTATTGCATATTTCTGCGAAATAAGGTGCATAGTTTCTCCCTTTTCAACCACATGCACGTCAAAGCCCCTCTCTGCCCGGTTACGCTTTGGCTCGAGGTAGAGAACATCTCCCTTGTTAATAGGGGTTTCCTTATCCATGTCGTTGAACAAAGCCAGTTCCCAGGGCATCAGGTTCATTTCGTTGGTAATTTTCTCATAGGTATCCCCTTCCCTGGCAATAATATAATCGGTTCGGTTACGCACATATACCCTGTGGGGTAGAATATCTACAGTAAATTCCGCTTCCGTTTCCGGCTGAACGGGAACAGGAGCTTTTATCTCGCCGGGTTCACGCTTCTTTTTGGGTATAGTGGCAAGATCATACTGGTGCAGATGATTTTCTTCAATGATCCGGATCAACTGTTCAGCGTAAGTGGGGCTGGTGGCATATCCTGCCTTTTTTAGCCCCCTGGCCCAGCCTTTATAATCATCAGGCCTCAGACGGAACAGATCGGCATACCTGGGAGTGTTTTTCAGAAAATCGCTGTGATCCCTGTATGATTCAAGAACCGACTCATACTTGCGAAAACATTCGTTCGGTTTATCATCGTCATGGAAATGGGTCTTACCATCCCAATTTTTATGGCACTTTATGCCAAAATGATTGTTAGCTTTCCTGGCCAGAGTACTGTTTCCGCAGTCAGACTCCAGAATGGCCTGCGCCAGGGTTATGGATGCCGGAACCCCGCTCCGGTTCATTTCTTCGATCGCAAAATCCCTGTAGGCTTTAATATACTCTTCCAGAGTCATCCGGCTTTTCTGCCCCCTGGCATTGCCGGAAAACAAAAGAAAAACAACCAGAAAAACAAATGCTGTACGGTACACAATTTTTTCTGCAAATCTAATGAATCAGCCTTCGGAGAAGACTCCCCTGTTAAAAATTTTACTCACAACCCGTCAATATTTATCACAAGCCAGAGCATTTTTCTATCTGATTCCTCCAGACAAGCAGATTTTGCCGGATGATTACTTCAGGGTACTTACAAAAAAATCCCAAAGCGGATCAACCGGAGGAGGGGCAATAATCTCCACACGGGTACCTGCAACCGGGTGGATAAACGAAAGGGAACGCGCATGGAGGCTGATTCCTCCGTCAGGATTGGAACGCTCCGCTCCGTACTTCAGATCTCCTTTTACGGGACATCCTATTTTAGCCAGCTGGCAGCGTATCTGGTGATGCCTGCCGGTTTCGAGGTCAATTTCAATAAGGTAGTACCGGTCTGATCTGGCCAGAACTTTATACCGGAGGCGGGCAGGTTTTGAGCCCGGCACGGCATGTTCATGGGCGTATGACTTGTTCTGTTTGCTATTCCGCAAAATATAATGTTCCAGCACACCCTCATCAGCAGGGGGGGCATTTTTGACAATTGCCCAGTATAACTTTGTAACTTCACGACCGGCAAACAGTTTATTCATCCGTTCAAGAGCCTTGCTGGTGCGGGCAAAAAGCACAACGCCGGTCACCGGACGGTCAATCCGGTGTACAATTCCGAGGAAAACATTTCCTTTTTTCTTATACCGTTCAGCAATGTATTTTTTTACTTTGTCCTCCAGGGGTTCATCTCCTGAAGGGTCCTGCTGAACAGGTATGGGTTCCGATTTGTTGACGGCAATCAGATGATTGTCTTCGTAAAGTATTTCCACGGTCAGTATTGTTCCTTTTCGTTGGGAAAATCAAGACTGCGGACGTCGCTAATATAAGCTTTCACCGCACCGGTAATTTCATCGTATAAATTATGGTAGCGTCGCAGGAATCGGGGTGAGAATTCCGTGGTTAAACCCAGCATATCGTGAAGTACCAGCACCTGACCATCAACTTTCGGTCCGGCACCGATACCGATTATGGGAATCCTGACTTTTGACGCAACTTCGGCCGCCAGAACAGCAGGGATTTTTTCCAGTACGATAGCAAAGCAACCCAGCTCTTCAAGCAAAATGGCATCGCTTACCAGCTTCTCTGCCTCTGCTTTCTCACGGGCGCGCACCGTATAGGTTCCGAACTTGTGAATCGACTGTGGAGTGAGGCCCAGATGGCCCATTACCGGTATACCGGCCGATAGAATGCGCATCACCGATTCTTTCACCTCGCTTCCTCCTTCGAGTTTTACCCCTCCCGCTCCTGTTTCTTTCATGATCCGGATGGAAGACTGCAGGGCTTCAAGCGAGTTGCCCTGGTATGTGCCAAAAGGAAGATCCACAATAACGAGGGCACGCTGTACCCCTCTTACCACCGACGCAGCATGATAAATCATCTGGTCAAGCGTAATGGGAAGCGTGGTCATATGCCCTGCCATTACGTTGGAGGCAGAATCCCCCACAAGAATGATGTCAACCCCTGCCCTGTCAAGAATTTTTGCAAAGGTATAGTCATACGCCGTCAGCATAGCAATTTTTTCCCCTCTAACCTTCATCTCATACAGAACATGGGTTGTAACCTTCCTTACTGTGTCAAAAACAGCCATAAACAGAATTTTTTTTGAAAATATCTGAGCAAAGCTACAAAAGAGTTTGCATTTCATCGTTCAAACCATGCCAAATACTAACTGACGTTTTGTCATAGATTTCTAAAAACGGCAGAAAATAAAGACTTTACTGGCACAATTTCATGCCCGATACTGATTGGCACAAACATTGATTAATCAGGAGGAAAGCAAAAACGAACTAAAAACAAAAAAACAATAACATGGGCAAAATTATAGGAATCGATTTAGGAACCACCAACTCATGCGTGGCCGTTATGGAAGGAAATGAACCAGTGGTTATTCCCAATAACGAAGGGAAGCGTACTACACCGTCGGTTGTTGCCTTCCTGGAGAACGGGGAGCGTAAGGTGGGTGATCCGGCCAAACGGCAGGCTATTACCAATGCCAAGAATACGGTATTCTCCATAAAACGTTTTATGGGAGAAACATATGATCAGGTTACCAAGGAAATCCAGAGAGTGCCGTTTGAAGTGGTACGTGGCGAAAATAACACACCGCGGGTCAAGATCATGGGCAGACTTTATTCACCCCAGGAAATTTCAGCTATGATTCTTCAGAAAATGAAGAAAACGGCTGAAGATTATCTTGGCCATGAAGTAACGGAAGCTGTTATAACGGTTCCCGCCTATTTCAGCGACTCACAGCGTCAGGCGACAAAGGAAGCCGGTGAAATTGCCGGGCTGAATGTACGGCGTATCATCAATGAGCCTACGGCAGCTGCACTGGCCTACGGTCTTGATAAGAAAAACAAAGATATGAAGATTGCCGTCTACGACCTGGGCGGTGGCACCTTTGATATTTCCATCCTCGAACTGGGAGATGGTGTTTTCGAAGTAAAATCCACCAACGGTGATACCCACCTTGGAGGTGATGACTTCGATCAGGTAATCATTGACTGGCTTGCCGAGGAGTTTATGAAGGAAGAAGGCGTGGACCTTCGGAAAGACCCAATGGCGCTTCAGCGTCTCAAAGAAGCGGCTGAAAAGGCTAAGATTGAGCTTTCAAGCACCACAACAACCGAAATCAATCTTCCCTATATCATGCCGGTGAATGGTATTCCGAAACACCTGGTAAAAACGCTTACCCGTGCCCAGTTCGAAAAACTGGCCGACAGGCTTTTCCAGGCAACCATTGAGCCCTGCCGCAAAGCCCTGGCCGATGCCGGACTTAAACCTTCCGACATTGATGAGGTTATTCTGGTAGGAGGTTCAACCCGTATTCCTGCTGTTCAGAAACTGGTTGAAAATTTCTTCGGGCGCGTTCCCAGCAAAGGCGTCAACCCCGATGAAGTTGTGGCTGTAGGTGCTGCTATCCAGGGTGGAGTGCTTACCGGAGAAGTGAAGGATGTATTGCTGCTCGACGTTACTCCTCTCAGCCTGGGTATCGAGACTATGGGAGGTGTATTTACCAAGCTGATTGAAGCCAACACCACCATTCCCACCAAAAAGACGGAGGTGTTCACAACCGCTTCAGACAATCAGCCGTCGGTTGAAATCCACGTATTGCAGGGAGAACGTCCGCTGGCCTCTCAGAATAAGACCATTGGCCGTTTCCACCTCGATGGTATCCCACCCGCACCACGTGGCATTCCGCAAATTGAAGTTACCTTCGACATCGACGCCAACGGCATTCTGAATGTGACCGCCAAAGACAAGGCTACGGGCAAACAGCAGAGCATCCGCATTGAGGCTTCCTCAGGTCTGACAGATGCTGAAATCGAACGGATGAAAAACGAAGCCAAAGCCAATGAAGAAGCTGACCGTAAAGCCCGCGAACGGATTGACAAGCTTAACGCGGCCGACAGTCTGATTTTCCAGACTGAAAAACAGCTCAGGGAATTTGGCGATAAATTGCCTGCCGATAAGAAAGGCAATATTGAAAAGGCTCTGAGTTCGCTGAAAGATGCACATAAAAATCAGGATCTCGATGCAATCGACAGGGCTACAGCCGAACTGAATACATACTGGCAGGCGGCTTCGGAAGAAATGTACCGGGCAGCTTCCGGAGGAGCTCAAGCCGGACAGCAACAGGCCTACACAGGCGGAACACAATCCGGCAGCGGTAAATCACAGGACGGCGAAGTAACCGACGTTGACTTCGAAGAAGTGAAATAACACTATAGAGCTTATACTTATGCGGCAAAACCATAAAAGGTCTTGCCGCTTTTTTTATCAACACTGAGTAACCAATAGTTAGCATTTACCGGCGAACTCAGGTCTCACGCAGAAATTTTTTTGCAAAGGAGAATTATTCAATATCTAACCTGGAAGCTATCCTTTCCCAGAATTTTGGAGCATAAACAAAAATATCGTCAGCCGTATAGGGCTGATTGTCAGCACCGGCATAAACCTGAATTAAATCAGTTGTATTGAAACTTACAACCCCGCTCAAGGTGATGGTTTCTCCTTCAGCAGGTGCATGGTACGTAGTGCTGACATACTTGTTGCTACGAACGATTAACGTTCGTGTTGATGGATACATTATCGGGTTGTTTTCTGATAACGGCACTTCTTCATGGTTGGGATTTACTACGAATGTACTGTCGGTGTTCCCGAAATAAAAATAGACTTCAAAAGTGGGCGGCTGATTCGGGAATACCGGATGCAGAAGCAGACTGTGACGGGTTTTAAGGATATTATTCTCCACCGTAGCATTATCTGACTGATTTAACGCATCCAGTGAAACACCTTCATATTCAGCGGGTAAGGGTATCTCCTGATAGAGATAAAATGGCAGAAAATAAAAATAGATGAAATCGATGTTTTTATCTTCCAGGATACCATCTCTTAATCTGCCAAACATAACAGGATGGTCAAAAGTTACAGTAACATTATTAGAAAAATCGACAAATCTCGAAGAGTCGTCAGCCGGCACATGGGAAGGATTCCCGTCGATATATTGCAGTACCTGGGCATCGTTAGTGTTGGGAACAGTCACTCTGTCGCAATAACCAATCGTCCATATTTTAGCTACAAACCTTGTGGGTGTTAAACTTGTGATGTAATCACCGAAATTGGTATATAAATCACCCTGAGTCGATTGTGCGCTTTTCAGCGACTTATCGGGTGGAGCAATTTCATCCGTTGTAAACCTGATTTTATAATGTACCGTGCCGACTTCCTTGCAGGAAGCCATTATAACCAGAATGATGATCATGCTAATGTAAACGTGTGGTTTCATGTTTTTTAATTGATTGGGTAATGGGTAAATATACGTTTTCTTTTAATGCCCGGATGACACCATTGATAATTTGACTCAATTATAAATATTGATGATTGTTTGTGCTTTTTCAATATATATTGCACCAATTTTTATTGGGCGGTAAGCAAAACTTGGAGATGAAACATTTGTGGTGATTATTTTAAGCGGCACTTGTCAGTTCAATAGCAATCAGCTCAGCTTGCTTAAGAACTGTCTCTGTTGCAAGCATTTGCATGTCAGGTGGATATCCATATTGCCTCAATATACGTTTAACAATTACCTTGAGCTTTGCTTTAACACTTTCTTTAATGTTCCAATCGATAGTAACATTTTCTCTGACTTTCTGATAGATAACAACTGCCAGTTCGCTGAGTCTCTCTTTACCCATTAGTTCTCGAGCACTTTCGTTGCTTGCCACAGCGGTATAGAATGCATATTCATGCTCAGATAATCCCAGTTTCTGCGGCTCTTTATCCATCTCTTTAATTTCTTTTGCCAGATTGATAAGTTCTTCGATAACTTCTGCGGCAGTGAGAATTTTTGTATGATATTTTTTGACTGAGTTTTCAAGCATTTCCAGAAGCGAACGACCCTGGACAAGATTTTTTC
>CAZJQN010000079.1:0-15966 GCA_964548125.1 uncultured Bacteroidales bacterium | reverse complement strand
CTGCATTTTACTATATTCTTCCAACATACCATCCAAAAAGGGTACAAAAAAGATTTATTGCAGGGTTAGATGTGGAAAAAAAGTTCGTGTATTCAGTTTGAACAGGGAAGTACAAGTGGAAAATTGGGACAGGAAGTCGGGAAGGGTTTCCGGGCTGGTTCCCGGAGCTTCCCTGATCAATGGATATCTTGACATAGTAGAACAATCGATAAAAGCAATCTGTATTCAAAATCCGTCTGTACTGGAATACAGAAAAACCTTTCAGAAGCTTCTGAAGGAAGAAATTGCCCGAAGACAAACTGACTTTCATGAAGCCTTTCTGAACTTTCTTGAGCAAAAAAGTAAGGGATATACGCTTTCGACCGTTCGGAAGTGGAAATCCCTGATGGGCTTACTGGAAAAATTTTCTTCGGTGTCAGGCGGAATATTGACTCTTTCTGGGATTCATACCTCTTTCCTAACTTCCTTCCGTTCCTATCTGTTGCATGTCATCGATCAGAGTGACCAAACCGTTTCGACATATTTCAGAATGCTGGGTTCATTTCTGGAATGGGCTGGAATGCATGGGTACAGGACAGAAATTCACGGACACGACATTCATGAATTACTAAACCCAGTCGGATATGATGGGAACGAGTTAACCTGTCTTTCTGAAGAGGATTTAACCAGATTGGAGGGGTTCGTTAAAAGTTATCCCAAGGATCCGGAGGTGATTCTTCTTCTCTCAGTCTGCTATACGGGCATGCGGGCTGAAGAAATCCGTCATTTGAACAGAAACTCTATTTCAGATGCAGTACTTCACGTGCCGGGGAAAAAGGAAAGAAATATTTATCTTTCAGAAAATGAAAAAGACACTATTCAACTTTTTCTTTCTTTTCTTGTCAATGGCTTTTATGGTCGCATCTACCAGGCAAAATTGAATAAAATGCTTCGCAGTGGTGCCCGGAAAGCTGGACTGCAAAGAAATGTTACCCAAATTCGACATAAGTTGGGAGAGCCGCAAGTTAAGGTTTTTCCATTATGGAAAATGATTACCATGGAAACTGCCCGGCGTACTTTTCTTAACCGGTTAAAATTGAAAAACCTGCCGATGGACAAAGTGCTGGAAATGTCGGGTTGCACAGCTCCGTCAGCATTGGTAAGGTATTTCTAAGTCAAAAACAGTTAGAAGTTTAATGCTGTACAACAAAGTATTTGTTCTTCAGTGTTTTTCCCTGCAGGCTTTTTAGTCGTAAAAGATAAATCCCGTTAGAAAGATTTCCGACATAAATTGGACAGGAAAAGCAGTCTTCAGGGAGATTTCCTGCCAGTATAGTTTTTCCGGAAATGCTTATGACATTGAATTGCAGTTTTTCGTTTTGTCCGGTGGTGGATACATATAAAATTTGAGAAACTGGTACGGGCCAGATGGCGAAGGGTGTGGTATCGACCGGCGGCGTAAAACCAGTTCTTTTGAAAGTTACCTGTAACGTGTCGTCCTGCGGGAAGGCGTCTCCAGGATGGCTAAGCCATGCAGTAAGGAGATAATCACCGGTGGCGGTGAGCTTAATAGGCTGAGGAAATTCAAAGTCGTAATAATTTCCGGGCGGAAAATCCAGTCCAGTTTCGGCAATCTCAGGCTCTCCGTTGTTGACCGATACATAAACTGTTGGATTATTAATGGATACCTGGCTCTGGTTAAGAATTCGGATCACTGGATGGACGAATTCCCCCCAGGAAGAATCTTTTGCTGGCCTTAGTATTTCAGCGAGGCGCAGATTGACTGTGGTATCGGTAATGGCGGGCACCATCAGCAGATTGTCAATCCATGCAGCATCCTTTCCCCGGCTGGTATTATTGTCTTTGCTGTATCTCCATGTAAAGGTATGCCATCCCTGGCTTATTGGCCATGATACCATGGTCCATGGAATAGTACCGCTTTTACGGAGAATTTTCTCCTCATCTATTAAAAAATCAAAGAAATCATAACCTTGTTCTGATGACACGCGATAGGCAAAGGCAATTTTTCCGTTATCAGGATAAAATACCCGGATTTGCAAAACGGAGGATTTCGAATCGCCCGTTATTCCTGATCTGGCACAGTAGCCACCTGCATAGGGCATCCAGGTGTCAGGCATCCACCCGGTATCTCCTCCCATTGCATAAGGCAAATGATGTAGTGATCCCGATTCATAGTCATCGCTGATGCCACCTGTGAAAACAGCAAGCGTCTTTTCAGCAGGGTATCCATTCACGCCGGAAGTAACCTGAAACTGGACAGTATCTCCTCCTGAAAGGTTTTTATCGACAATACTCCCGGTGGTCAGTATGATAGAATCGCCTGAAGGAAGTGATGGTACCGTAATTGTCTGAGAGAGAAACGTTACTCCGTCATTTAGTGCAGTAATAGAAAATGGCCAGGAGTTCATCTGACTGTTTCCGGTGTTGGTCACAAGAACCTTCAGGGAGAAATGTTCGCCTGGATCGGGTGAATAATTTCTGTTACCTGTTTCACTGTCGTCATAAATAATCCGGTAAATTTCGGGTTTGGGTGCGTAAAGTGTAATCGGGAACAGGGATGACCATGACCCGGCTGCGCCTGATGCTGTGAGTTGCATTGATACAGTATAATTGTTGGGCACAATATCCGAAACCCGGATTTGAAAACCAGTATCTGAAGTAAGTTCCTGTCCGGCCAAAATGGAATTGATCAACAGGACAGAATCAGTTACCTGAAGCAGACTGTCTTTTGTGTTTAGTGTGAGTTTCAGGTCAGTTGCTCCAACTTTTCCAATGTTCTTGATGCGAATTCCCATAGAGAGGATTTCGCTGCATTCGGCCGTGTGGTTGTTGGAAACGGCTTGCAGTTCGTTAAGCGTGTCGCCGGTATATACAATATAGGCACCTGAAAGGCTGTTAACCGGAATCCCGGCAATGATAGGTTTCTTGTTTGGTTTACTGATAAAGATAGTTACCGTATCGCCTGCATGCAACGGTTCAAATGAAAAGGTCGCAAGACCCTGTTTCCCGGTGCTTGTGGCATCAAGTGGTTCTCCGTTCAGACTCAGTGAGGCATAAGCCTCTGGTTCAGCGAGAAGAGACAGACTGCTAAGTCCTTCCGGAAGGGATTCGGGATAAATACATGTCTGGGGGTCTGGTTTGCGCAGGTAAACCATAAGAGAGGGATCGCCCAGAAGATGGTAAACTTCCCAGTAATATCGGGTTCGTGATGATCCGCTTTCCATGACTGCCAGATTGCCGGCAAAGATGATCTGCCCCAGAGTCGTGTACCACTCAGTGATATCCTCTCCATGCGTATGGAACAATCGGTCAAATGCCCCAGCTGAAGTACTTTCAAATTCGGGATGAGCCGTTATTTCACCAACTCCCACCGCCCAATAATAGTCTTCATCCCAGTAGGTGTCGTTGGTTCCTCCGATATGGCCCACAGCGCCTCTGCCGGCCGGACGAAGAAGTGCCTCGCCGAAACTTATTTCATAGCCGAATGCATTGGTCCTGCAGCCATTGGTAATTATCACAGGATATTTATGCCAGTTTTTCAGTGAATCCAGGTCGGCTGTATTAATGTAAGGATTCATCCAGCGGTCATCTTCGCCGTGCCCGGTATAGTTGATAAACCCTACTCCACGGTTCATCAGCTGTAGAATGGAATCGCGACGGAAGCCTGATTCGGGATGAAGAAATACTTGAGCAAACAATCCGTTGGAGGAATTAATATAATTTGTGGAAGCATAATTAATTTGCCCGTTTCCGTATGTTGGAGCATAGGTATAATCCACCCCTGCTATCAGCAAAGCTGTATCAAGAAACTCTGTAGACGGAAGGAGACATTTCTCATATTCCATTGTCTTATCCAGCTGACTTTTAAGTTGTTCAGGTGTACGGGCTGACATGCGTCCATAATAGACTTCCGGCAGGTAATCATTGTTCCCGTCATATTCTGCATAATAGAGATCAGTCAGATGCCCTGATGTTTTTCCGTAAAAGGCAGGAATTACCTCATGATCTCCGCAAATCAGGAGGTAGGAGGGTGGAGGATTGTCTGCGGAGGAATTTTTGAAAATGTCCCTGAGTTTTTCACGCATTGCGTCTGCAGTATTTCCAACCCCATCTTCTCCCTTGTAGATTACGGTTACATGGTATCCGATTTGTTTCTTCCATTTGACAAATGGCTCCAGTACCTTCCGGAACATTGTATCGCTCAGAATTACATAAGATATGGGCATCCGTGTCATAGTGTCTTTCAGCTGAGGGCTAAAATAATGAAGCTTATGCCGGAGCATATTGATTATTGGAGTAAACCTCACTCCTTCTTTAGGTGCAAAGCTTTCTTCGACCTGAATCCGAATTTTCCGGAATATACGCAGGCAACCCTGCACTGGATTGTAAGATACAGGCCTGATGGTAAGCAGTCCAACGGGCTCTCCGCTCAAAATACCCTGTTCTGTAATCGTAACGAGTGCTGAGTCAGGATACCATGCATCCTGCTGATATGTGAAGATATCCTTGATTAAAAGCGATGATCTGCTTTCAGTTCCGTTTAAAACGGGCTGAGGTATTGGTAGGAGAGGAATTGTGCGTATAGGCAAGTAAAGGATAGTGTCATCCTCGATGAAGAAGCGCAGGTTTTTAATGTTCCGTAGCGATATTAGCTGATGAAATACAGGCAAGAATGGCTTTCCCGGAAGATCATCCTTTCCCATGCCCTGGCCATGAAGTCTGTAATAAGTTTGTCCTGAAACCTCGACGTTATCGAGAAGCAATGCAGGAGTCAAAAACACCAGTTCATTTCCTTCTGCTCTGTTTTCCTTGAGCAGAACAGCCTGTTCACTCCCGCCCAAAATCTTGATCCCCTGTCCATTGACGGCAAGCAGCAGGAAATGCATCAGGATAACACAGACCGCTTTTCTGACAATAAATATCATATACGGTAATAGAACATTGACTAATGTATATCATTTCGGGTAATTTGACCATAAGAACCGATTGGATGTGACGAACATCTAAAATATTTATTTGAATGTAAATTGAATTCCTGAAGGATTTCTTGTTTTAATGCATTGAAAACAAGTATTTTAGTATTTAAATTAGTTTAGACCGAATTTTTTACGAATGGTAAACAAAATGTGAAGCCTTTAGGGTAACTTTAATCAAACTGCAATACTCCGTATATGAAAAACTTCTACCGTTTTCTAACTTCTTCGACATGCGCTGCAATAGTCTTCTGTTACTTCGTCATGACTTTGGAAATAGCAAAGGGGCAGAATGTTGCAATAACCGATGTCGAAGGCTACAATCCGCATGCTTCAGCCATGCTGGATGTGAACTCTACCTCCAGAGGCTTCTTGCTTCCCCGCCTTACTTCAGCACAGATGAACGCTATCAGCGCTCCCTCCCTGGGCCTGCTTGTATTCAATACTACAGCAAATGCCGTATATATGTTCAACGGCACATCCTGGGTGAGCTTGCTATCGTTTGGCGTTTCCAGCCTGACAGCGCCAGATGGAAGTCCTTCCAATGCATTGGTTGTCGATAATAGCGGAAGGATCGGTATCAATCAGACAGTGCCTTCTGCATTATTGCATGTAAAAGGAACCGGAACCCAGCCCGACAACTTTTTACGGCTGGAAAGCAATACGGGGGGATATTATGGCAATATTTTCTACGACAACCAGGGGATGAAGTTTCGTACACGGAATGCCGGCAATGGTTTTTATTTTCAGAATAGTACCGGGAATACCAATCTGGCAATTCTTGACAACGGATGGATTGGAATTGGGAGTGCTACGCCACAGGGCAAATTTGAAGTCCGGGGAGATGCTTCCATGAATGCCGATTCGGCGCTTTTTGTTGTGAAAAATCGAAACGGTGAACCTGTTTTTGTTGTTTATGAGCAAGGTGTAAGAATCTACATTGAAGATTTACCGGGTAAAGGAGGGAAGGGAGGATTCGCCATCGGAGGGAGGTCTCCTTCCAAAGGGGCTCTGACGGGCGATATTATGCTGGTTACGCCTGATAGTGTGCGAATTACTCTGGAAGAACAAATTTCCAAGGGAGGAAAAGGAGGATTTGCGGTAGGAACACGTACACCTACTAAAGGATCCTCCACTCCGTTCATGAATATTACTCCTGAAAATTACTGGATAGGGCAGGAGAGCGGAATCAGCAATACTACTGGCAAGTACAACGTATTCATGGGTTACCAGTCTGGAAAATCTAATACTACCGGAATGTACAATGCCTTTGTGGGTTATCAGTCTGGGATGAGTAATACGACTGGAAGTTCGAATGCTTTTTTCGGAAATCTGTCGGGTAAATCAAATGTTGACGGAGGCGGTAATACCTATCTTGGTACATTGGCTGGTGTTAACACCATTGGCGGTAATTACAATACCTTTGTTGGAGGAGCTGCAGGTGGAGCCTTCAAAAAGGGTAACAATAACATCTTTATGGGAGTTTATGCCGGAGGCCTTGGAAATTTTGGATCATTGACGCAAGGAGGGGATAATAATATTCTGATTGGTAACAGTGCCGGAGCTAGTATTACTACAGGCTACGACAACGTGGCAATAGGAACATCATCTGCCCAGAGTATTACCACGGGCAACTCCAATGTAGTTATTGGAAAGGAAGCCGGCAAATCGCTTACAAGCGGTGCCAATAATTTGTTTGCTGGTTATCAGGCTGGATACAGTAACGTGGCATCCGGTTATAATGTATTTATGGGTTATCAGAGCGGGTATTCCAACAACGGTGGTCAGTACAATGCTTTTCTTGGTTACCAGTCGGGGTATAACAATACTTCAGGTGATTACAATACTTACATGGGCTATCAGGCGGGATATCTCAATTCAGGAGCCTCCTATATTACAGCTGTCGGCTACCAGGCAGGGTATTCTCTTTCAGATTGGCAGGCTGGAACCTATGTTGGTTACAGGGCAGGAAAATACAATACAGGTCGGACCAATGTGTTTGTTGGTAACAGTGCCGGATATACCGTATCAACTGGTGAAGACAATGTGTTTGTAGGAGGAGGTTCCGGCGGTGACTATGATAATTCAACGGACAGATTCACCGGCAGCAGGAATGTGTTTATAGGCAAATATGCAGGATTTCGCTATTTTGGCGGAAGCAACAATGTTTATCTCGGGGCTTCGGCCGGTTCGGGTGCTACCGGTTCAGGAAATATTTTTATCGGATACTCTGCTGGACAGGGAACCACGTCGTCCAATACGCTTATTATTGACAATGCAGGAGGAGATGCTTCCTCGGCCTTGATCTATGGTGATTTCAATCAGAACCTGCTTCGCTTTAATGCCAATGTTGGGATTCATACCGGTGCAAGTATATATTATGGGTTAGGTATTAGTCTGGATGCCGATGATACCTATGGGCTTGTTGTATGGGGCCCCACATGGTGTTCATCAGGTACCTGGTCTGGTTCTGATATACGTCTGAAAAAAAATATTGTGCCCCTGAATGGAAGCCTTGGGAAAGTTTTGCAATTGCAGGGAGTGAATTTCGATTACCGGACGGATGAATTCCCTGATAAAGGCTTTGACAGAGGAAGACAAATCGGTTTTGTTGCCCAGCAGGTAGAACAGGTATTGCCCGAGATTGTAAGGGAAGGACCTGACGGATATAAGTCTATTGACTACTCCAAACTGGTTCCGGTACTGGTGGAAGCCATCAAGGAACAACAGAAGCAGATTGAACAACTTCAGATGAGGGTTGAACAGCTTGAAAAGCAAAGCAAGCCATGATGCAGGAGTAAACAACTAATTAATCGGTAAACAGATGAGATTTTTGCTCTTACTCTGGACGTTTTTGATGCTGTCCTGCTCCATGCAGGCCCAGAAAGGCATCATTAACAACGGAGCCCTGATTGTGGTTGCTGGCAATGCTTTAATTACAACGCAGGGTTCCGATGCTTCTTATGTGAACCAATCGGCAGGTTCTTTTCACGGCAGGATTGACCTAAACGGAAGAATCGAGTTACAGGGTGACTGGTTCAACAATGCCGATGAAGGCACTGTATTCATTAATCCCTCCGGAAACAGTGAAGTGCTGTTCCATGGCACTACACCGCAAATCATCGGGGGAAGTTCGCCGACGGTTTTTGGCAGTATTACAATTAATAATCCTGAGGGTATTATTCTTTCCAACCATATTTCTCTTGCAGGCGACCTATCGCTTCATTCGGGTCTTTTGCATCTGCTTGATTATAACCTGACACTTGGATCTTTTTCAGCAGTTATTGGTGTGCCTTCGGAAACAGCTATGGTAATAACCAACGGAAGCGGTGAAATGCGAAAAAATTTTGCTGCACCTGAAAGTTTTGTTTTTCCAGTGGGTGATGATACAGATTTTCCTGAATATTCTCCTGTGTCCTTAGTTTTTACGCAGGGTACCTTTGCAGATAATGCCTATGCTTCTGTGCGGGTTTTCAACACCAGGCATCCTATGAATTCCAGTTCTGCAAACTATCTCAACCGGTACTGGAGTATGTCGCAAAGTGGAATCACCAACTTTTCGGCGGAACTGAAATTTTACTATACTCCTGAAGACGTTCAGGGCGATGAACAGTTATTGTTTGGAGGGCAGTATACAGCTCCGGAATGGACCAAACATTATGCAGTAAATGCAACAGATCATTATTTTTTGGCTATCACGGATGTTCTTTCCGATTTTACGGCAGGGGAAAGCAGTGCATTTGAGGGTACCCCGGTTATAGATGAAAAATTCCATCTCAGGATGTACACATGGCGTAACAATCTGATGATAGTTGCCGATAATCCGGAAATGCTCGGTCACTTTATTGGAATCTATAACCTGGCTGGTCAACTGGTTCAGACCTGCGCATTGCAGAGGGAAAGAATAAACCAGATTCAGACTTTTCTGCCGTCAGGAGTCTATGTTGTGAAAATGGTCGGAAGAGAAAAGATTTATGTGGCAAAATTATATTTCACTGGCAACTGAAGCAGAGAGATATTGAAGGCTTTTAGCCTTTGTTTCGGATTGCGCGGGTGTTACCAAAATTTCGCGGGACAATTAGTTGTTATCACCAATTAACTTCTTATCTTTAAGACGAAATTACCGCACCAGGATGCATATGGCTTTTCGTCTACGTATTGCATTTTTCTTAGGGTTTATGGTGCCATTTTCCCTTTATCCCCAGGTTTTTGAAAAAGGAATGGTGCTGGTAAAGAATTACTCCCCCATTGAAAACGGATTTGGAGCCTGGAATTATGCAATAGCCAGAGATCATCGGGGTGTTATGTATTTCGGGAATAACGACGACGGAGTGCTCGAATACGATGGTGTTTCCTGGCGAAAAATATTTGTTCCCAAAGGCATTGTATGGTCTTTAGCCTCCGACAGTGAAGGACGAATTTATGTCGGTTCCGAAGGTGATTTCGGTATGCTGGTTCCCGATGCTTCAGGGAAATTAAAATACCGTTCTTTGTTGCCTCTTGTTCCTGATTCGGCCAGATTTTTCTCCTCTGTATATAACATTTTCTGCCACGAGGGGAACGTATATTTTTCATCCACCGAATACCTTTTTACCTGGTCAGGGAAGGCAATCAGTGTATATGCTTTTCCGCGGAACCTGAACTCTTACTGGTCATTTCTGGTTAACGGAAAAATCTATCATGGATCTATTTCCAGGGGGCTTCTTGTTTTTGACGGAAATGAATTTATTCCGTCTCCCGGAGGAGAGATCTTTTCTTCTGTTCCTGTACAGGCAGTATTGCCTTACAGGAATGATTTTCTGGTTGTGTTTTCAAGTCAGGGTGGGCGGCTGTACAATCCGGTTACCGGGCAGGTCAATGATTTTTTAAGCAGGGAAACTGCAATGTGGTTGAAAGGAACCAGTATATACAATGCAGTTTCGTTGCCTGATGGCGGTTTTGCCGTCGGGACCATTGAAAAAGGGGTTATTATCATTGACCAGAATGGAAGAATGGTCAACCATATTGACAAATCAAGACGGTTGCAGGATGATGGTGTCACGGCCCTGTATGCAGGAAATGAATCAACCTCAGGCCAGGGACTATGGGTCACACTTTCATCCGGTATTTCATGTGCCCAGATCTATTCTCCCATTCGGATTCTTGGAGAAGAACAGGGAATTGAGGGGGAAATAACCGATGTTGTTAAGTTTAATGGTACGGTTTACATAGCTGCAGGACGCAAAGTATATTACCTGAAGGGCGAAAATACCCTCGATGCTGCTTTTATCCCTATCTCCGGGATTTCTTCTCCCTGGTCGTTTTGTCGTGTGCGCGATTTGGACGGAAAGAAGGATTACTTGCTGGTAGCTACTGACTATGGGGTATATGAAATTACCGGTCCTGGAAAATCAGTTTCGCTCGAAAAAACGTTTAATGTTCCTGCTTTTAAGGCAAGAGGTTTATTCAATTCAACCAACAATCAGGGCATTGTTTATGTCTGTGGTCCCGATGGTTTGAATATTCTGCAGCGACTTCCTTCCGGGTGGAAATTTGCAGGCACATTCCATCAGGTAAAAGGAATTGAAACCAGAACTGCCATAGACGATGAAAACGGAAATGTGTGGATCGGTACCTATGCCAATGGAATTATCCGAATCAATATTTCGGGTAAGGACACTCTTGTCCGGCACTATGGTCTGGAAGACGGTCTTCCCACTTTGCGCGATGATAACGTATTTATTGTAAATGGCCGTCTGGTATTTGCTACTCCTTCAGGTGTATACAGGTACAACGGTGTTGATGACAAAATTGTACCTGATACTGTGATGGGAAGAGAATGGTCTGATGGAAGCAAGGGTGTTTTCAACTTTTCACGAATCGGCCCTCGCGAATACCTTGCTATTTGTGTTCAGGGAAGC
The DNA here is from genome assembly GCA_964548125.1 of uncultured Bacteroidales bacterium. GTDB lineage: Bacteria > Bacteroidota > Bacteroidia > Bacteroidales > JAAYUG01 > JAAYUG01. The sequence continues at coordinate 5,093 of CAZJQN010000079.1, read as the reverse complement.
CAGGCATGGGTTGAAAAACTACTTTTTACCGGCAATAACCAGAAACCCAGAGTAATTGAAGCCCCCTTCCGTCCATTGACCAGAAGAATGATGTATAGTGCCTACCGCGATTCTGATAGCGTTATCTGGATTGGCGTAGGAAATGAACTGTATACTATTGACGAGAGAGTTCCGTTCAGGTACGATGCACCCTTTAAAACCTTAATACGAAATATAACCATTGGAAAAGACTCCCTTCTGTTCGGGGGATATTTTTCGAGGATTTCTTCAGACACTTCTTCTTTTCTTCCTTTACTGCAGCAGGAAAAAGGCATAATACCAGAAATTCGGTTTGCTGATAACAGTGTGCAGTTTGAATATTCATCTTCTTTCTATGATAAACCTGAAGAAACACGCTACAGTTATTTTCTCGAAGGCTACCGTGATTACTGGTCGGCATGGTCTCCGGAATCCAAAGTTTTCTTCAGCAATTTGTCACCAGGGCATTATATATTCCGGGTAAAGGCAAGGAATGTTTATGGAACCGAGGGTGAAGAGGCTTCTTTTGCCTTTATAATCCTTCCGCCATGGTACCGTACCATCTTTGCCTACATAATGTATGTGGTTCTGGCCGTTTTGTTGGTATGGGGTATAGTTAAATACAATACAAGGAGGCTTCAGCTTGAGAAAATACGGCTTGAAGGAATTGTGCAGGAACGTACGGCAGAAATTCTTAAGCAAAAAAAAGAAATTGAAAATCAGCGCGATCAGATTGCTGCCCAGAAGAAAGATATTACTGACAGTATAGTTTATGCCAGCCGTATTCAGCAAGCGGTACTGCCAACCGATAAAATCCTGTCCGAACAGGTGCCGGAGCATTTTATCCTTTTCAAACCACGTGATATTGTTAGCGGAGATTTTTACTGGATTACACAGAAAGGGAAGCGGACTTACATTGTCGCAGCTGATTGCACAGGCCATGGTGTTCCCGGTGCTTTCATGAGCATGCTGGGTATGTCATTTCTGAATGAAATTGTTTTAAAAAGTGATATTAATGAACCAGCTCAGATTCTCAATGAGCTCAGGGAGCACGTAATCACCCAGTTGAGGCAGACCGGTGAGGAAAACGAGACGAAAGACGGAATGGACCTTTCTCTGGTAATTATTGACAGGGAAAGGAATGTCATTCAGTTTTCCGGAGCCAATAACCCAATGTATGTTGTGCGTCCGCTGACGGAGGAAGAAAAGAAAAATCCAGTACCAGAGGCTCAACTGCCCAGGGGAACAGTCAGAAATGAAAATTATGAGCTGTTGCAGGTTGATGCTGACCGGATGCCCATCGGAATATCCGCCTACCTCGATAAACCCTTCTCTCAGGCAGAGCTGCCGCTGGTTTCAGGTTACGCATTGTATTTATTATCCGATGGTTACGAGGATCAGTTCGGTGGCCCGCAGGGAAAAAAGTTCCTTTCCAGAGCATTTAAACGACTTCTGCTGCAGATTCAGGATAAACCTATGGAAGAACAGAAAATGATACTGGATCGTACAATAGAGGAATGGAAAGGGGATCTCGATCAGGTGGATGATATTCTTGTTATCGGGTTCAGATTATAAATCTGCTATTTATTTGATCCTTCCCTATTATCGTCTGAAGTACAATAGTCAGGAACCGAAAACTTATCATTTTCCTTTGATTATGGGGATTGTTGTAAAAGCTCATTAATTTTTGATTTCCCATTTCCTCGCAGGGGATAAAGGATATTAGCACAATAGTAAATGAAATCAATAGTATTTCCCCGTCAGGGGATGAAGGTCAATAGCATAACAGACAATAAAATAAATTCCATTTCCCCGTAGGGGATAAAGGACAATGTTGTCGGGTTGTCAAGTTCTCATAGTTGTCGTGGTTATCAGGTTGTTGGGTCTCAGATCTTTTGATTTCCAATTTCAGATTTTCCATTTCCCATTAAATGCAGTTTTGTTTTCATAGCTTGATCTCGTGCAGGAAATAGGAAATGGGAAATAGGAAATTTCCCGGGTTGCCAACAATGACAACGATGAGAACTATGAGAACAATGACAACTGTATTTATCTAGCTTCTATGGCCATCGGTGGTTAATCAAATACATAAAACCACAGATTACGCAGATTTCCGCAGACAAAGCACAGACACAATGCAGAAAATTTCTGTGAAAAATCCGTGTCCATCCGTGGCAATCTGTGGTAAGAAAGGTACATTCTCTCGGTCCGCACTCTCAAACAGCAAATGGTAAATGGCGAGCCATGAACATCAATTTCATCAGGAGATAACGGTAGGATTTTTCCCCACTCACTAAGCGACTGCTCATATATTTTTTATATTTGCGTTTTTCAAACGCGAAATTCATATCCATATGAAGCCTACTTTGGTTGTTCTTGCAGCAGGAATAGGTAGTCGTTACGGAAGCCTCAAACAGATGGATAGTTTTGGACCAGCCGGTGAAACCATCATTGAATTCTCTGTATATGACGCACTTTTAACCGGATTTGAACGGGTAGTTTTTGTGATCTCCCGTGCCATGGAAAAAGACTTCTCCGAATCCTTTGTAAAACGTTTTCCTGCTCATGTTGCCATTGATTATGTAATTCAGGAAATGGAAGACCTTCCTGCAGGATTTCATGTTCCGGAAGGAAGGGCAAAACCCTGGGGTACGGCACATGCTGTAATGGCTGCACGAAATGTAGTGAAGGAACCTTTTGCCATTATTAACGGAGATGATTTTTACGGGCGCACCTCCTATCAACTGATAAGTGATTTTCTTTCGCAGGTCAGCATTAACGAGAACCGCTTCTGTATGGCGGGGTATTATATTCGTCAAACCCTTTCGGAACACGGAACCGTTTCCAGAGGCCTGTGCGAAGTGGATGAGAACAATCTTGTTACTTCCATTGTGGAACGTACAAAAATCGGATTTACCCCATCTAAAGAAATTGCCTATCTTGACGAAAACGGAAAACAGGTTATTGTTAATGGGGATCCGTTTGTTTCTATGAATATTTTCGGTTTTACACCGGCCTTTTTTAAATGGCTGGAAGAATATTTTGTCATCTTTCTCAGAGAGACAGGACCCGATACAAAGAGTGAGTACTTTCTTCCCTATATTTTGAATAAGCTGATTGAAGATAAGAAGATCACGCTCAAGGTATTGCCAACGCCTGAAAAATGGTTCGGAGTAACCTACAAGGAAGACAAACCCTTTGTAACGCAGATGCTTAAAGAACTCACAAACCGTGGTGTTTACCCCTCTCCGCTGTGGAAAGCGAATAAATAATGTATGTATGGATGATGCGGGATATATGCAGGCCAGAACTGCTGCCGGACAGTTTCTTCATTCCGGGGAAATTCTTTCGGTCAGCCCAATCGGTTCTGGTCACATTCATCAAACCTTTCTTGTAAGCCCCGTTTCTGACAAGAAGGACAAACTTGTTCTGCAGAAGTTTAATACATATGTATTTCGGGACCCTGATGCAGTAATGCAAAACCTGTTTCTTATTACCAACCATATCAGAAAGAAGACAGATAACAGAAGAGAGGATAGTGCAGGAATGCTGGTGCTGGAGCCGGTAAAAACTTTGAAGGGCAAAAACTATTTCATTGATACGGAGGGTAACGTCTGGCGATGTTTTCTTTATATTCCTGATACGGTAAGCTATGACAGAGCCCCTGATATTACCGTCGTCTATGAAGGAGGAAAAGCTTTCGGAACATTTATTGGTCTGCTATCTGACCTTTCTCCTGAGAATATTAAAATAACCATTCCTGAATTTCACAACCTTGATTTCCGGCTGGAACAGTTTCATCAGGCTTTGCGTGATGGCGTGAAGGAACGGCGTGAAGAAACAATATCAGAGATTGAAATGATTTTGGAACGGGAAGAACAGATGAAGCTGATACGAAAACTGGCTCAACGTGGCCTCATCCCTGTAAGGGTCGTTCATCATGATACTAAGATTAATAATGTGCTTTTTTCTTCCGGGAATAAGGCGTTATGTGTTATCGACCTGGATACGGTAATGCCGGGGTTCGTCCATGACGACTTTGGCGATGCCATCCGTACGTTTACTAATACCGGCGAGGAAGATGATCCTGATCTTTCTCGTGTTTCCATGAATCTTTCCTTTTTTGAAGCATTTGCAGAAGGTTTTCTTAGTGCGGCCGGCGACCTTCTGACACCGCTCGAAAAGGAGTACCTGCCTCTGTCGGCACTGGTTATGACCTACATGCAGACCATACGGTTTTTAACTGATTATCTGAACGGTGACATCTATTACAAAATTCATCATCCGAAGCACAACCTTCAAAGAACCAAAGCACAGTTACAACTACTTCTAAGTATGGAACAGCAATTCCCTGCTATGCAGGAAATTGTGACGCGTTTTGGTAAAACAAAGTGAAAATGTTCATTGGGATTAAAGAATTACCCAATATATCTGGACAATTTTGTTATTGGAATTTCCTGTCTTAAAAGGAAGATCTTTCAATTCGGAAAGAGTAAATTCTTTTTCTAATATTCCGCCACAATTTACAATCGTTTTCACTGATGCAATGTTATCTTTGTAGCAGGCAAGCATTACTTTATGTAAGCCTATCTCTCTGCAATAATCCAGAGCCTTCATATTGATCTTGGTGGCGTACCCTTTACCCCTTTCAGTAGGTCGGATTCCCAACCCAATATTCCCCCCATATGAACGCAGAAAATCATTTAATTCGTGACGAATATCTACAAATCCAATTAATCTGTTGTCTCTCACTCTTATCGCAAGAAATGTCGATGAGACAACCCAATTTGTGTCAACAGTTTCTTTTTTTGAATTATTATCAAGTTGCTTTAACCACGTATCAAAATCTAATTTCTCAACAAGTGCTCCGCCATGAATCTCGAATTCATTATTGTCTTTGTGTTCTTTTATGAAATCAGCAATTATCTCTTGATGCTTTTTTTCAGGCTTCACCAATAATATTTCATCCATTCTTTTGAGTTTAAAGAATTATTTATCTATTGGTTTTAGATATCTGTAGGGGTAATGTAACTTTGTTTCTGTAAAATTAAAAAAGCCACGGCTGAAAGGAATAA
>CAZJQN010000078.1:0-16349 GCA_964548125.1 uncultured Bacteroidales bacterium | reverse complement strand
TTTATCAAAGCTTTTCGCCGGCTGACAGAGTTTGAAGGGAGGTCAGGATTGGGGCTCTGGCTTAAAAGAATTGTGATCAACACTTCCATCGATAAACTCCGTAAGCGTCGAAAACTTATGGAAGCTGAGCTTAGTGAAGGAAATACCCCGGGAGAGGAAGATGAAACCTCCGCAAGTGAAAAGGAGGAAGATATTGAGATTCAGGCCGAACAGATCAGAAAAGCCATCATGCAGCTTCCTGAAGGTTACCGCATCGTAGTTTCCCTGCATTTGCTGGAAGGGTATGATCATGAAGAAATAGGAAAGATATTGGGAATAAGCAATTCAACTGTTCGTTCACAATTTGCAAGAGGCAGAAAAAAACTGACCGAAATTCTTAGAAGAAAATGAAAAACATAGAAGAAATAATCAGAACTAACCGGGAGTATTTTGACCAGGAAGAACCGTCGTCTGGTCATGATCTTCGGTTCAGCAAGAAACTGGAAAACAGAGAACGTATAGTTTTTCTGGTCAGGATTTCTACGATTGCTGCCGGATTCGTGATCCTGGCCGGTTTGTGGTTTCTCTATCAGCCTACCAGCAGAATGATTAATTCAGAAGCGCAGCTTACTCTGGGAGTTTTACGTCCGGAATATAAGGAAGTGGAACAATTCTATACAGCAAGTCTGAAACAAAAAATTAATGAACTGAATACGATTTCCTGTATCCCTGACTGGAAAAAGACCGCGCTTCTGCAGGAAATCGAAGAGATCAAAGAAAACGACTTCCAGCTTCTCAAGGAACTGCAGCAAAATCCGACAAATGAAGTACTGGTTGAAACCATACTGAATCAATATAAAACCAAGCTTGAATTGCTGGATGAGTTGCTTGTGAGACTACAACCTATATGTAATAACATTAATATCAATAGCCATGAAACGAATGAATCGGCACTTTAGTTTTCTGGTTGCAGGATTCCTGATTCAAATATTTGCAATCCAGATAGTTACAGGACAGGAAAGGCAATATACCAAGAAATTTCATGAAGAGTATCAGGTTGGTACCGGGGATGCTTTGCGGTTAGAGAACATTTACGGTAACGTAACTATAAAAAACTGGAATCAGAACAAGGTTGTCATTGATGTTTTGGTCACGCTGGACGGAGAAAGCAAGGAAAAAGCCGACCGTATTCTCGGATATGTGAACATTGATTTCTCTTATAATAATAATGAAATACGTGCTGTAACTGTGCTTGACAATAAGTTCAATTCAAACCAGGTCTTCGGCAACGGAGGAAGAAAAAAGTTCAGTATTGACTATACAGTGAATATGCCTGAAACAATGCAGTTAACTTTGTTGAACAAATACGGTGATATTGCAATCAATGAATTATCGGGCTTAATTGACATCAACATAAAGTATGGGAATCTGCGGGCCAACCGTTTGAAAAGGACTGATAACAAACCATTAAGCCAGATTGTTCTAGCATACGGCAATGCCACGATTGATGAATGCCAGTGGCTCAAGGTTGACATGAAATATTCAAAAATGAGCATTGTAAAATCAAAAGCTTTGATTGTCATCAGTAAATATTCGAAACTCATTCTTTCAGAAGGTAGTTCATTGGTTTCAGATGCCAAATATGACACTTACGAAATAGGAACGCTGGTTAATTTTGCGGGCACCGGAGCTTATACCAATTATCGTTTTGACAAAATCAGTAATAAAATTGATCTCAATTTACGATACAGTGACTGCCGTATTGATTATGTTCCAGCAAATTTTGAAAGCATTGAAATCGAAAATAGTTATGGAAGTATCAGGCTTGGTATAGAAGAAGGAGCATCTTATCAGCTTGACGGAACAGCTCGTTTTTCAAAGATTTTCTATCCGGAAGATTATGCACGGGTGAGCAGGATAGTTGAGAATACTCAGATGCAGGTTTCTGGCCGTATTGGAAAGGATGAGAAAAACTCAGCACGTGTACGGGTTAATACCGAATTTGGCAACGTCAGTCTTCAAAAGTAGAAAAAGTTCAGCGCGACATAAAATCATCGTACAGGTACTGAAGAAATGCTCTGCCGGATAAAAGGTCGGTTTCCTGATAACCGGAAACAGATCGGGTAACAGACTTCGACCGGTTATCAAAAGCAAAATTGGCAGATTCCGTAATCATACCGAACCCGTCATTATAAAAGAACATCACGAAATGTTTTCTTTCGGGGTCAAAAATACTTTGCCCAAAACGGTATGGTGCATCGGATAGTCCCATTTGCCGCACAATAGTAGGAACAATGTTGGTTTGAGAAACCAGTACTGGTATAGTACCCTTAAGACGGAGTGCTCCTCCTAGCCATAGCATACCAATATGGTACCTGCGAAAGTCATTTGCATCATGATAACCAGGATGTCGGCTTCCATGATCAGCTACAAGAATAATTAGGGCATTGTTGTACCACTGCATACGACTTACCCGGTCAAGGAAAGCACCCAGACAGCTGTCGGTATAATGTACCGCATTCAGAAATTTTTCGTCGGAACTTGAAGCAGGTTTCATAGGTTTTCCGGGAACCTCAAATGGTTCATGGCTGCTGAGAGTAAAAAATACGGTTAAAAATGGCTCAGCTGGATGAGATAAAAAAGAAGCCAGGGTATCGAACACCACATGATCGTGAACACCCCACTTGGAATTGAAATCGCGTGGATTAAAATCTGATTTAGAAATGATTCTATCGAACCCACCATTCGTAAAATACGAACGCATATTGGCAAAGTCCACATCGCCTCCATGAATAAAGGTTGAATGATACCCCAGTTTTTTCAGATCTTTGCTTAAATATGGCAGGTTCTGAGTTTTTTTTGGGTATTTGATAATTGATAGAGAAGGAAGTGCCGGGTAGGCACTGAGAATAGCTACGAGTCCCTTGTCAGACCGGTCGCCACTTGAATATGTATTTGTAAAAAGAAGTCCCTCTTTGGCATACCGGTCAAAATTGGGAGTGATTCCCGGCAAGCCCCCGAGACATCCAATTGCTTTTGCCGTAAAACTTTCGAGGACAATAATCAAAATATCAGGTCTGTTTGTATTCAAAACCTGTATAGTATCAGATTCCCCCTTAAAAAGAAGACTATCGGCAATTTCCTCTGCTTTTTTTCTTTCCATAACCTGGTAAGGGTTTTTTTCTGATTCCAGATTCGATAATGCATAGCCAAGATTGAAGACTACATTGACTGCCGCATGATTTTCAAAAGGAATTTTTGAAAAATAGACTGAACCAGCGCTTAAAGTAGCAACACCAAAACCTCCGCGAATAGGAATTATAAGAGACGGGGCAAGCAATAGATAAACGATCAAACCTATGGTACCACTGCAACCGTATGATTCACTTCCGGGTTTGATCCATTTCCTGTAAATAATAAGGAAACTGCCGGAAAGAAGGATTCCGACAAAGATTTGCCTTATAATGACACCCGCAGTAATGGAAGCAAGCATTTCTTTAGGATGTTTTATGTAAAGCAGGGGTGTTGCGTCAAGTCGAAATCCCCAGTATTTATATAACTCCAGGTCTATAATCACAATTATTGTTGCCAGAATAAGGATCAACCAGGTATAGACAGTAAGAAACCGTACGATCCACCTGCCACTGAAAAAGCTTGTAGCTGCCAGCCATACAACAGGTATGAGCAAAATATAGGATGTAACGGAAATATCATGAATCAATCCGTGTCGGAAGATTTGCCATACACTTCCAAAACTGAATTCATAAGCCTTGCTTAGATTGAAAACCAGAAAAAGAATGCGCGCAACAATAAAAAATACAATCCAGAAAGCTACATACCGGATAAAGAACAAAAGACTTTTGCCAAGTTTCATGTCAACTTTACTTTCCTTAAGAAGGCGCTAAGATAGGGAAGAAACTGAAAAAAAATGTACATTCGCATTGAAACAGTCTAACAGATCGGAGATATGGTTAAAGGAATAATAGAAAAAGTTGGTGTTGTATTTTTTTTAATTTTCATTGTTGCATGTGCCAGAGAAAAACCACCTAAATATGTTATTGTTATCCACGGGGGAGCCGGAAATATTTCCTCTGATCTGCCTGATTCGATAAAACAGGCGTATATCCGCGGGCTCAATGAAGCTCTGGAAACCGGCGAAAAGATACTTCAGAAGGGAGGAAAGAGCGTTGATGCAGTAGAAGCAGCTATCCGTATAATGGAAGACAATCCTCTGTTCAATGCGGGAAAAGGATCTGTTTATACATATGAAGGACGGGTTTCCATGGATGCCTCAATCATGGATGGTCAGGGAAGCAAAGCCGGCGCAGTAGCCGGGGTTGAGGATGTGCGGCATCCAATTTCCCTGGCAAGAATGATAATGGATTCATCGGAGTATGTTTTTCTTTCTGGAAGGGGAGCGTCGGAATTTGCCAGAAAACATCAGCTTGAAATAGTTGATAGTCTGTACTTCTTTGTTCCGGATCGCTGGCAGGAGCATCTGAGAAAACTGAATAAAAGCAAGCTAGGTACCGTTGGCTGTGTTGCTTTGGATCAGCAGGGGAATCTTGCCGCAGGAACATCCACCGGGGGATTAACCAATAAGCGCTGGGGACGAATCGGTGATACACCTGTTATCGGAGCAGGCACCTATGCCAGCAATAAATCATGTGCTGTATCATGCACCGGGATTGGCGAGTACTTTATCCGTTTTGTCGTTGCCCATTCCATAGCCGACATGGTAGAGTACAAAGGATGGACAATAAGACAGGCTGCCAATTTTGTTGTCAACGAACTTCTTAAAAGAGCCGGAGGTGAAGGCGGCGTCATTGCACTTGACAGAAACGGTAATATTGCTATGGTATACAACACAAAAGGCATGTTCAGAGCCTATGCAAAATCAAATGGAGAACGATGGACGGGTATTTATGCTGAAAAAACGAAGCGTTCAGCAAAACCGTAAAATAATCTCCCGAAGTTTATCTATCGAATAGGGTTTTGTAAGAATTGCATCAAATCCGACATCGCGAAAATCTTCAAAAAAAAGGTGGGGATTGTGCGCTGTCAGTGCAACAATGGGAATGTTGGATACAGGAGGTGAAAGATTATTGCGGATGTGGCGGGTTGTTTCTATACCATTCATAACCGGCATCTCAATATCCATCAATATAACATCGACCGGTTCTGATTCCACGTATTCGATTGCCTTCTTCCCGTTTTCGGCCAGTATATAATCGAAATGCAGTTCAGACAGTATCTCCCTCAGAAGAATCCGGTTCATTACCAGATCATCAACAACAAGAACACGGAAAGACATCACTCTGGAATTATCCAAGTTTACTTAATGTTTCCACAATTTTCATGCTGACAATTTCCACCCTGGAACCCTCCAGGTTGATAATCCGATCGCGCTTGAACTCCATCAGGGTGCGGATAAAGCTTTCCTTTGTAGTACCAGCAAGCTCGGCAAGTTCTTTTCTTGTCAGCGGTAAAGTATACGATGTACTCCCGTAAATAGTTTCAGCAAAATACAAAAGAACATCTGCAATTCTTCCCGGAAGCTGCTTATGTGTTTGAGCCATAAGCCTATCGAAAATAAAAAGGCCGTCCTGGCTCACTTTATTCAAAAGCTTACTTGCATAATGTCCGTTTCCGGTAATAACAGAACGAAACGCATTGATGTCGATATCAACAATAACCGAAGGTTCCACACATGCTGCTGAATACTGATGAATTTCTGATCCGAAGACAGAAATCAAACCAAAATAATTTCCGGCGGGAATTATTTTTAAAATAACAGATTTTTTCTGCCGGTTCGTTTTAAAAATTTTCACCAGACCTTCTTTTAAATACATGATATGAGATGAACGGCTCCCCTGATGAAAAATGATCTCCTTTGCATCATACGAGACTTCATTGCTTCGTTCAAAAAGAAGCTGCTGTTCCTGATCGTTCAGCAACTCTAAATATGGCAAATGAAAGGTTGAATGCATGTTAATTGATGGAAATATCTATTTTGTGATCAATAAAATTTTAATTTAAAATTAATAAATGATCCAATAAAATACAAATCATTCTAAAAAGGTGATTAAGATCATATTTATCAGACTATATGAAAATATTAGTTAAGTTGTTAACTTTGGAGAAAATTCCAGATTAAAGAAATCAGTCGCAGAATTATGAAAGGCAATAACGTTCAACCACTTGTTCTGGTTATTGATGACTCCAACACCAATGTTGTTCTTCTCGATGCCATTCTGAACGAAAAGGGCATAAGGGTAAAAACAGCATTGAATGTTATGGAGGCGGAACAGATTATGGAAAATGAACTTCCTGATCTCATCCTTCTTGATTTACTAATGCCAAAGATCAACGGATATGATTTTCTGAAAAAGCTGAAATCGGATCCACAGAAGAAGGATATACCCGTAATTATTGTTACCGCGGTAAGCGATCAGGAAAATCTTCAGCATACACTGGATCTGGGAGCCATTTCGTATTTTGTCAAACCCATTGATATACAAGAACTTATTTCCAAGGTTCAACAGGTACTCAAGATTTCCTGATTTCATTACCATTCTGCATAAGCATTCATCCGTATTTTGATAAACAATTTGGAATAAAATCTTTTCTTTCAGTTAATTTTATTAAGTGTAATTCATTTGGTTGAAAAAAACTTTATTTTAGTGATTGCAGTGGCTGGTCTGAAATGACCATGTCCTTAAGCAGGATATTCTTACAGAGACAAGTTTATGACCAATCATCCGGAGCAAGAACGGTACATCGGATTGTTGCTTACAGCTTTTCTTGCGGGTATTCTGATCCTTCTATTTATCTATGGAATTGTCTTTATTTCCGGCAATGAGAAATTTTCAGTCTTTGAATTCCTGAGATTACACCGCAATTCTGCTGCCTTTTTTCTGGTTGACATTCTGCCCTTTCTTTTACCGGTTGTTGTTCATTTTTCGGTGTATCGCTTTTTAAAATATTCTGACATTCTGAAAAAAAGATTAACCGAGAAAGAAAAGCAGATAGGAAATTACCGGCATGCTATTGATCATCTTATTGATGGACAGGAACTACCAGAGGAATTTTCCGGCAGTGAAGATCCCCTGCAAAAACGAATCGGAGTCCTTGCTGAAAAAATCAAGCACTCTATAAAAGAAGGCGAGCGAAGGAAGATAGAAGAAGAGAAGAAGGCATGGATATCCGATGGCATTTCCAGGATTAATGAAATTATTCGCAGAAACAGTAATGACATTTACAGATTAACGCAGGAAATACTTAGTTACCTTATTAAATACCTTAAAGCATGTCAGGGAGGTATATTTGTAATTAATGATGAAAATGCTGCTGATGTTTTTTTGGAGCAAACGGCTTCATTTGCATACGGACGTAACAAATATCCCGAAAGGAGGCTGTCGTTGACAGAAGGACTTATAGGTGCCTGCATACAGGAAAAGCAGACACTGAGCTTCGGTCAAATTCCTGATGGTTATTCCATTATTACCTCAGGGCTTGGAGATGCTACACCTGACCATCTAATTATTGTACCATTGCTATATAATGATACTGTTTTCGGTGCAATTGAAGTAGCTTCGTTCCGGTCGTTTGAACAACATGAATATATCTTGCTTGAAAATGCAGCAGAGAATCTGGCAGCTGCCATTGAAGCGCTAAAAAATACTTTACGCACTGCCAGATTGCTTGAAGAAACGCAAAAACAAGCGCACATACTAAGTGAGCAGGACGTAAAGATGCGCGAACAGATGGAAGAACTCCGGGCCATGCAAGAAGAAGCAGCACGGCAAAGCGAACAGATGGCGACTTTCACCAATGCGGTCAATCATACGCTCATCCGAGCTGAATTCGCAACCGATGGAACTTTGATTTATGCCAATACTCGCTTCATATATAAATTAAAATACCTGGGCAACGCCGATGTTGAAGGCAAACATGTATTTACGTTTATTCCTCCGCGTGACATGTCGTGGTTTGAACCCGTCTGGAATAACCTTGCCAGAGGTGGACGTCATTTCGAGGGTTATGTTCGTCTGTTTACAAAAGACGGACAGGAAATATGGACGATGGCAACCTACACATGCATGAGAAGAGAAGATGGAAGTGCAGAAAGGATTCTTTTCCTGGGAATCGATACAACTGAACAGAGAAATATGGCTATTGATATTGAAGCCCAGGCTGAGGCTCTGTATCGTTCGGCAATCTTCGCATCATTCAACACTCAGGGAGCTATACTGGAATGGAATAATCTATATCTTGACTTTATTGAATGTACTGAAGAATCAGTACAAAGTACAAGTTTGCTTTCTCTGACCGACGTTGCCTACAGAAAGCAGTATTCGGAAGCCTGGAAAGCTGTTTTAAAGAATAATTTTCAAAAAGGAGAACTTTACATAAAAACACCGGGAGGTAAAACCAAGAAAGCCCGTTTTACCCTTACCCCTGTACTTGATTTAACCGGAGAAATTCATAAAATAATTTTGGTAGCCTGGCCGATAGAAGTTCAGGTAATTGAAAAGGAAACTGAGACTGTAAGCGCAGGTTTATCAGGTTCTGAAAAAGAAGTTCACGAACTTAGATTGGAAAATATTGAACTCAGAAAAAAAACCGACGAACTTCAGAAATTGTTAAAAGCCGGTTACGGAACCATTGGAATTTCTTCTATTACGGTGATAAACGCTTTCAATGATTTGCCTGAGGCCGCGGTCATTATTGATGAATCAGGAAAAGTTATTTATCTCAATCATCGTGCAGAGAGGCTATTCCGAATTACCAAAGAATCAGTTGCAGGTATGCGTTTTTCTGATCTCTTTGGAGCGGAAGCAGAAGATTCTAACGAAAACCTGATAAAAATAAGTCAGGGCAACTGGAAAGGGTTAATAAAGAAGAGTTATACCTCAAAACTCAGGTTGAAAACCGGAGATGAAATTATCTGCACTTTCAGAGGGTATGAAAGCAAGGATAAAGACAAAGGAAAGTACTTCATACTTTTAATCAGTGCCTGATAATTAATTTTTTCCGGTAATCCAGGAAACGATTTCGTCTGATAATGGACTTTGTCTGGGAGGTATTACCTTAACAAGTTTTCCGTTTTCATCGATAAGGTATTTCTGGAAATTCCACTGAATACTGGAACTCTCTACGCCATTCAATTCCTTTGATGTGAGCCATTTATACAACGGATGTATGTCATCACCTTTGACACTTATTTTTGCCATCATAGGGAAAGTGACTCCATAATTCCGTTTACAGAATTCTTTGATTTCCTGATTTGTTCCTGGTTCCTGCGACAAAAAGTTATTAGCAGGAAACCCGATAATTACAAATTTATCAGGCCCGTACTGCTTATATAATTTTTCCAGGTCAGCATATTGCGGTGTAAAGCCACACTTAGAAGCTGTATTAACTACCATGACCTTTTTTCCTTTTAGCGAGGACATAGGAAATTGATCTCCGTCGATAGTTGTTACAGTAAAATCATAAAATGACTTCTGTGCGAAAATTCCATGTGACAAAGCAAGTAATATCATACTGATTAAAAGGTTTTTCATAAACATTGATTTTAACATGAAAGATTTTTCTTTTGATTAGGAACAACGAAACCCGAAAAAAGTTCAAAGGTGAATATTCCGGTTTCTGACATTCAAGACAATCACCTACCGGAAACAGAGTATTTTTTTCTGTTCCGCAAATCTTTAATATTGAGCCATAACGAAATCAGCAAAGCAAGAAAAAAAACAGAAGCAGTAATAACGTCAACGATGTCGGCCGGAATTTGCCAATGGAAGAACCGCAATGCAAGGTACTGAAGGTAGCTATTCGGCAGGTTTGTTTGGCCCATATTTTTCAGAACCTGGAAATGCCAGTCGGTTAAAGGACAATATCCCATTCCAAAGAAAAGACCCAGAATAAACCATGAAAACCCCGTAATCAGGAGGGTCAGAAGGTTGATTTTCCGCAACGGTTTCCATATCCAGCCAAACGCATTGAAAAGTGTCAGGCTGGTATGAAACACCAGGAAAAAGAAATCAAGAAACGGATTCAGCAATTTGTCTCAGGCTTGTTCCCATTGTTCTTTCAGTAAACGAACAGCGGCCGGGATGGTGATATTCTTGTCTCCCTTTGATCCGCATTCAAAGCTTACAAAATTCTTATATTTTATGTACTTAAGTCCTTTAAATCCTTCTATATAATTGTCATTGACATCCTCTCCGGGCATATTTCTTGTTTGCCGGCTGGCAATATGAACATGAGTAAGATACTTGCCGGCTGAAAGGAAGGCCCCCATATCGCTGGTTTCCTCCCACGTCATATGCCAGAAATCGCCCATGCATCCAACGCCGGGGCTGTCAACATCCCGACATATAGCGGCAGCATCTGCTACCAGCCTCAGGAACCAGGCTTCTTTTCTGTTCAGAGGTTCAAGTATGATTCTGGTATGATTGGCAGCAGCATGTTCGCCAAGTTCTTTTAACTGGTTTACCAACAGTTCGCGGCTTTCAACAAACGGAAGAGAGGGCTGATTGTTGAAGGCGGGCACTACGATAACACCAAAGGCACCCAGTTCGCCAGCAGCTGTAAGAATTTCTTTGATACTTTTCATTGCTTTTTCGCGTGGTTCAGGTTTGTCGGCGATAAGATACCCCTCAAAACCCGCGCATATTACGCTGATTTTAATATTTCTTCCCGAAAGAGCCTGTTTCAATTCATCAACCCGTCCTGCAATTCCTCCCCCCCAGGGTTCAAGCCCGGTTATACCATTAGCTTCTAAAAAATCCAGCTTTTCGGTAAGCGTCTTCCCTGGTGCTACACCTTCCTGGCAGGAAAGATTAAGAACAAGTTGTTCAGTATTATCTGATGGTTTTTTTCTGCCCTCAGATTTACATGATGTCAGAACTGTTCCCGCTGTTGAAAAAACAGCCAGGCTGCCAACTCCTGCTGTTCTAAGAAATGTACGACGTGAATTTTCCATATCCATGCAATTTTCTTGTGCAATATAGAAAATCATTGGTAAAAGTGAAAAGAGTTCGTTCAACTTTCTTTGAAATTTTCCAGATTTGCCTCTGGTCGCTTTATTCTCTGCAGAATTAAGTCAGATACTGCCTGGAACACCACCTCAGTTAGCAATAGTTTACTGTAGTTCCAATATTTTTTCATGCTTATGATAAAAATTTGGGTATTTTTGAAAAAACCAACCTAATATGAAGCAGATATTCTCTTTTTCTTTGATTTTCATATTGCTGATTTCATCATGCCGATCAAAGCCGTTTGAAAGACGCAACGATCAAATGCAGTTTTCGGTTGATACAGAAAGAATCTTCAGTGTTTCAAGTTTCTGGAATATCCCGCTTCCTGAGAATCCTGAAATTGACTCATCAAGTACCCGTTTCATCGAACTTTTGAAAAAAGAACCAACGGGAGCAAGGATCGGAATTAACCTTTATAAATTTACCATTCCGGTGTACGAAGCTGATAGTACTACACCCCTGTACAGGGTTGGAAAAGTTGCTCTAACCGAAGAAGATAAGAAACACTGGATGGTGGATCATTTGTATTATGGACATGGAAAGGAATTTGATGCGGACCTTGTTCCCATACCAGATAATGCATTACCAGATCCATACAGTGATGCCCATCTTGTAATAATTGACAGGCACAGGAGGTTGATCTGGGACATGTGGGGAGCTGAAAAAACGCCTGATGGCCAGTGGGTATCCAAAACGGGAATGCGATATGATCTCGACGGAGAAGGTGTTTTTGACCGGGAAAAACTGGGAATTAAAGATGGGGAAAGCGTTCATTTTTATGGTCCGGGCCGTGCTGCCGGAGTGCCGGTAATAGCAGGATTGATTATGTATGATGAGGTAATCAGAGGCGAAATTCGTCATAAACTGGCAATAGCAACACGTTATAATGCTTTCAGAGATTATGTGTATCCTGCAACCGGAACTGATGGATTTACCCCGGGAGGAATTCCGGAAGGGGCAGTAATTCAACTGGATCCAAAATTAGACCTTTCGCAGTTTGATCTTCTGCCAGGTGAACTGGCAGTTGCCAGGGCATTGCAAAAGTACGGAGCAGTTGTTGTTGATCTTGCCGGGGGAAATGTTCTTTACGCAGAACAATTAAAAAATCACCCCGGCAAGTCATGGGAAGGCATATTGCGGGATTATCAAGGCGGAATAAACAGCATTCCTCTGGATCATTTCAGGGTACTCAAACTGAAAAATATCCGGCATAACGGAGATGTACATCTTTATTACAGCAATTTTCTGAGGCAATAAATATCAGATCAGCTGTTCATTGTTTGAATAAATTCACCTGAAAGGGTAAGATATTCACGCATAAGATTGGCTGTCAGGCAAGAATGGACCGGCATAAACAACAGAATATCACCTACTGAAAAATGTGCAGCCTGGTGGGGAAGGGTCTTCACTGTTCCATGTTCCTGCGAAAGCTTACTGATCCAGACATCCGGATCAGGTTCTGTGAATTTTCCGTTTTTGAAATAAACCAGCATACCGAAGACAGATCCTTTATCTGGAACCATTAAGAATTCTTTCGAAAAATGGATAGCACCGCCATAAATGATAACTTCATTTCTTTCCGGGTATACGGCCACGACCGGGCAGGCCATAGCAACGGCCACTTCATCAAACCGGCACGAGCCGAGGTAAAGTTGCATGAGGTCATAAAAAACAAAATTTCCTGGCCTAATTTCATCAACACCGGTAAGATCGTCCAAAACAGAACAACCTGGAGTGTCGCCTACCGAGATGATCGCATGTGGATAGGCTGAACGGAAATATTTCTTGAGTTCCTTCAACTGCGAAATGGCCTCTAACGAAGCGCTTCGGATTTGATCAGGTCCGGATGTGAGATAGGTTTGCCCGGTATGAGTAAGAAAACCTTCAAAATGAAGGTGTCGGTTTTTGCCCAAACGAACGAGGATTCGTTCCAAAGATGCCCTGTCATTGATATCGATCCCGCTGCGTTTGTACCCAGTATCCATTTCAATGAATATACCGATATCTGTTTTTGTATCTCGGGCAAGTATGTCGGCCGTTTCGGAGGAAGATACCAGCAGGTTGAGATGCACTGTGGAAGCAAGATCCTGTATCTGTTCCAGTTCACAAACATTCACCGGGAAAGCTATGGTTATATCATTCCAGCCAGATTCAGCAAAATAGTATGCCATCTGGAGGGATGAAACGGTTATTTTTTTTACTCCGTAATCTCGAAACCAGCTACCAATTTCTGCACTCTGATGGGTTTTAAAATGCGGACGAAAACCAATCGCATTACGTTTTGCCTTCAGAGCCATGCGTTCAATGTTTTGACGCACTCGTTCTTTGTCAAGGAGCAGGGTGGGACGAATTATTGACAACATATTTAACGCTGTATTAAGGAAAACACTAAATTTAAATTAAAAATCTGTTACCCAAAATGCGGATCCTAATTGCTCCCGATAAATATAAAGGTTCGCTCGATGCAAGCGAAGTAGCAGAGACTATACTGGATGGGCTTACTGCGGGAGGTTTTCGGGACAATGCGATTCTTTTTCCTTTAGCAGATGGAGGAGAAGGTACTGTGGAAATTTTGGTACGGCATAGCCAGGGAATTTATCACACTGCTGTTGTTTCCGATCCTCTTTTCCGGAAAATTACAGCAAGGTATGGAACAGACAAGGAGGGTAAAAGGGCATATATTGAGATGTCGGCAGCTTCAGGGCTCACATTGCTAAATGAAAAAGAACGGAACTGCCTGAATACGACAACATACGGAACCGGAGAACTTATGCTGGATGCGTTCAGAAGAGGATGTGAAGAAATTGTGGTTTGTCTGGGAGGAAGTGCCACCAATGACGGAGGAACAGGAGTGGCTGCCGCTTTAGGGTACCGTTTTTACGACAGATCCGGAAACCTGGTGATCCCAGTCGGGAAAAATCTTATCAGAATTCATAATTATGATGATGTTGCCATTCATGATCTGGTTTTTGAAAGCAGGATCAGGGTTCTTTGTGATGTCACGGCCCCGCTGTACGGGAAAGAAGGTGCAGCTTTTGTATATGGACCCCAAAAAGGAGCATCCCCTTCTGAGATAAGGCTTTTAGACCATGGACTAAAAAAACTTGCTCAGCTGGTTGAACAAAAAACAGGGAAGGATTATTCCATGATTCCCGGAGCAGGAGCGGCTGGCGGTCTGGGTTTCGGGCTGATGGCATTTTGCCGTGCCCTGCTGCTTCCTGGATTTGATACGGTAGCCCGTCTAACCGGATTCAGGGAAAAAATAAAGGATTGTGATCTTATAATTACAGGAGAAGGCAGGTATGATGAGCAGACCCTGCAGGGGAAGACTGTTGAAGGAATCCGGCAAATGGCTATAAGAGAAGGGAAACCATTACTTGTCATAGCCGGAACAGCGAGTTCTGCATTAAAAAACAAACCTCCCCGGGGAATTATCAAGGTAATCACACTTTTTGACCATGCACCGGGGACAGAGGAAATCCTTCGTGATTCAAAGAATCTTCTGAGGCAAGCAGGTCAAAAATTAGCCGGATTTCTCAGAGAAAATTCTAAAATAATCCGGTAATCTGGCCATTTTCATCAATATCAATGTGTTCAGCGGCGGGTTCATCCGGTAAACCCGGCATTCGCATGATTTCACCTGTGATAGGAATCAGGAACCCTGCTCCGGCAGCTATTTCGATTTCGCGCACTGTAACCACAAAATCTTTTGGTCTTCCAAGCAGTTCAGGATTATCGGACAGGGATTTCTGCGTTTTGGCTATGCAAACGGGAAGATTCTGAAGTCCAAGATCCTGTATCTTACGGAGGTGGTTTTTTGCTTTGGGGGTATAGTCAACAGCTTCAGCCCCATATACTTTGCGGGCAATTGTTTCAATTTTTTTCTCAATACTCCAATTCCAGTCATAAAGAGGGGTAAATTCTCCCGGGCACTTTTCAGCAGTAATAATTACGCGTCTGGCAAGGGCAAGAGCTCCTTCCCCACCCCTGGCAAAGACATCAGCCACTTCAGCCTGAACGCCTTTTGCCGCGCAATAATCGGCAATAAAACGAATTTCTTCCTCCGTATCGGATTCGAAGCGGTTTATAGCCACAACCGGGCAAATGTTGAACAACTTAATATTTTCTATATGCTTGCCCAGGTTTTCGATGCCTTTTGCAAGTGCTTCCATGTTGGGTTCCTTCAGGTTTTTGAGATCAGCACCACCATGGTATTTAAGTGCTCTGACTGTAGCAACCAGAACGACGGCTGAAGGATAGAGCCCTGCATACCGGCATTTGATATCAAAAAACTTTTCAGCACCCAGGTCAAATCCGAATCCTGCTTCCGTTACCACATAATCAGACCATGACAAACCCATTTTGGTTGCAATTACTGAATTTGTTCCCTGAGCAATATTGGCGAAGGGTCCGCCGTGAATAATAGCCGGAGTTCCTTCGATAGTTTGCACCAGGTTGGGTTTGATAGCATCTTTCAGCAAGGCTGCCATAGCTCCGTTTGCCTTCAGGTCTCTTGCATAAACAGGTTTCTTGTCGAATGTAAAGCCAACAAAAATATTTCCGAGGCGTGTTTTAAGATCGCCGATGTTTTCCGCAAGGCATAAAATAGCCATTACTTCTGAAGCAGCAGTAATATCAAATCCTGTTTCACGAGGAATACCGGAAGACGTTCCACCAAGGCCTACGATAATGTTTCGCAATGAGCGGTCATTCATATCCATCACCCTGCGCCAGCTTACGGTGCGTGGATCTATATTCAGACTTCTCGTTTTGCTCTGAATATTATTATCAATCAAAGCGGCCAGAAGGTTGTGGGCCTTTTCCACTGCAGCAAAATCTCCATTGAAGTGCAGGTTGATGTCTTCCATGGGAAGAACCTGGGAATATCCGCCGCCGGTAGCTCCTCCTTTCATTCCGAATACCGGTCCAAGGGAGGGCTCCCTTAGCACTACTGTTGTTTTTTTACCCAGCCTGTTCAGACCCTGCGCCAGACCTATTGAAACAGTAGTTTTCCCCTCGCCGGCAGGGGTAGGCGAAATGGCTGAAACCAGGACCAATTGATTTTGACTGATCTTTTCTGGACGTAAGAAATGCAAAGGGATTTTAGCTTTATAACGACCGTACAATTCAATTTCACCCGAAGGGATACCTAATAAGGATGCAATTTCATCAATTGGTTTCAAAATGGCTCCCTTCGCAATTTCAATATTCGTTTTTGCCATAGCATTTTTTGTAATTAATTACCAAATGTTTTCAGAAAAATGTCGCTTCTGAAATTAATTGAAAATGAGATGTGTATAATCATGAAACTACACCAACCAGATC
>CAZJQN010000077.1:0-16363 GCA_964548125.1 uncultured Bacteroidales bacterium | reverse complement strand
AAAATTTTTATTAGCCCGGTTGAATTTGTTAATTCATGGTACTTCGGAGGAACAAATAAACGATTGCTCTGAATGATAATTAGCCGGTTTTCATGTTGTAAAGGCAACTTACATTCCGCCTCCTGAAAAATTTACACGGGGAGCCGCCTACAATCAGAATTCATAAGGAATGCATAAGCCACAAGCCTGCCTGTTAAGGAAATTTGTTAATTTGCATACTCAACTCCAGAAAAGACAGCCTGCCGGTAAACGATTCCAGCAGGCTGTCTCGAAATGTATAGGTCATCCAGGTTAATTGCCGCGGACTCTTTCTTCGAGCTGTTCTTTCGATATACGAATCATACGCCCTACCGGTTTTCCGTTCCTGTAGGTAATCACGTTGAGGTGACTGGCTCCTGGAGGAAAGCTGAGTTCTTGTCCTTCGTATTTAAGTGAATACTGATCCGGGTAAGTGTCATCAAATGTATAGTAGATATCGAGGCCCGGTATTTCAGATGAAAGGGTCACAACTAAATGTCCCCATGTTTTCCAGCGTGCCGAAATCACCGGATCATAGGCACTGCGCGAATAGTTGATTTCTGCTGCATCCAGCCGGCTGAAATGGGATTCCATCTTGTTGACAAATGCATCCCAGTTCCTTTTGGTTTTAGGGCTCCAGTAAACTTCGGAAAGAGCCATGGCACGAGGCCACATCATATATTCGGCATGACGCAGGGTAGGAACCGACTCGGTCCACAAATTTCCCTGACCACCAAGAATGTATTTGGGATCAATGCTGTCTGGAACAGGTTCAAACGAATAGGCAACGCTCAGGCGGGAACTTCCGTAAGTCGGTGGTTCAATAAGAGGATCACCCTGATAAAGGTCCAGATAACAATAAGCCCAGGGGCTCATTACCACATGATGATTCATCCGGGCTGCTTCAATTCCTCCCTGCATTCCTCTCCAGCTCATTACAGTGGCCTCCGGAGCAAGGCCCCCCTCGAGAATTTCATCCCATCCGATCAGTTTTTTCCCCTTTGCTTTCAGCATTTTTTCCATGCGTTTTACAAAATAGCTTTGAAGTTCATCAACATTTTTCAGATGTTCTTCATCCATTCTCCTGCGGCACAAAGGGCAGGTTTCCCAGAATCCTTTATAAGCCTCATCACCGCCTATATGGATGTATTCAAAGGGAAATAATTCAGCAACTTCGGTAAAAATTTTGTCAAGAACCATAAACACAGAATCATTGCCTACACACAGCACATTGTCCTGTAGTTCTTCGGTACGTGCACCTGGACTGACAGGATATTGCTTTTTCGTGCAGGAGAGATTCGGGTAAGAAGCAATCAGAGCAAGGCTATGGGCAGGTACATCAACTTCAGGCAGAATATTGACAAACCGTGCTGAAGCGTAGGCAATAATCTCCCTGATATCATCCTGGGTATAATAACCGCCATAAGTAGTTGGTTCATAGACCAGAGGAGGAGTAAATGTACCCCAACGGCCGGTACGTTCCACACGCCAGGCGCCGAATTGTGTGAGTCGAGGAAGACTCTTTATTTCAATACGCCATCCATTATCATCGGTCAGGTGCAGATGCAACAAATTGTATTTGTACAAAGCGATTTCGTCAATAAAATGAAGCACATCCTCCTTACTAAAGAAATGACGGCTGACATCAAGAAGAATACCTCTCCATCCGAACCTCGGATAATCGGTAATTTGCACGGCAGGAATTGTCCAAACAACGCCTGTGACAGGTGTCCGGGAACAAACTTCCGGAGGTAACAGTTGCCATAATGTCTGCAGTCCGTAAAAAATACCTGCCGGCTTGTTTGCTTTTATTTTTACCTGATTTGGGGATACTTCCAGGTAGTACCCCTCTTCTCCGAGGGTTTTATCATTCTGCTGGAGAAGCGAAAGAATCACGGCATTTCTTTCTGCCTTCCCGGATGGCTTCAGTTTCAGGCCAGTGGATACTGATAATTGCTGTACAAACCACTGACGTATTTCAGCAAGCCGGGCATCTTTTCCTTCGGTAACCCTAACCGTCCCGGGATGCCAAGTACAGGAGCCTTTTCCGGGTTTTATTTCGACCGGTTCAGGTATGACTTTAAGTACCCGATTCTGTGAGATGGAATAAAAAGCTGATGATAGTAATATCAGCAAAATCAACCATAATTTTTTCATAGCAGTTAGATTTATTAAAACGGGCTTAAAGATATAAGTTCTTTTCAATTAGAGCTAAAAACGTATTGTTATGTCCGAGGATCACAAGTTCTTTACACAGCATCCGGACCTAAAAAGACATGGAGAAAGTTTACCTGTACAATGTTGTTAAAAAGGAATTAATTGGCTGACTTATGCTACTTTTTGCGGGCGGGGGGATCAATCCGGTCATACTCCCGTTTTGCCACAGCAAAGAAATATATGTACAGTCCGAACATTATTATCGTAATAATCAATGTAAAGAAGTCAGTAAGCATCACACTATATCCTAAAATATTGAGAACCGGAATGTGATCGGTATAAAAGAACAGAATAGTATTAATTATGATAACCACAATCCTCAGCTCTGTGGGGCCAAAAATGCCATATGAGATTTTGAAATACCCCAGGAGTATGCTGTTGATATAAGTAAAGATACTGAGAAGATAATATCCAATGATCAGAATCAGAATCAGATGGAGCGAAAAATACGGTGACAACCCTGCGCATATAGCAATGATCATTTGGGTGAGGGCATCGGTATTATGATCAATGAAGAAACCAAAGAGGTGGCGCTGGATATTTCTGACGCGGGCTACGGTACCATCGAGGCTGTCACCAAACCAGTTGACAAGAAGCCCAAATGAAGCAAGCCAAAGAAAAGCAGGATGGTAGTTGGTAAGAAAATAACCCAAACCGGAAATGACAGCGCCCAATACTCCAATGAATGTTAAATGGTTGGGTGTTATGCTATCGGGCAGTGATTCTGCAATACGAACCAATAATCTTTTTTCAGCTTTACTGAGAAGGGAATTCTGAATACGTGGCAGCGATTTGAATTCAAATTTCGGCTCATCCATACTATCACATTTTATCGCGAAGCTTACATTATTCCTAAATTATCCTTAATTTGATACAAAAGTACAACAAATTGTAAGCCGATGGCATGACAGCAGAAGTAAATTTTCAACGTAAACAAATCAGATTTAAGCATAGTTTGGAGGAAGTGTTGAATTTCTCTTTCAGATCGCTGACAAAGAGAGGGTAAATTGCCCGAAAAAGGCCATGGAAGATATAAAAATACAGTTGTCATTGTTCTCATAGATTTCATCGTTGTCATTGTTGTCATTGTAAACAAAAGCCCGACAACCGCGACAACCAATAAAATTATTTGTTGTCATTGTTCTCAAAGTTCTCATTGTTGTCATTGTTGGGATCAATTGGACAACCATGAGAACCCGACAACTATGACAACCATGATAACCTGACAACCTGATTACTTTGTCCTTAATCTCCTGACGGAGAAATGGAATAGATTTAATTGAAAATTATGCTCTTGGACTTCATCCTGTGCGGGGAAATAAAATACATATCAGTCAACAGGGTTCCATTTACAAGAAAATCAATAAATGTCTACCTGTTTCAATTGCCTGTCAAGGCATTAATAACAATAGAATCCTGGAACATATCCGATTACATTTGCCCATCAGGGCATGAAGGATAATAGAATGCATGTCCTAACCCCAAAACAAATTGCCCGTCTGGGCATAAAGGCCAGAGGGATGACAGGCAATTTAATCAATGAACTGGCATTTACTTTCCCTTAGCGAAGCGACGTTTTTTTAGGTGAATGCCGGCTTGCAACTGGAGACCTTCGGCAGATCACCTATGATGTCTGAACTCTATCAGATAAATAATTGAAATCACAAAAATTCCGATCCGACATAAGTATGACGTATAGCATTCCAACCATTCAAAAACAATATCTACCTTTAAGGTATGAATAAAATTTTTTCTTTCTTACCGATTTCACTCATCTGTCTGATATGTATACCGCAAGGTTATTCCCAGAACAAAGACGACAGACCGAAGATAGGGCTTGTATTGAGCGGTGGAGGGGCAAAGGGTCTGGCACATATTGGCGCCATCAAGGTGCTGGAAGAAGCAGGAATCAAACCTGATTTTATTGCCGGAACCAGTATGGGCAGCATTGTCGGCGGTCTTTATGCCATAGGGTATTCTCCGGGACAGATTGAAGCAATAGCCCACAGTACCAACTGGAATGAGCTTCTGAAAGACGAGGTATCCCGACGCAACATATCCATTGAAGAAAAGGATGAAGACGGTAAATATGTTGCTCAATTCAGGATCAGAAACGGAAAAGTTGTTTTACCCACCGGGTTGATCAACGGTTACAAAATATCCCTGTTATTTTCTACCCTTACATGGTCGGTACACACTATCAATGATTTCAACAGGTTTCCCATACCTTTCCGTTGCATTGCCACTGATATTGAAACAGTTGAACCGGTTGTGCTAAAGGAAGGATTTTTACCGGATGCCCTCAGGGCAAGCATGGCCATTCCCAGCGTATTTACTCCGGTAGAACTTAACGGAAGGTTACTTGTCGACGGCGGTGTAGTTCGCAATCTTCCGGCGCAGGATGTAAAGGAAATGGGCGCTGATATCATTATAGGTATTGATGTGACAGCCGATCTGAAGAAAAAAGACGAAATCAGTTCGGCGTTTGAAATTCTGGACCAGGCATCTACCTACCCGATAGCCATCAGCAACGCCCGTCAGAGGAAACTCTGTGACATACTGATTTCTCCGGAGGTGAAAGACTACAATGCTTTCAGTTTTTCAGCCGCTGATACTCTTATCCGACTTGGTGAAGCGGCAGCCCGAAAGCAATGGGACAAACTGGTTCAATTAGCCGACAGCCTTAAAAAATGGCCGAAAGTTAAGACAACGCAGGTCAATCCCCGTCAGCTTACTTCTCTTCTGGTGCGAAGAATTGATATCGAGGGACTGCAAAAAGTTTCAAACAATGTGGTGTACGGAAATCTGGGCTTTCAGGAAGGAGATTCGGTTACACTTCATATGCTCCGGCAAGGAATTGAACGCATTTATGGCACACAATTCTTTCAGAATGTTACATACAAGATTCTTCCCGATTCTTCAGGAAACAAGCTGGTGATCAAAGTTAAGGAGCAGGAATTCAATTTTGTTAAGTTTTCGTTCAACTACAACAACGATTTTAAAACCGCAGTGCTGTTAAATGCAACGTACAGAAATGTTCTGGGCGAAGGAAGCCGTATGCTGGGTGATCTGAGACTGTCAGAAAATCCGTCAGTTAAACTTCATTATACCATTCATACCAGGTGGAGACCCAATATTGGTTTCTCGCAAATGTTTGTTTATAACATTTTTGATGCACCGCTCTATTTACCAAATGGTGAAAAAATAACCACTTTCAATTACCGGCATTTGTTTTCCGAAACTGAATTCCGCTCCGTTTTTTCCAATTCATTGATGACGGGAGCCGGCATAACAATTCAGCAACAGGCTACCGACGCACGGTATGACCCGTTTGATTCGCTAAACGTACGAATCCGATCATGGAAACTCACAGGCAGGATCCTTTATGACAATCAGGATGTTTCCGTTTTTCCCCGGATGGGAGCCCGATCAGAAATCAGGCTGGAGCACTTCTTTGACATCAACAGTGAAGAAGAGAACAGCCTCTTGTCGCCAAAGTTCTGGACAGCATCGTTCTCTTCTGAAAGGCTTATCTCCGTGTACCCGCGGTTCAGTTTTCTGGGTGGAATCTCAGCTGGAATTACCCAAAGCAAAACTATCGACCGCATCCATTATTTCTACCTGGGTGGAGAAAATCCCTATGAACCCCGTATATTCACCTTCCCTGGCATGCCTCTGATGGGAGCCTCCGGAGTGAATTTTTTTGCCCTGAAGTTCGGTATTCAGGCAGAACCCTGGCGTGATGTATTTCTCTTTTTTCGACTGGGAACCGCTGAAATAAAATCAAAGATTGATGAACTTTGGAAAAATCCCGGTTTTCTATATGGACTTGAAGCCGGAGCAGGTACCAGAACAATTATCGGTCCCATTTATTTTCTCATTGGCAGCAATACCCTTACCCGCAAGCTGGAAAGCAGGCTGAATATTGGTTTCCGGTTTTAAAATTTCCGTGCAATAACACGAACCACGTCAGCTTTCCCCTGGTGGTATTCACCTTCATCAAGATTCAGGGAATATCTTTCGAGAAGAGATATTTGCAGCTGATCAAAATCCTCCAGAAGCATCGTTTCATCATAAAGCATCTCCGGGTCACGTGGTCCTCCCGAAGTATTCCTGATCTGTTCTTTATGAAAAGCTTCCATCAGCAGAATCCCTCCTGGCTTCAAGGACAGAACCAGCTTACGGTGGAATGTTTTCCTTACACCAGGCCTGAAATGGGCATAAATCAAGGCGATAACGTCGTAATTATCAGGCCTGGACACAAAGTCTTCAGCCGCCTGAAGAAAATAGTTTATTTTTGTGCCATATTTGGCAGCGAGCTGTATAGCTTTGTTTCTGGCTTCCTCACTAAAATCAAAAGCCTCAACCTCCCATCCCAACTGTGCCGCAAAAACAGCATTACGACCTTCTCCTTCGCAGGGGAGCAGAATTCTCCCCGGAGGAAGTTTCACAAGCTGTTCTCTGTAAAACCGGTTTGGCTCCGTTCCATAAACATATCCGGACTGCCCATAGCGTTCATCCCATAATTCTCTGGCAACAACCATACACAATCAATAAAAATCCCATTGCTAAGGGATATCTATAAACAAAAGGCGATATATTTTGTTCAACTAAATTACTCCGTTCATTCCATAAGCTGATACAGCCTGTTGTCTTCGACTTTATAGTAGAGGGGAGCAATAGTTACCGCCGGATAACGTTTTCGCAACCGGTTGGTTTCACTTAATACAAATTCAATTTCATTACCAATTTCAAACAAGGGAGCGTAATGATGAAAATGTTCAAGAGCCATTCCTTCCTGCCAGCCTGCATTTTGAACAAGTCCGTGCACAAACTGGTCGCGACGTGCCGAAAGATTCACCATTCCGCAGTTACTATGAGCAATCAGCGCAATATATCGAACGCCGCCCACAGCAATCGCATACGATACCTTAAATTCACTGTAACGTAGATTGGCACCTCCTGTTCGGATAATATATGCAAAATTATCAGGTATCCTGAGATGCTTTCGATTGTCCATGCACATTCCAATGAGCAATTGTGCATTGGAGTATTTTTCAAATTCCTTCCCCATATTATGATACTCTAAAAGTAGTCCAACGGGTGTATCTTTATATTCATCAAGTATCTGGGAAGGATAGCTGGCTTCCAGAAGGCAATTAGATCCTTTCATTAAAGGAATTTATTTCAAATTTTAAAAAGTAATCCGGAATGATAAACCCAGAGCAGAACTGCGGGCGAGCCTGTCGGGGAAACGCAGGGCAACAGGGGTTAAACTTTTATTGAAGATTTTGGCTGCATTTACTGAGTGACGTGCATAGGCATTGTAGAGAGGAAGAGAAATCAATGCAAGTCCCAATCCGCTTCCGAAAAGAGTATAATTCATTTTTGCACCTGCCAGACTCTGTCCAACAGCCCAACCCATCATAGCACTTCCTGCAATTCCAACCGGCATATATATGTTATAGTTCAACACAGCTTTTCGCATTTCTTCTTTTGCCCCGGGAACCTGACGCACCAGATCTTCCATCTGGCCAGGACGGAGCATTTTTCCCTGATATTTAAAAACAGCTGTTCCAAAACCTTTTTTATAGTAAATGGTATCGGCCTGCTGGCAATAAACATTGCTGAAAAACAACGTTAGTAGAAGAATGAAGAGACCGCGCATCACATGTTTATTAAACAGAATTGACAAAAGTAAAAACTTCTGAAAAATTTCTGAAAATTCTCAAAAATTACCAATTCCCTTTCCAGCATGTAAACACCCTGGAAACCCGAAATATCAATAATTGGAAATGCGAAATCGGAAATACCATTAAATTTCCAATTTCCCATTGCCAATTTCCTTAAGTCAGACATTTCATGAAACCCGGATTAACATAAAAGGAAAATTAAAAAACTGATTTGTTTTTAAACAAGTTTCATCCTGACAGGGTCCCAGCGGATAATCTTATTTTGGAAATAGCTTTCATTACATGCCAGGCAGGGAGCGGCCGCTCGGAATCCGAATTCTGCATCTTCCACAACCGGTTTTCCTCCTCTGATGGCAGCAAAGAAATTGACAAAATGATCGAGATGCTCATCATACCCGTCGGGTGCTTTAAAAACAAAAGGAGGTTTTTCGGGCCGTTTCTGGTCTTGGGGGGAATATTTCCGGTTGTATTCTTCGAGCAACTTCTTTTGCATCGCTTCGGGGTATGTATCAAAGGCATCCCAGCCGCCAATTCCGGGAGCTTTTGACATGATGCTATGAGTTACGGTAAAATCGTTCCAGCCCAGTTCCATGACTCCTTCGCTGCCTATCAGACGGGTTATCCCTTTCTCGCCGGCACCGCTTACAAAATTCACCCGCAAGGTTACCTGAAACTGAGGATGCTCAGGCGTTTCAGGGTATTCCATTAGCGCCATCATCACATCGGGCACATCACGACCGTCTTTCCAGTAACACAATTGTCCGGACGAAAAGATTTTAACAGGCCCGTATGAACCCGTAATCAAATGAATGCCCGAAAGTAGATGTACAAAAAGATCGCCGGATACTCCGGTACCAAATTCCCTGTAATTTCTCCACCAGAAGAACTGTTTCGGATCAAAGGGCCGTGGAGGAAGTCCTTCAGTATATCGTTTCCAGTCGACCGTTTGTTCAGAAGCATCAAGCGGCATGGTATATTCCCATGCGCCAAGAGCATCCTGCCTGTCAAAGGATGCTTCTACCGAATTAAGCTGGCCCAGGATTCCTGCACTGAACATCTCCTTCGCCTTCCAGAGGGCAATACTGCTCACTCTCTGGCTTCCAACCTGCATAACCCTTCCGCTCTTTTTCCAGGTTTCAATTACTTCCTGGCCCTCCTCAAATTTTTGCACCATTGGTTTCTCGCAATAAACATGTTTTCCGGCTTTGAGGGCATCCATGGTAATTCGGGCATGATAATGGTCGCTGGTAGCTATTATTACAGCATCAATATCCTTTCGGTTGAGGATTTCCTTGTAATCGCGGGTAACAAACAAATCTTTTCCAAATTTTTCCTTTGCCCTTTCCAGACGTCCGGTATAGAGATCACAGACAGCCACCAGCTTTACACCAGGCACTTTCAAAGCTGTTTCGATGTTCTGATGTCCCATAATTCCCACGCCGATACAGGCTATACGAAGGGTATCGTTTGGTCCGAATTTACCAGCCAGCAATTGATGTTTCTGTTCTTCTTTTTCCTGCGCAGCCAGCAGAATGCCGGAACTACCTGCTGAAAGAACAGCCGCAGCGGCAGCGGCACGACGGATAAACTCTCTACGGTTTGTTGGTTTCATACTTCGGTTTGTATTTGGTTAGTATTCAGTCTGATAAACTATTTTCTTGCTGACGAAAACATTGGAAACAGCTGCCGGATCCGTTGTTCGTCGGGTTGTGACCCGTACTCACAAATTTCAAAGGCTTCAGTATATTTAACAGTCGACAGTCGATCCTTCCCATACCATTTTTCCAGTACTGGCTTTTGCATTTCAGAAACAGCATAATAAGGAGCATAGCGTTTCATAAGCCAGCTGAAACGTTGGGCCGGGTCAGCAGGCACCTCCTTTTCGTAATGGCCAATCCATGGAAGCCACTCATACACCTGTGAAACATGGGCATCAAGTGCGCGAAACTTTTTTTCAAGCACCGGAGTAATATCGACAACAATGTCAGGCCGGAACGGATTAGGACGTTGAAAATGATCGCTCATATAAAGAAAAACGGGATTATTATAAAGTGCTGGTGTACCACTGAGGATATTGGGCACTGTCACCATATAAGCTGCATCCTGAACCAGGATACCCGTATAGCGATGATCGGGGTGATAATCGTTGGTACGGTGCGTGATTACTATATCTGCCTTCCATTTTCTGATCAGTCTGATAACAGTAAACCGGTTTTCGAGGGTAGGCATCAGTTCCCCGTCGTGGTTATCAAGCACTTCATAGACAATTCCCAAACGGCGGCCGGCTTCCCGTGCTTCTTCCATTCTGCGGCTGGCAAGTACTCCGCCCGAGATGTTCTGATGACCCTTGTCTCCGTTGGTCATTGAAACAAATTTGACAGCACAGCCGGCTTCAGCAAACAGGGCGGCCAGACCACCGGCTCCCTCATCACAATCGTCCGGATGCGCTCCGATAACCAATACCCGAACAGGGGCATTCTGGGCCAGAAAGGAAAATGACAGAAAAAAGAACAGGAATGACAGAAAAAACGTTCGCATTTGTTTTATTTTTAGGAAGATTCAAATATAAGAAAAGTTCTCAGGTTTGGCCTAGCCTTTGGGGAAAAATAAAACCAATGACAAAGTTTATACTCCCAGGTGAAAGTGAATGAATGCAGAGATCAGATAAAAGGCATGTTTTTACCAGCGATCAATAGATCTGCGGCACAAAGGTCTGTTCTTCTTTTGGAGGTCTTACATAAGCTGTATCAATACGGCGGGGAGGCAGTTTAAACGGTTTTGGTGTGAGGTCCTCGTAAGGAATCAGCGACAGGAGATGGTGAATGCAGTTCAGGCGGGCTCTCCTCTTGTCATCGGCTTCTACAACATACCAGGGACATTGTTTCGTGTCGGTATAGGCAAACATTTTGTCCTTGGCCATGGAATATTCCACCCACTTGTTGCGGGATTCCACATCCATAGGACTTATTTTCCAACGTTTGGCAGGGTCGTTGATCCTGTCCTGGAAACGACGCTCCTGTTCTTCATCGCTGATGGAGAACCAGTATTTAATTAGAATAATTCCTGATCGAACCAGCATCTTTTCAAATTCAGGGCACGAACGGAGAAATTCTTCGTATTCTTCGTTGGTGCAGAACCCCATCACATGTTCCACACCTGCACGGTTATACCAGCTGCGGTCGAAAAGAACAATCTCACCGCCTGCCGGAAGCTGAGATACATACCGCTGAAAATACCATTGTGATTTTTCTTTTTCAGTAGGTATTCCAAGGGCAACCACACGGCAAATGCGGGGATTTACAATACCGGAAATGGTTTTGATTACACCGCCTTTCCCGGCCGCATCGCGGCCTTCGAAAATTACGACTACCTTCAGTTTTTTGGCTTTTACCCATTCCTGAAGTTTGACGAGCTCTACGGCGAGTTTTTTCAGCTCTTTTTCGTAAACCTTGCGTTTCATACGGGAATGGGGTTTGTCGTGAATATCGTGATAAAGGGCTCCTTCGGCTACGCTCTCTTCCTGATCATCCTTGTTTTTTTCTGAAACCACGGCTTCTGGCTTTGCCTTTAAAACATGCTTTTCGTCTTTTTCTTTTTCAGATTTTTCCTTTTTGCTTTTGTGTTTTCCCATATGGCACAATATTACAGGTTTTTGAAGAGCAATGAGCAAGATATTAAATTCAATAAAGATTTCAAAGGATTTTTCAAATCTTTTAACTGGAAATTATATCAGATGACAATCAAGGGAGTTGAAGAATCAATGAATTATATGATCCTTATATTCTGACGAAAATCTTCCAGCACATTTTTTGCATTTTATGGTTCGCAATTGGCAATTCGGCTTTCACTATTCGCTTTGCGCTTAGTGTTGCATACTATGGTGAGGGTGTTTCAGAGGATGTGATAGCTTATAACCATATATGGCTACAGAGGATTTAAAACAGTTGTCATTGTTGTCATTGTTGTCAATGTTGTCATTGTAAACAAAAGCCCGATAACCACGACAAACATGATAACCTGACAACCTGATAACTTTGTCCTTAATCCCCTACGGGGAAATAGAATTTATTTTGTGTCTATTGTGCTATTGACCTTAATCTCCTGACGGAGAAATGGAATAGATTTCATTGTGAAACGTGCTATTGTCCTTAATCCCCTACGGGGAAATAAATTTATTTTATTGCCTGTTTGGCTATTGGCCTTCATCCCCTACGGGGAAAATGTAGCATGAATTAACATAATAGTTGTCATTGTTCTCATCGTTGTCATTGTTGTCATTGTTAACAACAACCAGACAATCCTGAAAATCAGCGTATAGCACAGAGTGTAAAGTTTAAAGGAATGTCGATTATTACACGCTTCTCCGCTTTACGCTCTACGCAACTCTGAAACTCTGGAATACATCAAAACTGTCCTTGATTCCCTAACGAAGAAAAGGATTAGGCTAAACAGGATAAGTAAAACCTGTGAGTTTCTCGCTTATTTCCCATAGTTTACGAGCCTTTTCCATATCCTGTGCTGCACGGGAGGTCTTTGACAGGCGTTTTCTGGCGAAATATTCCCCCGAAATACTTTCCACTTCGCCCGAGGTGGCAAGATAAACCGGCGTCTCTGCAGCTTTCTGAGGAGAAATCATCAGTGGCCTGAATAGCTCCATTCCCGCTTTAAAGATTCCTTTGAACTCACTGCCAAAACGTGTATTGACAGCTCCCGGATGAAGGCAATTGGCGGTCACACCTTTCTCATTGAGCCTTCTGGCCAGCTCCCTGGTAAACAATATGTTAGCTAGCTTGGATTGCCCATAAGCTTTAGCCGGATTATATTTTTTCTCAAACATCAGATCGTCAAACTGAATATCTGACCACTTATGTGCAACGGAACTCACGCTGACAACGCGGGCAGGAGCACTCTTTAGCAGGGTTTCAATCAGCAGGCCGGTGGTCAAAAAATATCCAAGATGGTTCAGGGCAAAGGTATATTCATATCCGTCAACGGTTTTCCTGAATTCAGGAACGATCAATCCGGCATTGTTTACCAACACATCAAGCCGGTTGTACCTTTGTAAAAAGGTGTCAGCCATTTGCCGGATATCGTTCAGAGATGAAAGGTCGCAACGGATATAATCCAGTTTTGTGTTACCAGTTGATTCTGTAATTTCCTCTATAGTGTTTTTCAGTTTGTCTTCATCACGTGCAACCAGTACTATTTCAGCACCCATTTCTGCCAGTTTCCGTGCTGTTTCTTTTCCTATACCCGAGGTTGCTCCGGTTATCAATACAATTTTTCCTCTCATAATTAAATTTTCCTATTCAAACATCGCCACACAGAAATTGTTCAAACATTTTTCCGGAATGAGACTAAACCTCCATCAGTTTTCCGTTCTTTACGTTTTGGTTATCAGAAAATTGCTGACAGGCAGAAGGTACTTTCAATTTAACCACTTATTACCATTTGAAGAGCATCCGGCCAGATTGAAATTCCTACGCTGCAGCCAGAACTCCAAACAGGAGAAATGCCACAATCAAAGTAATGATAATATTAAATGACTGGGCAACAAGGAAACTATACAGAGGTTTTCCGTTGTCAAGTTTCAGAATATCCACAAAACGGGTTTCAAGGCCAATACAAACAAATGCCAGACTAAACCAGAAACCCTGATAAGCCTTTATTGGTTTTACCAGGCTGGCAGCAGTCTCAGGGGCAATAAAAAAGGAAAAGAAGAGCGAAGCCATAATGAATCCCAGAACAAATTTCGGAAACCTGTCCCAGATTATACGCAGGGTTGGTTTTTCAACGTCAGCAGGAGATTTTTTTGAATAGGTCCAATAGATCGAAATAATGAATGCTGCCAGCCCTAAAAGAACATTCTGAGAAAATTTAATGATAGTGGCATATTTCAGGGCAATATCGCCAACAATTGTGCCTGAAGCCACAACTGCGCCTGTTGTATCTATGGTTCCTCCAAGCCATGCACCGGTAACTTCCTGAGAAAGTCCGATCCATTTAGCAAGGTAAGGCATAAAAATCATCATCGGTATGGCTATGATCAGTACAAGAGAAATGACATAAGAAAGTTTTTTGTTGTCACCCCTTATGGCCCCTGCTGTTGCAATAGCCGCAGAAACTCCGCAGATGGAGACTGCACTGGCCAGCATGGCAGCCATTTCATCATCAACCCTGAACTTTCTGGCTAACCAGTACGCAAAGTACCAGACACTGAAAACCACCACTACAGCCTGAATAATACCAAATGCACCAGCTTTCATAATATCGCCGAACAATATAGTAGCACCCAGCATCACAAGCCCTATTTTGATGAAGAATTCGCTTTGTGTTTCTCTTAAAAATTCAGGCAATCTGGTAAAATTGCCGATAATAAGGCCGATTAACAGAGAAAACAATACCGTTTCAAGCCCCAGGTTTTTAAAATGTGTATACGAAGAGATCAATTGGGCTAAAATAGTAAGGAGAAAAATGACCGGAAAGGAAGCAAGGGTGCGGCGCAGGTTTCTACCGCTGATAAATGCTCCTAACAAAGTGAAAAGATAAAAAACCACAAATGATAAAAGAACATTGACGAGGTTGACTGTATTAAACACGTGGTTTACAACCATTTCCGCAGAATTCCATCCTTCTTTTGGACCAAATTTAGGCAGTTCAGGAAGCAGGCCAAGGGCTGTGGCAAGCAAAATCATCAGAAATCCTATTAGAACCACTGTCCAGTCTTCAGAAATCTTTTTCATTTTCATATGCTTAATTTTTCTGGTTAATTATCGGGTTAAAAATACAGGCGTAAAGGTAACCATCACAAAAGCCCATTGCGGAAACCGTATATCCGTATTTCCCGGGCCAGGCATAAAACCCTTCAACAGTTTCATCGTTTCGGATGGTAACATGAAACAATAGCCCAACTGAATTTCAAGATCCTTGCTTACTTTATGGGTATATGTGATGTCAACTTCGGATGCCAGATAAGGGTCGGTTGCACTGACCTGCGGCAACAGGCGGGGATCGGGGTATTTGCCTGCAAGAAGGAAATACCAGTAAACCATTTGAAAAGTGCCTGATTGGGAAGCTTTCCATGTAAGAGTTGATGACAGAGCTGCAAGTCCTGCTTCCTGAGTATCAGACGGAAGATTGTCAAGCAGGTCCAGCTGCCCGTTCATTCCATGCATGCTGGCATTATAAGGAAGATAGAAGGCACGCGTCTTCCCCTTAAAGCTGGTGTCGGTCAGATCATTTCCTGAAAAATAATCAGCGGCCAGGAGAATGGAAAAACGGGGTGAAATTCTGTAACCGGCTTTTGCACCCAGCATCAGGGCATTCAGCTTATCGCCTGCCTTTGTTTTTCCCCTCTGGTAAAATGCCTGAAAACCAGCTTCAAAGGGCAATGAATCAGTTTTGAACGTCAGGTCGCCCCCCGAGGTAGTTCGATAAAATATGTCGGTCGATTTGTTTTTCTGGATGCCTTCTGTAACAGACAAAAGACTTATATTAATTCCGGAGCTGTATTTATGGTTGCCCCATAGATAGAACATGTTTTTGTACAAATCAACCGGATAATAACTGTTGCTGTAGATCTCTTTATCGTTGTTATATGCAAAGCCAGCATGTAATTTCGTTTTATCTCCCGAAAATTTGAACACCAGGGCATCATGAGAAACCCCGCTCTGACCCCAGTTTGAGGCAGTAAAGATGGGCAGATTGTCGTATCTGAGTACCTGGCGCCCCATTTTAACTGAAAACCTTTGGTCAATCAGCCATTCTCCCCAGGCTTCGTAGAGTCCAATCCGGCCGGAAGCATCCTTGATCTTTGCATCACCCCAGACGCGTACATCCTGAAGTGAGAGCCTGATGATAAACAATTCTGATCTGAAATCAGCATTCAGGCGCATTCTCTGACTCACAAGAGCCACTGGTTCAGAGGTGTCAGGAACAAAACTTTTATACCCCTGTCGATATTCTCCTCGGGGTCTCAGTTCGCCAGACAGGGTAAACTGAGCCTGAAGAAAAAATGGAATGAATAATAATGCGTAAAAAAGAAATAGTTTTTTCATAATTTTTAATATCAGAGTGCGACCAAAAATAGCTATCGTATTATTCTGCATCAATACGCATAAAAACGTATTTTGAAGAGGGTATTTATTAGTAGTAAGTTGGAGTACGGTTTTTAATCACTGATTTCTGCTTTTACTCTTTACATTTCGGTTTTTGGCCATTCATTTTATTTATTACTTGCTATTTACTTTCCGCCGGGTAATGTTTGCGGGTTGTATGCGTGTTAATTTCAACCATAGATGGCCACGAAAGATTAAAAAATACAGTTGTCATTGTTCTTATAGTTCTTATTGTTGTCATTGGTAGGATCAATTGGACAACAATGAGAACCCGACAACTATGACAACCATGATAACCTGACAACCTGATAACTTTGT
>CAZJQN010000076.1:0-16841 GCA_964548125.1 uncultured Bacteroidales bacterium | reverse complement strand
TAAGTCAATAGAAACAAGTTGTTTATGTATTTATTGTGTTTCTATTGACTAATCTCGGATAAAGCTACCAGCCAACAAGATCAGTTAAAGAAAAAACTATTTTTTTCTGATTACTAATAATAAATCACCATCTACATATTTTTCTAATCAACCCCGACAACAGAGGAAAGGAGCTTTTCATAATTTTCTTTGAATTCATCGCAATTCCTTATAAACTCATGGGTTGATAGGTTTTCTCAGGTCGATGACAATGCTTTGTCGGTCGTTGGCATAATAAACTACCTTATATTGTTTAGCAAGATCAAGAGCAAACTTTTCCATTTCTGGTTCACGCAGCATGTATGTTGCAGCAAAAATTTTACCTCCCTTTAACATAAGCTCCTGCAACTTCGATTGATTCCAATCTCCTTTCTGAAGAGTCCATCCTTGCTTGTCTGCATAATAATATACTACCGGACTAAGGTCATTGCCTCCTTTATGAATGGTGTAGGTTCCTGCTGTGATTAACCGGTCATTTATACCTGCAATTTTTTTTATATGACTGGCTACTTCCCATTCGACAGGATGAACAGGAGCATCGGTTCGATGAAAAATAATCTTATAATCCGCAAATAAGAGGGTCAATAAAAAAACAGGAAAAATAATTTTCCGGAATGTACTTGATTGCAATACTGGAAATAGAAATGTGGCCAAAGACAAAATTATCCATGACCCCAGTGCCATAATAATAGCACCTACCGAAGTTATTGCCAGTTGTCTGTAAGGCGTATCATAGTTTCCTTCTGCAACAATGACAAAGAAGCATCCAACGGCTATTAACCATACCAGAATCAGGTGATGTTTTCTGAACTGTAAAAGCACATAGAAAGCCCCTGTAATGAAAAGGAAAAAACCTGGTGCACCACCTAGGAGAGACCAGACACTGTGAAACATGGCTGCATACCATTTCTTCTGGCTTAGCATTGTTAAAGTCTGAAACTTGTCGTGACCTCCGAATACGCCAAATACATCAATGGAGGTTTTGGTGAGATGCCAGACGTAAATGTACCAGGCGACCGGTAATATAAAAGCAAAAGAGAAGAAGGCGGCAAGATGGAACCATTTTTTTATATTGAACAAATGCTTTCTGAACCAGATCCATACCATGGGTAAAGCAATGTATAATTCGGTTGGCTTAAGCAAAAGTGCCAGAGAGAGCAATCCAAAAGCCCATATAGCCAATGAGGTTTTATTTTCTTGAGTATACCGATAAAAAAAATAGAGCGACATAAGAGAAACTGCAAATAGCAGCGGATCGGAAAACTGCATATTGCCAAAACGGCTGTGTAAAGGGATCCATCCGGCGAAAAACGCAGCAATCAGTGAGATATACGGTCCGGTAAGGTGACGTGCCAAGAGTCCGGTAAACCATATAATTAGAAGAAATGAAAGAAGAGTTATCAGACGCACTGTGATCACATTGAAACCGAAAAATTTATAAAGGACAGCTGAAAGAAAAGGTACCAGAGGAAACTCCATAGCAGTAATTCTTGGTGGCTCAGCTGGCCAGGAAATGGTTGGTTCCCAGATACGAAAACCGTTAGTGAGATAATTTTTTGATATACTTATGTAATCAATTTCTTTCCAATCAGTCCATTGCAATGAAGGGATTCCAATCCCTGCCAGCCTAATCAGCGCAAAGAACAAAACAATGCATCCGAGAATAAAATAAAAATTACCAGATGATATATTCAAGTTAATATAGGTATTCATCTGGTTTTTGATCGAGTGAAAGAAACGATTCATAAGTTTCATAACTGATTAATAAACTCCCGCAAAGCAGAGTTTTGGTAATAAATAATGAAGAGGATGGAAAGAGTCCAAAGTATCCCGTTAATAATAAAGGGAATGTCAGTAATTACAAGTCGGGCAGGATCACCTCCTTCTGCTCTCACATACAGAAGATAGAGATATCGGAAAACGCCGAAAACCACAAACAGGGTAGAATATATAAGATTGGGACTTCCGATATGGTTTATCGTTTCAGCAGAAATGGTATATAAACTGTAGGTAAGGATGGACGCTCCTCCGCTGATCAGCAGCATGGCTTCCAGCAGAGGTATGTTGTAGTTAATCAGGCTTTTCCGATGATTTCCAGCTTCCTTCTGCAGGAAGCTGATTTCATGGTAGCGCTTGCCTGTGGTCAGCATAAGAGCCAGCATGAGCGTGCATAAAAAAAGCCAGCGCGAAGCTTCCACATCAATAACAGCGGCACCCGCCAGTGCCCGGAGCAGAAATCCGGCTGAAACCATCATGACGTCGAGGATGACAACCTTTTTTAAACCAAAGGAATAACCAAGGTTAAGAAGGAAATACATACCCAGTACAACGGCAAACTTCCGGTGAAGCAACAGCGAACCGGCAATAGCGGTTGCAGCCAGCAGAGTCATCACGGCAATAGCTATTCCTGCTGGAAGTTTACCGGAAGGGAGAGGCCGGTTCTTTTTTAACGGATGCAACCGGTCTTCCTTTAGATCTTTCAGGTCGTTCATAATATATACGGCACTGCTGGCTGCACAGAAAAGCAGGAAGGCAACTACCGAACGAAGCAGAAGATTGGTCTGAAAAAAAGAAAGGGAGAAAATGAGTGCGGCAAATACAAGAGAATTCTTCGTCCACTGATACGGCCGCAATGTCTGGATGATGGCTTTTATCATGGCAAAAGGCTTATCGGGGTTTTTTTATCGGTGGATGGTGTTTCATCATTTCTTCTGCAAATGCACTCATCGGCATCAATGTGTAATGTCTGGCGAGTTCGCGGATCACCAGACGAAAGACGGTCTTTTTCTTTTCACTGGGCACCTGCATGCCCGGAAAGAAGGAAAGTTCCGGAACCTCATCGCCGCTGATAAGATCGAGAGGATGAAGCAAGAAACTGACCGGTGTGCGTGTAATTCGGCACATAAAAAGGGCAAAGCGAAGGTAAATTCGCATAAGTACCATGGAATATCCGCTGAGGTAAAGAAGGTAGCTCAGGTGAAAAGGGACTTTGAAAACGGGTATGGTGGTAACGGGAATTTCGAGAAGGTCTCCTTCCTCACCGAGGTCCATACGGTAAGGTTTCAAAGGACGGCACCCGTCCGAAAACTTGCCGAAAAGATACTTTCTCACTTCTTTTTCTTCTCTGGTAAGACGGGATGTCCAGAAATAGTAAAGCCGCGCCAGAGGGCCTATATACGTGGGAAGGGTAGATGCGTCGTACAGGTAATTCTTCTTTTTCAAGATTTTCAGCAGGTCAACACTCC
Organism: uncultured Bacteroidales bacterium; assembly: GCA_964548125.1. Classification (GTDB taxonomy): domain Bacteria; phylum Bacteroidota; class Bacteroidia; order Bacteroidales; family JAAYUG01; genus JAAYUG01. Next base: position 13,557 of record CAZJQN010000076.1, on the reverse strand, counting down.
AGCTGAATCCCGGGCCGCGAAATCCACGTGGTACCTGGCCTGTGGCCTGCCGGATACTTTCTTCAGCTGAAGTCAGTTCCTGCTCCAGTTCAGCACGAGAATAGGCCTGCATCCAGGATTCATGACGGAAGGAATGATTTCCAACCTCGTGTCCCCGCTCGGTAATCATCCGGAGCCAGGGCTGGTTAATCTCCATGGAAGCATCCTGTCCTACAATGAAAAAGGTAATTTTCAGGTTTAGCTCATCAAGAAGATTCAGAACATAAGGAAGAAATACAGGCAGGTAGGTCGGATAACGGTCCCATCCTTCATCGCCATGAATCTTCATATAGCTCCACTGGTTGTCAAGGTCGAGTGACAGAGCGGCTGGCGGTTTTGATCTTTTCATGGAAGAATAATAATAAAACAGGGTTTATAGAGAAAACATTTTTGCCAGAAATTCATTTGCCAGGTTCAGTGTTTCGTTTACATTCAGTGTGCTGTTGGTGATATGGGCCGAATTCACCATATAGATACCGTCAGTTCCGGTATCGAATGATGGCTTGATGCGGGAATAATGAAGAACCGGCAAGGCAAAAACATACCGGCTGCGAGCTACCTTTGCTGATGCAATTTCTTCGTCCGTTAAGGCGGGATGTACTTTTTTCAAAGCACTGGTGAAAAGACGGATAATTTCATTGTCATCCTGATCGAAAAGAGGATTCTCAGGCTCCAGATACTTCGGAAGATAAATGAGAGCATGGCCTCCGAACGTTTCAGGATCAACCAGAGCAGTCATTTCAATTATTCCTGTTATGGGAATCCCTTCTTCAGTAACATTGGTAACGTAATAAGGAGAAAGGGACCTGCGAAGCAGAAGGGAAACGCATATAACACCCATATAAGGAATAGTCGACATTTTATCTTTTTCAACAGGGTCGACCTCTGGAAAAATCCTGAGGATAACCGGGGGAGGTACAGTAAGGATTACGCAGTCGAATTCGAGTATTTCACCGTTTTTTCCAGTAATTTCTGTTTTGTTTTCCTTTTTTCTGATTCTGGCCACAGCGAAGCCGGTGCGAATCTCGGCACCGTTATCATTGAGGAACGATGTGACTCTGCGGAGAATGGATGCATAGCCTCCCTGCACGTAACCGAACATTTCCTTTTTTTCTCCGCTCCGACGGGCGGCGTACATTCTTCGTATGGTGGCCCAGATAAAAGCGGCAGAAGTTCGCTTCCAGGCATTTCCCAGTTTTGCCTTGAGTAGAGGGAGCCAGATCTTTTCAAAGGTTCGTTTTCCCGACCAACGTATAAGCCAGTCGTCAACGTATATTTTTTCGAGGCGCCGCGGACTTTTAATAAGCGAACCCAGAAAAATGGTTCCTCCGAGCCTGAGCTTATCGGCAAGGTTCAGCGGTGGAAAAGCAAGAAACTCCTTTGTGTTGGACATGGAGTAAAGCCGTCCATCGGTATAAAAACCTGTCCGTGTTTCTTTCCATACGATACTTTCGGCCAGGTTCATTTCCTTGAGGAAAGAACGAAGGACTGTGTCTGAAAGAGAGATGACATGATAATATTTATCCCATGTATAAGGTCCTATCTGCCACGAAGAAGCCAGACCACCTGAAGCAGGAGCTTCTTCCAGCACCGTAACTTCCCATCCTGCCTTTCGAAGGCGGTGGGCAAGGTAAAGTCCGAGTATTCCTCCGCCAACAATTCCTGCTTTCATATGGAAGAAAAGGTATTGGTATGGGTTTGTTGCAATGCGCACTGCACCAGCCGGGGGATAAAACCGTCGTACTCCATGAAATGGGTTACCGGAGCGGGAACAGCCAGGTCGCATCCTGTGGTGCAGGTTCCTGCTAATTCGCGTACCCGTTCATAGTGCACACGGTTAAACTCATCCAGCTGGTATTCCTGATTGAAGAAATTGCACAGCATGGCAACTTCATTGGCCACACCTGTTTCCATAGCCCGGAAACCCTTATAAACAAATTCAATTAAAGCGGTGGAAGGTGTTTTCTTACCTTTTCCGATACCGGCCATATGGACAGTTTCCTGATTCAGATATTTACTGGGGTAGGCATTGCAGGCATCAAAAAGGCCTCTCGCTATTGGTGCGGAGGAGAGAATTTCACTCAATCCGTCAACATAAACCGAATGGGCAGTACAAACAAAAATATATTCAGCTTCGCGTAGGGCTTCGGAAAGATCATGAGTTAGAATATCACTGAAACCATACCGCAGGATGTTCTGGTCGTTTTTTTTGACAAAAGGATCGTGCAGAATAACCCGGCAGCCTTTGCTGATCAGGTCTCTGGCAAATACAAGGGTCGGACTGTTGCGGGTATCTTCGGAATTAAACCGGTATGCAGCGCCAAGGAGGGCAATAGATTTGCCATTCAGGCTACCGAAATGTTTTTCGGCCAGTTCCAGAGTTTTGGCAGGAGCTTCGTCATTGATCTCGCGTGCCCTGAGTATCAGACTTGCTGAGGAAGGGCCGTCTTTTTCCAGTTTTCTCCACCATAGCAGAATTCCATCTTTGGGCAGGCAATGACCTCCTACTCCCAGAGCAGGAATCAGCATGGCTCCGGTAGGAACAGCAGTAGGATTCGAAGAACTTTCGTCCGGACGTGCCAGTTCCTTATTCACCTGATCGCGAAGAGCATAAAAATCAATGTCGTTGTCGTCGCAATACCTGACGATCTCAGCCGAATAGGCAATCCGGACATCCCGGTAGGCATTTTCCAGAGTTTTCACAATTTCTGCCGTGTAGCTGTTGGTGGTATGAAGTTCAGCCCGGGTAACAATGAAAGAATACAGGTGCCGGATGAGCTGAGGAGTCAGCGGATGAAGACCGGCTACCAGCTTATCGGCCTGTGCTATTCGTTCCACCAGTCTTCCGGGCATAACCCTGTTGGGGCTGTTGCCCAGAAGGATATCTTTTCCTTCCTGTAAACCATAACTGGCGAAAAAGGGTTTGATCAGAGTATCCATAGTGGACGGGGCCAGGGTGGACTCAAAAATAATGAGGGGTATTTTACCGGAAGGCTTTTTCTGAAGAGCTCCGGCCAGATCGGTTAACCCTGAAAAAAGAGGCCCATAATCAGGTTCAAGCCCTTTTTTGTCTGTCTGAATGGCCACCAGCACTACATCGGCATCTGACAGGACTGAGTAATCGTGGCTTGCCGAGAGGAGGCCTTCCTGTACTGATTCTCTGACAATATCATCCAGACCCGGTTCAATGCCTCCGATAACGGAACGACCCTGATTAATGGCTGCCACTTTCCATCCGCTGTGGGCAGAATTTCTTTGAACTACGACTACCCTGGCGGGCTCTTCCGAGCCGATACGGATTCGTGCATGAGCCAGAAGGGCTGCCATAGGCATACCCACAATGCCGGGACCGATTACTCCGACCTTTTTTACTTTCCATTCGGTACCATCCAAATGCTTCATGTTTTTGTAATTAATTATCAATAAATGTATTAAACCATAATTCCACACTCAGTGCTCCCCACAATGCTCTTCCGAAGGCATCTTCATTGCGGATAAGAGCTTCGACTTTTCCCGGGTCGAAAATACCTCTTTCACGGGCCTTTTTTGATAACAGGATATCTTTAAAAAAAGTACCAACAGGTCCGCGTGCCCAGATGTGCAAAGGAACCGGGAACCCCATCTTGTCTTTTCGGTTGTAGATTTCAGGAGGGATAATGTCTTTTATAACTTTCTTCAGGATATATTTCATCTCGCCACCTTTAAATTTAAGACCGGCAGGCATAACAGAAACCAGATCGACAATTCGGCGATCCAGTAAAGGAACCCGGGATTCGAGCGAAACGGCCATACTTACCCGGTCTTCCACTTGCAGTAAGCCCGGAAGACTTCCGAACATATCAAAATGGGTCATTTTGTTAATATATGACAGGGTGTCGGGGTGGTTGAACAGCGTCTGGAATTTGGCAAAAATCGCTTCGCGATCAAATTGCCGTAGATAGTCATTGGTAAATATGCCCGCATTGCCGTCAAACCGGTCAATGAGATGGAAATAACGACGGTCCATGGGTTCAAAGGTTTCCTTGCTCCAGAACCTTTTCAGCATGGGCAGATAACTTTTAATGTAGGGAAGATTCGGCAGGATGGATTGCAGGGAAACAATATGTTCTTTTTCTTCGTTGGTTTCGAATATAGCGCCTTTCAGGGCTTGTTCCAGATATGCAATCACATAACGTGCATAGCCGCTGAAAATTTCATCACCACCCTGTCCTCCAAGAATAACTTTTACGTTTTGGGCAGCCAGTCTGGATACCATATATTGAGGAAATAAACCAGGACCGGCAACCGGTTCGTCGAGGTGATAGATGAGAGTGGGTATTGCATTGATAAAGTCTTCCGGCTTCATATAGATAATATGGTGCTTTGCACCGGCCTTTTCAGCAACAATGGCTGCATAACGCGATTCATCAAAGGCGGGGCCTTCATCAAACGCTCCCGTGAACGAAGCAATAGGCTGATCAGAGAAACGGGCGGCCAGCATGGTAACCAGCGATGAGTCAAGCCCTCCGCTCAAGTATGTGCCCAGGGGAACATCACTGCGCAACTGCCATTTTACGGTTTCTTCAAGAAGCCTTCCCAGCTCGTAGGCAAAGTATTCTTCGGTATGATACAGGTCAATCTTAAAATTGGGTTCCCAGTATTGAACTGTTTCACAGCTGAAATCCTGCAGATTATAAATGGTATAACAACCGGGCATGAATTTTTTGATCCCCTTGAACAGGGTGTCATTCCCTACCACAAACTGAAATACAAAGTATTCGTTGAGCATAGGGTAGTTTACCTCGGGCTTTACAGCAGGATGAGCAAGCAGAGCTTTTATTTCCGAGGCAAAAAGAAGCAGATGTTCGTTTTCAAAATAATATAGGGGTTTAATGCCAAAATGATCCCTTGCCACCAGGAGTTCCTGTTTTCTTTTGTCATAAAGAATAAAGGCGAACATCCCGTTCAGCAGAGGAATACCCCCGGCGCCATAATGCCGGTAAAGCTTCAGAATTACTTCTGTATCGGATGTAGTATGAAAAACGTACCCCAGGCGGATCAGATCGTTGCGAAGTTCAACGTAATTGTAAATTTCGCCGTTAAAGACGATGACCAGTCCATCGTCTTCCATTGGCTGATGGCCTGTTGCAAGGTCGATGATGGAGAGCCTTTTATGGAACAAACCCAATGGTCCGTCCAGGTAATGCCCTTCATCGTCAGGACCCCGGTGACGCATAGTTTCAGCCATTGACTTGAGCAGGCGGGGTTCTGCCTCCCGGTGATTTTTGTTAATAAGCCCGACGATTCCACACATAGAATTTGGTTCTGTTGTCTCCTCCCACTGGTCACCCTGCCCTCCTTCATAACTTTCCAATGGGTGAAAGGCTGAAAAAAGACCTTGTAACCAGCAGGGGAGAAATGGTAATGTCTATATTAGAAAGTTTTAAAGTACCAAAAATGTTGACGAAAAAAACCTGTCACCAACGGGAATTTTACAAATGGGTATTAATCTGTGATAAACGGCTTGATTAAGCCTGTAAAAAGAAAAGAAAAAAAGACGGGAATTGGTTCGGAATGGGCAATTTTGTGTAAATTATTCCATTAGAATGCAACAATATTTCTTCAGAATGGTTTGTGAAAGGTAAAGCATGTATGATGAAAATTGCTTATGTAAGTCGTTACAGTGCCCGTGATGTCAGGTCGTGGAGCGGATTGAACCATTATATAGCCAGAGTTCTGGAAAAAAACGGGGCTTTAATAGAGTATATTGACGATTTGAAAATGCCTGGTTTTCTGTTGGAAAAGCTGAAAGAACGATTCATCCCTCTATTAACTGGAAAGAAATATCTGATTGACAGAAGCATTCCTGTGGCTAAAAGTTATGCCCGGCAGGTGGCCCGCCGACTCAAAAAAATAGAGGCCGATGTGGTTTTCTGTCCTGCCAACCTTCCCATTGCTTTCCTTGAAACCAATCTGCCAGTGGTTTTTTACACAGATGCTTGTTTTGCTAACGTTATTGAATATTACAGCGATTTTTCCAATGTGCATGACATCAGCATACGCTCCGGGCATATTATCGAGGAAGAGTCCTTCAGACGGTCTTCTGCTGTGGCGTATTCGTCGCATTGGGCTGCCAATAAGGCAATATCATACTATGGTGTGCCGGAAGAAAAAGTTCATGTTATACCCTTCGGGGGAAACATAGAAAATGCACATACCGAAGCGGATATTCAGCTGTGGAATGAAAAAAAAGATTTCAGCAAAATACGCCTGTTGTTTATCGGAGTTGACTGGTACCGTAAGGGGGGAGCCAAAGCCTATGAAGTGACAAAGGTTCTTAACCGCAGGGGACTACCTGCAGAACTCATTGTGGTTGGCTGTCATGTTCCTTCCGAATATCTGGCTGATGGACTTGTAAGAAGCATTGCATTTCTGAACAAGCAAGTTCCGGAAGACAGGGAGATTTTGTACAACCTGTACCGGACTTCTCATTTTTTTCTGATGCCAACGTATGCAGAAGCCTTCGGATTAGTATTTGCTGAAGCATCTGCTTTCGGACTGCCTTGTATTGCCCATGATACAGGAGGAGTGGCTGCAGCAGTTCACCCAGGCAAGAATGGTCAGTTGTTTTCTCCGGATGCACCACCAGAACAAATGGCTGATTTTATTATCAACCTCTGGAGCAATCAGGATGACTACCACAGGTTTAGTATTAGTGCTTTCAGACATTACCGTGAGAGGCTTTCATGGGACGTGAACGGCAAATTACTGTACAATCTGTTACTGAAAGTGACAGGGAAGTCTGCGACGGGATAGTAATAAATAAAAGTTAAACCGGACTGTTTGTAGGTTCTCCAGAAAAAGAAAGCAAACTGCTCTGTAAAAAATACGAAAATGATGGCAAATTATAGACAGGGGATTATGGCAGCTGAAACAGGAGTTCCGGCAAAAAAGAAAAGGATTGAAGTAATTGATGCAGGGCGGGGAGCTGCCATGTTGTTTGTATTTCTGTCCCATTTTTCTGAATTCTATTTTGGATATCACGGGCAAACAAAGTTGTTGGAAACCATGTTCAATATCACAATGATTGCCTCACCATCCTTCATGCTCATTAGTGGTGCAATGCTGGGGTATCTGTTTCGGTCCAATCCGGGAGGGTATCGTCGGATAAGGGGAAAATACATTGACAGGGGTTTGTTTCTCCTGCTGGTGGCGCATATTTTGATATTTATCATCATGTTACCTTACCTGCATTACAATGGTAACAATTACCGGATGTTGTTTATTACCGATACGATTGGACTCAGCATGATTATCGGTAGCTATCTTCTGCCGAAAATACGGCCTTCTGTGCGGTTGGCAATAAGCGCCGGAATCTTTCTTATCAGCTGGATCATTGTGCTGGAGCTTTCGAATGGTAACCGTCATCTTGCCTTCTGGATGGAACCTGTAACCGGAAACCTGAAACACCAATGGTTCGATGTGTTTCCTTTCCTGCCATGGTTTGCTCTGTTTTTTGCCGGTACTGTTATCGGAGAAAAAATCAGCGAATATTTTCATGAAAATGCCTTACTGAAGATTGAGAGGATGTTACTGCGCATGTCAATTGTGGTACTGGGAGTATTTGTACTGTTACAGGGAATAAAGCACATGCTGAGAACACAGGGATGGGAAGTTAACAGCGGCTACTCCGGAGCATTGCTTTTCCATGGCCAGAAGAATCCTCCCGGTCTGTCCTATCTGCTGTTTTATGGCGGAATGGGTTTGTTTATGTTGTATTGTTTATCTTACATGATTCGGAAAAGTATACTGCCAGAAATTATTGGAATTTTAAAACTGATTGGCCGAAACTCCCTGTTTGTTTTTGTAATCCAGTATTTTTTCTTTATCAGTTTGAATGTTATTCTTCATCCCTGCTGGACGCCTTTCTGGCCTGTTCTTTTTGGTATCGAAGTATTGGTGGTTATTTTGCTAACATGGTTCTGGGATGCAAGAGGGTTTAACCGTTTTCTCACCGTATTACACCCCGGAGTATGGAAAGAAATTATTCCCGTCAGGAAGGGATTATAAAAATTCTGGAAAAAGGAATATTTATCCGGTTTTCAATACGTATTATATGTCATACAATGTTGTAAAAAGAATTTACCAGGATCCATAGAGTCATCGTTTCCTAATTAATAAGGATATGAAAAAATTTGTATCAGTTTTTCTTCTGTCTCTGGCTACCTGGGGAATTCTCCAGGCACGTTCCTTTTATCTTGATTCCAGGAACGGAGATGACCTTGCCGACGGGTCAACCATACAGAAAGCCTGGAAGACGCTGCAAAAGCTTAACCAATCCATGAGTCAGATCAAACCGGGTGATACAATTTTCTTTGTGCGTGGATCAATTTTCCGCGGTACCATATCCTTTGTGCTGTCAGGAACTGCACAGAAACCTATTGTGCTTACGGCGGCTGGTACAGGCAATATGCCGGTGATTAACGGCTCTGTGGAACTGACAGAATGGAGTCAGGAAGGGAGCAACGTGTATTCAACTCCTGTAAGTACACTGGTAACAGATCTTTTTTTGAACGACCGGCGTCTTACCGCAGCCCGGTACCCTAATCAGGGTTGGTTAACGGCCGACGAAGGGTTCGGCAAAAACGGATTCAGGGATAACGATCTGGACTTTTCAGATCATTATTGGGACGGGGCCATTGTACGTTTCCGTCCTCATAAATGGTTATATGAAACGCGAAGAGTCCAATTTTTCGTCGGCAAGCAGATTACTTTTGATTCTCCTTCACAATATGACCTTCTTGTTGGTTCAGGATATTACCTTGAAAATCATCCGGCCGCCATGGATGCCGATTTCGAATGGTATTATGATGCCGGGCAGAAAAAGGTATTCCTTCGTCTTCCCTCAGGAAAACAACCCTCTTCCTATTTGATTGAGGCAGCCGTCCGGGAAAATGGCCTGGCCACCAACTGGAACCTGAATTACATTCAGATAAGGAATCTGAAATTTGAAAAATTCCAGGGGAGCGGCCTCCTTGGCCTTGGATTGAAAAACAGTATTATCAGTGGAAATGAAGTCAGGTTATGTAATTATGGGATCCTTATCTACGGATCCGAACCGACGGCGGTGGAAGTTAGTAATAACAAAGTAAGTGATTGCACCGCTCAGGGCATTTCCCTCATTGATGCCCTCAGTTCAGTTGTAAGTAACAATATGGTGCGAAATACCGGCATTATCCCCGGATATGGAATAAGCGGGGACAATGGTGCCAGAGGAATTTATGTAGGGGGCATCAGTAGTAAAAATTGCCTGGTGGAGCGAAATGAAGTCGACAGTTCCGGCTATTCGGGGATTACCTGCATGGGCGAAGGACATAAAGTTCAGTATAATATTCTGAAAAACAGTATGCTAACGCTAAGTGACGGCGGGGCTTTGTATACATGGGGTAGTTATTCGAAGAATCTGGTTTTTGCACACAATTTTATTTCCGGCGTCGAAGGCAATGATGCCGGATCACCTTTCCAGGGAAAAATGGCCAATGCCATTTATCTGGATGATTTTGTCAACCATATAACGGTCAGCAGCAATATGGTTGAGAAATACAGCGACATAGGTATTCTCCTTCATAATGCTGATTATATTACAGTACAAAACAATATAGTTGCCGGCAACACATGCCTTGCCCTGCTTTATGATTTTGCCGGTGAAACATACCATATAGCTTCTTCCGGAAATGAATTTTTCGGTTTGAGTCCTATGGCTTTCCCCCTCTGGATTCAGTCCTCAACCAGCAACCTGCAGCTTGATTTTAAGGATAATATCTATGCCAATCCTTATAACCCGGTGAAGGTGCGCCTGAAGGATCCTTCCAATGATCTGTTTCTGGGACTTGAACGTTGGAAAAGCGAGTTCGGAAAAGATGGAGGATCGGAAACCGATCAATATAACTGGAACCTTCTTGAAGTCAAAGACACGATTTCGGAGAATCTAATCAAAAATGGCAATTTTGACAGCGGTACAGGGAGCTGGATTGTCTGGTTTTCCGATCAGGTAAAAACTTCATGGGAAAACTCGGCCGGGATGGATGGGGGGGCTATGAAACTGACCGGAAACAGCCGTCCTTCTGCCGGATATATGCGCACCTATACGTCCAAATTTCCATTTAAGAAAAGCCATACTTACCTGGTTACCGGTTCTTTCAAAGCATCTGTTCACACTACCCTGTATCTTGAATCAGAAAATACTGTTGCGGGCTGGCAGTATCCGAACTTCAGTGCTTACCTTCCTCTGGTTTCCTCAGAGCGGAAAAACTTCCGATGGGTCTTTGCAATGCCGAACGATGATTATCAGAGCGACCTGTACATTCAAATGCCCTGGCATACTAACGGGCAATGGCTTCTGCTCGATAATATGGGAGTATATGAAGTGTCAGCTATTAGCGTATCTCCTTTTTCGAAAGTGTTTTTCTTTACCAATCCTTCGAAAGACAGAATAGAATATTCTCTTAAACAAGCCAAATTTGTTGATATCCGTGGAAAACAATATTCCGGGAAGTTGACTCTTGAGGCATGGACAGGGAAAGTACTAATTCTCACAGAAGGTACATTCAGTCTGGAGGAACCACCGGAAAAAGCAGGGCAGATTCTTTTGTATCCGAATCCAGTTGCACGCGGTCAGATGCTCACCGTTGCTCTTACCGGCATAGACAGCACTTATAATCAAATACGGATTGTAAGTTCTGCAGGAAGAATTATTGAACTTTATTCGCTGACTTCATCAACCGGCGAGTTTTTAATACCCACACAGAAATTATATGGCGGAATATACTATCTTCAGCTTCTCGGTAAAGAAGGGAAGAAAGAAAAAGCCTTTGTAGTTGTGCAGAGTAAATGAGACCTATCATCCGTAACATTTTTCTTTTTCTGGCAGGTATTTTTGGTATTCTTTTGATATGGTTTATGGTTGGGCCTTCAATATTGAGAGGGCCTTTGGAGAAACCAGGAAAGCGATGCGGACTTCTTGCCGCTGAAGGCTGGCTTCCTGAACCGGTTTTAAACGCAGTAGCCGATATTTATACGAAGGGATGTTACCGTAAGTTGCTGGTAACGGGGGTTACATTGCCCGATGAAGTTGAAATGCTGTTCCGTGGTAGGCTTATTATGTATCCTTCCGGCCTTCTCAGCCTGCAGCCCGGCGATACCCTGTATCTGAAAATGAGAGGAACCAAAGTTTCAGGTGAAAGGGCGGCCGGGCATGTTTGGTTAAATGACACTCTTGTTGGTGCCTTTACATCTCCCCGAAGAGCGGGCTGGGTAGCATTACCTGTTGGGGAATATTTTCCAGCAATTGAATCCATTGGTATTAGCTTTGACAACGACGCATGGACGCAGTATGCCGATCGTAATTTGTATATTTATGCCGTGAGAATCAAAGGAAAGGAATATCTTCCGCGCAGCATGAGGGCTATTTATATACGATACCTTGAGAGTGGTGTCGATACCGTTGATCTCAATTTCAGTTCAGTTCCGGGACAGGCTGCCTGGTTTCTTCACCGGTTCGGAATACCTGAAAATCAAATGGACGTTATCGCTGTTCAGGGCATTCATTCCGATAAAACCTGGCACTCCATGAAGGCCCTGGCTGAATTTGTGAGATACCATTATCCGGCCGATAGTTCCCTTGTTATTGTTACTCATCCGTTTCATGCCCGACGAACATGGATGCTGGCAAGAAAAGCATTCAGTCCATCGGTCGATGTGAGCGTCATCACTCCTGTATCTTCTCGTACCTGGTGGAAAAGTGGAAACGAGATTAAAATGTTTATCAAAGAATCGGCAGGATTATTCTGGGCCTGTTTACGGAAACCTGCCCTGCATTGAAAAAGAATTGACATGAAAGGATCTGGACTAACCAATCTTGTAAAAGAGTTTTTCATCAGTGGAGGGGAACGCTCGGTTAAAGTGAAACGCCATATTGTATTTTCTTTTCTCCTCAAGGCAGCCTCCATTCTGATTACTTTTTTGCTGGTACCGCTCACTTTACATTATCTGGGAACAGCGCAGTACGGGATATGGATAACTCTTTCTTCCATTCTTGGCTGGATTGGTTTTTTTGATATCGGTCTGGGTAATGGACTGAGGAATAAATTTGCCGAAGCCATGGCCCGTTCTGATTACAGCCTGGCAAAAAAGTACGTCAGCACAACATATGGGGGTATGACAGCCATTTTTGGCGCCATCATGCTGCTTTTTTTTCTGGTTAATCCTTTCCTGAACTGGGCAAAAATACTGAATACACCGCCTGAAATGCAACGGGAGGTTACCGTTCTGGCTACCGTGGTGGTGGTTTTTTTTATTATACGGTTTGTTACCGGGCTTATCAGTGTGATACTTACAGCCGATCAGCGGCCGGCACTGAGTGGACTCCTAACTTTTCTTGGTAATTTCGTGGCTCTGGCTGGAGTTTATATTATCACCAGAATTACCGAAGGGTCCCTGGTTTATATAGGAATTGCCCTTAGCTCTGCGCCGGTGGTTGTGTATGTACTTGCCTCCATATGGTATTTTAGACGTGATTACAACTTCTGCCGGCCCTCTCTGAAGTTTTTTCATAGTCAGTATCTGAAAGAACTTATGAGCCTTGGAGTACAGTTCTTTATCATCAATATTGCGGTGCTCGTAATATTTACCACCAGTAACCTGATCATTACCCAGCTGTTTTCACCTGCTGAGGTTACACCTTATAACATTGCTTATAGGTACTTCAGTATGATAACCATGGGATTTGAAATTATTCTGGTTCCTCTTTGGACGGCTTTCACCGATGCTTATGTAAAAAAAGATATCCCATGGATTAAGAACACAATCCGCAACCTTCTCTTTGTATGGGGCGGAATGATCATTCTTAGCATAGCGATGCTGGCTTTTTCCGGAATTTTCTATCGTTTCTGGGTTGGGTCCGATGTGACAATCCCTTTCAGTATGTCGGCTTTGCTGGCGGGTTATGTGATTCTGGCTACCTGGTGCAATCTATGGGCATATTTCATAAACGGAACAGGTAAAATACGGATCTCTTTATATATAGCCGTATTTCAGGCTATTGCAAATATACCCCTTGCGATCTTTCTTGCCCGTAATGCACATTTAGGCCCGCAAGGTGTGGTATTGGCTACCATGATTGTTATGCTGGCCGGCGCTATTTTATCTCCCATCCAGTCATTTAAAATCATCGAAGGTAAGGACAGCGGCTTGTGGGGAAAATAGCATATTAAGTTTCTGTTTCTCCTTTGGAATGACGGCCAATGTTGCAGGGGTATCATTGTTGTCAGGCTTCAGATTTCGTAATGGCTAATTTCCCATTTCCAATAAACGAGATCCTTTTTTCATAGTATGATCACGTCCGGGAAAATGGTAATAGAAAATAGGAAATTGCTGTTTATTTTCCCGTAGGGGATTAAGCAAAATAGCACAGTAGAAAAAATAAACCGAAGTACCATGAATTAACAAATTCAACCGGGCTAACTCCGATGGAACAAAGTG
>CAZJQN010000075.1:0-17231 GCA_964548125.1 uncultured Bacteroidales bacterium | reverse complement strand
TGCCTTCAAGGCCGACCTCGAGAAAAAGATAATCAAGGCCAACCAGGATCTGTCACAGATCAAATTTGATTTCAAGGTGGGCTGATCCGTCTGCTGGCGGACTCCGGTCCACCGAACTGGTATGGGCCGGAAAAATTCTTATCTGTTGTTTTTCATATGTGCAGGATGCCTTCTAATACCTGCATATGGTCAGTATTTTCCGGCATGTGCCCGAATAAGGGGGATGGCCGATGCCGGACTTCTGCTGGAAGATCCATTTAGCGGATTCTGTAATCCGGCTGGATTGGCAGGGCTCAGAAATGATGAAATTTGCGCTTCGCATGAGATGCCTTACCTGACAAATGACTTGTCGGTAAGCAGTCTATCATTGGTTTTCCCTGCTAGTCCCGGAGTGTTTGGATTCAATGGTTCCTCAGCTGGTTTTTCTTTATGGAGAGAAATCAGGACAGGGGTTTCTTTTGCACGGAAATTTGGTTCCCGGTTCAGCGCCGGACTGCAAATCGACGGCTTTTTTGCAAGGGTTCCGGATGATATTCCTGTGCGGCCTGTATTTACCTGGGAGGCTGGCCTGCTCAGTCAGCCTGTAGCCGATCTGCTGGTAGGAGTTCATCTCTTCAATCCTTTACATGCCGACTATCCCGATACGCGAAACCAGCGTTTACCGGTAAGTTTTGCTTTCGGGGCGGGCTACAGGTTTGCAAAAAAATTCCTTCTGGCCGCTGAGGCAGAAAAAGACCTTCTATACCCCATTGCATTTCGTATTGGCATGGAGTACGAACCGGTTAAAAATGTCTTCCTTCGGTATGGTTATAATTCGGTAAACGGGTATGCCGCAGGCTTTGGGCTCCGCATCAGCCATTTTGTAATTGATGCGGCTTTTACAAGGCATCTGCAACTGGGTTATACACCCTCTTTGTCTCTGGGTTATGTTTTTTAAAATGTATTCAATCCGGTTATTGTGCTTCAGAATATGTGTTGCCATATCCTTATGGCTGCTTTCTCCGGTTATGGGGTCTTCCCAGGAAATAAACGATGTACCGGATGAAACAACGGAAAATGCAGCAGTTGAATCAACGGAGCGATGGGAAGATTTTGAAGAAAATGAAGCCTTTGCAGGGAAGCTGGCCGATCTGCGTCTTCACCCGGTTCGAATCAATCAGGCTGATAAAGAGGAACTCGAACGATTGTTCATGCTGAACGAGTTTCAGGTGCTGGCTATTCTCGATTACCGTAAAACCTACGGAACTTTTTCAAGTCCTTATGAACTGGCCAATATTCCAGGTTTCTCAACAGATCTGGCAAGGCAGGTCAGTGAATTTATCATTGTTGAGCCCGACAAATGGGATGTGCCCTCTGTGAAGGAAGCTCTCATGCAGGGTAAACACACCCTGATTTTTCGATTACAGGAAACTATGCAAAAGCAGGAAGGTTACCGGGATGGATACTTTCAGGGAAGTCCGCTTAAGTTTTACTCACGCTATGCCTATCGGTACAGTACATCTTTTTCCGCAGGGTATACCATAGAAAAGGATCCCGGTGAACCTTTTCCTTACTATCCGACCGGAAGTCTGGCTGATTTTACATCAGCTTACATAAGAACAGATCAAAACGGAAACCTGCGTCGTTTTGTTGCCGGCGATTATCAACTTGCGTTTGGACAGGGACTTGTTATGTGGAATAGTTATGCATCAGGGAAAGGCAGTGGTCTTATTGACATCCGAAGAAGAGCGGAAGGCATTTGCCGGTTTTCTTCGGCTGAAGAGAACAGGTTCTTTCGGGGCGCGGCAGGAACATTAGGGGTGGGGAATACCCAATTCTCATTCTTTTTTTCCAGTAAACCGATGGATGCCAATGTTACCCGGTTTGACAGCTACAGCAATCAGGTACTCGAGTTTTCCAGTCTTTTGACTTCAGGGTATCATGCTGCACCGGACGAAATCCGCAACCGGAAAAGTGTGAATCAGACAGTAATCGGCATGAATGCAACGGCTGCTTTTACTGATTTCCGGATCGGCACAACATGGGTACGCTACAGCTTTGATGGTTTCTGGAGGCCTTATCCTGAGCCATACAGGCTGTATGCATTCCGGGGACGTGAAAATACCGTTGGTGGAATCGATTGGCAATTTCAGCGGGGTGATTGTTTTTTGTTTGGAGAATGGGCTATGACATCGAACAAAGCAACAGCGTGGAATGCGGGTTTTCTACTGAAACCTGATCCGTCTATTCTGGCTTCGGCAGGAATCAGAAAGTATGCTCCTGCTTACAATAATATGTTTGCAAGACCCTTCGGAGAAACATATAATGGTACCAACGAAGAGGGATTTTACTGCGGCATTGAGATTCAGATTTTCCGCCATATCATTGTTAAAGGATACATTGACGTTTTTACTTTTCCATGGATGAAATATGAGGTTGATGCACCCTCTGAAGGATCGGAAAAAATGCTGCAGGTATCTTGGAATCCTGAGAAAATGTTCTCAATGTATTTGAGGTTTGCGGTTGAATCAAAAGAAAAAAATGGCATCTCAGACCAACATGGATTAAAAGTCCTGAGTAAATATAATACCCGGAATATTCGGTACTATTTGGAGCTTAATCCTTTAGAAGGGTGGAGTTTCAGGACAAGAATGTATGCCGGAATGTTTCAAAATAGCAATAGCAATGCCAAAATATCAACTTTACTGGCTGAAGATGTTCTCTGGAATTTGCCGGGCAGGAAAGTGAGAATAACTATGCGGTACGCATTGTTTGATATTCCAGATTATGAAAGCCGTTTGTATGCATACGAAAATGATGTCCCTATGGTTTACTCTGTTCCTTCTTTTTACGGTAAGGGAACACGTATTTACTTTCTGGGTTTGTTTAAACCAGTTCGTTGGCTGGAAATGGGAGTCAAGATAGCCAACACGTCGTTTTTAAACAGGTACGAAATAGGGAGTTGTGAAACCCGTATCAGGGGTAACAGAAAAACAGATCTGGGTTTTCAACTGCGTTTTTCTTTCTGAGGAGCAATAATTGTGTTCGAAGGTTCTATATCAAGCATTTAATCCCAAACAATGCATTAGAAAAACTTCTTATGCCATTGTCTAGGATAGTCACTATTTTGAAATTTGAAATGACACAATGGATCAATTTCATGGCATGGCAATTTGAATCCCCGGTCAATGTTTTTGCTATAAATCACCCCGGGAACGCATTATGTTGAAAAGGGTTTGCTGAAAGTTTTCAGCAGGAGAGGGTGCTGGTGAAAGGATGAGTTTTCCGTCAGGTCCTATAAGAAAATATGTTGGAAAGGCTCTTATGTCATAGTCTTTAAGAATGTCAGGTTGTTGCCCGTAGTGAAGAAAAGTCCACGAATAATCATTCTGATTAAGAAAGTCTGTAACTTTCTGAAGAGTCGGATCGGCCAGAACTGTGACAATTTCAAAATAATTTTTCAGCTTTTTATATAGGGTGTTTAACATTTCAAATTCTTTTAGACAACTGTAACTGGAGCAGTAGCAAAAATTGAGGTAGACATACCGTCCTTTAAAATCTGCGAGTGATTTGAAATTCCCCTGACTGTCCTGCAGTCGGAATGCAGGTGGGGGATAACCTGCCATTAGCCGGGTTACTTTTTTCAGGATGTTGGCTGCAACAGGGCGAAACATTGCAACATGTCCTTTCATGCTGAATGAATCGAGGACATGGATTATGGCATTTCTGTTAAAATTGTTCCGGTAAAATTCATCATGAAGATTTTTCAGAATGACCAGGTCACGTAAAGTATCTCCTTTAAATACATCATCAGCTGCAAGGATTTTACGGAGTGTTGTATAACTCTGGTCACGGTTTATAACGTCGTAGATGGCTTTCCCTGTATCGGTTCTGCCAAAATAGGAAAAGTAGGAATCGTAAATTCTGTGAAATAATTCCATGTATGCCGGGTTTTCGAACAGAACCGGATGATTCCTGAAATACATGGCCGAAAGGCTCCGGGCTTTGTACTGACTGGCAATACATCTTAAAATACCGGTTTTATAAAAAATATAATCGGAGAAATACGGGTAGCTGATCCCATTAAAATGCCTGAGAATGGATTCTACAGCTGTATCGGCCGATACCGGATCGGGGGAACTGTAAACCGAAAGTGCATACTGGCCATAGTAAGGACCGTAAATGCTGTCAAAACGGGCTATCAGGTGATTTAGTTCAAGGGAATCTTTATTAAACGGCAACAGGTGTACTTCTTCTTCAGTAAAATATGGATTAAGCCGGTCTGCTTCCGTCTTATCGGCCCTGGGCGGAAGACTGATAAGGTAGTTCTTTCCCGGTTCGGCATATAAGTAAACAAAATATTTACCCAGGTGCCAGAAAACCAGGGATGTTTTTTTCAGCTGAAATTCCAATGAGAAGCATCCCTTGGAATCGGCGGTTGCTTCTGCCACGATTTTTTCCTGATACGTGATATATTCCTCGTAGGTTCTAAGGGATAGTTTATAACCCGCATAACCTGCTTCACATCCCGAAATCCGCACATTTCCAGCATACAAAGAAGCAAGGGAGGCAAAACCCAACAAAAGCATCAGCAGGAATCGGCTCATTCTCTCTTACTCTTTCAGATTGATGGCTTTTGGTACAAAGGGTGAAGCATCACCTCCGTTTCGGATGATGTCACGTACAATAGAAGAATTAATGGAACTGTGTTCGGGCATGGTAAGGAGAAAAACGGTTTCAATGTCGGGGTGGAGGGCTTTGTTTACCTGAGCAATGGCTCTTTCATATTCAAAGTCAGCGGCTGTCCGCAACCCCCTGAGGAGGTAGCCGGCTTTTCGCTTTCGGCAAAAGTCAACTGTGAGACCAGTATATGTTGTAACTTCTATTTTGGGTTCTTCCTGGAATACCTGCCGGATCCATTTCATTTTCTTTTCCAGGGGAAAGTAGCTGTCTTTCAAAACGTTTTGTCCTACAGCGATGATGATTTTGTCAAACAGTGGCAATGCTCTTCGTACGATGGATTCATGGCCTATAGTAAACGGATCAAAGGATCCCGGAAATACAGCTATCTTTTCCATACCGTAATAAATTAATGGTACGTATTGCAGAAATCTTGTTTACTTACACAGATCAGACGGCTAGCTAACAAAGCCTGCCGCCTGATCTGTTATAGTCCTTGCCTGACTGAACTCCAATTAGGTTCTTTCAGGAATTCATCCGAAAGGTACTTAATATTCCTTAATCTGCAAACCTCCAAATACCACGTCGGCTTTGATAAAGAGGTGCGCAGAATCTTTTACGAAGGCGGGACTTTCATATTTAACGGAACCAAAGGCTGCATTATTGCCGTTGGGCATTTCTGCTCCTCCAAATACGGCATTAGCTTCAACACGAAGTGGAATGTCTTTAGATACCTTGATCTCCGTGGCACCAAAAACTGTATGAACCTGCACGTAAACAGGTTCCTTTCCTTCGGGTTTTATTTCGCGAAGATCAAATACCCCTTTACCGAAGATAATGTTGTATTCTCCTGAGTCGACTTCTTCTCCTGTCCATCGTTTTTCACCGAAAATGATATTATGTTCTCCTTCGGAGTGAGTGGAAAGCACGTTGGTTCCCAGCATAATACGAATGCCAATCCAGATGAAGAGAAAGGCAAACAGAAACTTGAAAAGCGGGAAATCCACATTAAATACAACGCGGATGACAATTGAAATTCCAATGAGGATGAATAGTATCCCCCAAAATAATCCGGCACTCATTTTCATGGTTTTTAAAGATTATACGTTTGTCATTAAATTTTACAGTGCTAAGATAGGAGATCCTTACAAGGGGATGCAATCTAATTCCGGCAAAATGGCTATTACCACCGGTAAATCAAATGTACTGAAAGACCAATGCACAAAATTAATTAATATGAATCTGGAAGCATCTTTAGTAAGTGGTAAAGCAATATTAACTTATTCCATGAGTGCCAGTTTAAATACTTCCATAATATTGTTTACATAATGGAAGGCAATTCCTTTCAGGTACATCTCATTGATTTCACTGATATCTTTACGGTTTTCTTCTGATAGAATAATATCTGTAATCCCGGCGCGTTTTGCTGCCAGTATTTTTTCCTTGATACCGCCCACGGGCAGCACTCTTCCCACCAGGGTTATTTCACCTGTCATGGCCAGGAAAGGTTTAACTTTACGTTGGGTGATTGCCGATGCAATGGATGTAGCCATAGTTATTCCTGCCGAGGGTCCGTCTTTTGGAATTGCACCTTCAGGGACATGTACGTGAAAATCATGGTTTTCAAAAAAGTCAGCAGGAATAGAAAGAGAATCGGCATGTGCTCTCACATATTCCAGAGCTATAGTAGCAGATTCTTTCATTACATCTCCAAGGTTCCCTGTAAGAGTAAGTTTTCCCTTTCCTTTGCTGACGCTTGTTTCAACGAAAAGAATTTCACCTCCCACTGATGTCCAGGCCAGACCACATACCACTCCGGGTATTTCATTTCCGATATATTTTTCTTTGATATATTTTGGCGGGCCTAAAATTTTTTCAATGGTGGCAATATCGGGCGAAGAATTGGGTTTTCTGCCAAAGCCAATTTCACGAGCATAATGACGCATGATTTTGGCCAGGGTTTTATCAAGCTCCCGAACGCCTGATTCCCGCGTATACTTTTCAACAATATACTCCAGTACTTCCGGCTTAATGTCAACCTGTTTTTTCTTAAGGCCATGGGCTTCAAGCTGTTTGGGAATTAGATGTCGTCGGGCAATCTCTATCTTTTCTTCCACGATATAACCGCTGACTTCAATCAGTTCCATGCGGTCCAGGAGAGCAGGCTGAATAGTCGATGTAGTATTGGCTGTAGCAATGAAAAGTATCTTCGACAGATCGTACTCCATTTCAAGGTAGTTGTCATAGAAAGCATTGTTCTGTTCCGGGTCAAGAACTTCAAGCAAAGCAGAAGACGGATCCCCGCGAAAATCCTGCCCCACTTTATCTACCTCATCGAGTACGAAAACCGGATTAGAAGATTTAGCTTTTTTAATGTTCTGGATGATTCTTCCTGGCATAGCACCGATGTAGGTTTTTCTATGTCCCCGTATTTCTGCCTCATCATGAAGTCCGCCAAGTGACATTCTGACATATTTTCTGCCAAGAGCACGGGCGATAGATTTGCCAAGAGAAGTCTTTCCCACACCGGGGGGACCGTACAGGCAAAGAATAGGGGATTTCATATCGCCTTTGAGTTTAAGCACGGCCAGGTGTTCAAGAATTCGTTCCTTAACCTTCTCCAGGCCGAAATGATCCTGATTGAGGATCTGTTCCGCCTTTGCCAGGTCAAAGCGGTCTTTTGTATAATATTGCCAGGGAAGTTCAAGCAGGGTATACAGATAGTTCAACTGAACAGAATATTCGGCTGATGCAGGATTAATTCGTTGCAGTTTATCCAGTTCTTTTTCAAACGTTTCAGCAACTTCGCGACTCCATTTTTTTCGGGCCGCTTTCTTCTGCATTTCTTCAATTTCCTGTTCGAGGGGATTGCCACCCAGTTCGTTCTGGATGGTTTTCATCTGTTGATGAAGAAGGTATTCCCTTTGTTGCTGGTCAAGCTCTGATTTGACTTTTGCCTGAATATCGTTTTTCAGTTCGAGCATTTGTACCTGTCTGTTAAGGTATTCCAGCAGACGGTGGGCACGTTTCTTCAAATCATTGATTTCCAGTAATCGTTGTTTTTCTTGTGTAGTGAGTTCGCTGTTTGAGCTAATGAAGTTGATCAGAAAAGAAGAGCTTTCAATGTTTTTCACAGCAAACGATGTTTCCGGAGGAATGTTCGTCGAAAGCTGGATTATTCGGAGAGCAGTTTCTTTCAAACTTTCCACCAGCGCCTGGTATTCAGCATTATTCGGGCTGGGATGTACATCTTTCAGTTCATGCACTCTGGCTGTAATATATGGTTCTTCCGAGAGGATCTCATCAATAGCAAACCGTTTTTTCCCCTGTATAATTACCGATGTCCCACCATCAGGCATTTCAAGAATTTTTACTAATTGGGCTACCGTCCCAATCTTGTACAGATCATCATGATGGGGTTCATCGGCATCTGGATCTTTCTGAGCAACAGTTCCGATAATCCGGTCTTTCTTGTAGACTTCACGGATGAGACGGATGCTTTTTTCCCGTCCTACTGTTATCGGTAATACGACCCCAGGGAAAAGTACGGTATTTCGGAGAGGTAAAATGGGCAATTGTTCGGGAACCTGGGATTTGTTCAGATGATTTTCATCCTCTTCGGCAATAAGGGGTATGAAATCGGAATTTTCGTCAACAGGTCCGGAGATGTAAATGTTTTTAAAGCGCTGGTCAATACTGTCACTCATACTATTTCTTTCCTCCTGCTATGTCAGTTTGTCGTAAACAAATACTAACCATCGTAACGTCAATAATTATGCCATTCATATAAATCTAAAGAATACCTGCTTTTTTTCGGTATTCCAGTGTAAGATTAAATACGTCCAGAAGTATCTGTTCATCAATTTCGGTCATAAAAAAATTCCTTCTTTCCATCATTCTTCGGGCGGATTCAATAGCTTTTTCTGGCTGAAAAGTCTTCAATTCTCCGGGCTCTCCCCAACTGAAAGAAGGAATAAACTTAGGCAGAAATCCTGCACCAAATACATTTACACTTATCCCTGCAACGGTACCGGTATTAAACATGGAAGAAATACCCGATTTGCTGTAATCTCCCATCATGAGGCCACAGAACTGTAAACCTGTTTCGGTGAATTTTTCTTCTGCATAGCTCCACACGCGTATCGGAGCATAGTTGTTTTTAAGATTGGAGCAGTTGGTGTTAGCTCCCATATTTACCCATTCTCCTATTACTGAATTACCGATGAATCCATCATGGGCCTTGTTGGTATTACCAAAAACGATGCAGTTATTCACTTCCCCGCCGATTTTGCACCCCGGGCCCAGAGTGGTGGCACCATATATGCGCGTACCCATTTTGATAACCGATTGTTCACCAAGGTAAAGCGGACCGCGGACAAGAGCTCCCTCCATAATTTCTGCATGGCGTGAAATATATACCGGGCCGGTCTCCGAATTAATAATGCAGGGAGCAAGAACTGCGCCTTCCTCAATAAAGATCTGCTGTCCGATGCAGGTAACTTGCGATGGAAGGGAAGCCGACACTTTATTTTTGGTAAAAAGATTGTAGTCGAGTAAAAAAACATCCCTGTTCATGCGATAAAGTTCCCAGGCCTGGCGCATAATGAGCGGTTTACCATCAAATTGAAAGGTTTTTAAGGGGGGAATTTTTCTCTGAACAAATTGTTCGGCTTCATATCCGCTCAGGCGAACAGCCAGTATTTTCTGATCCTTAGCCAGAGCTTCCCTTTTTCCAAGATTGCCGAGCCGTTCAGCCAGGCCATTATAGGGAAGCACTGCACTGTTAATCAAGATGTTGTCATCAGCAAATTCCAGTGGATATTTCTTCTGCAGGTGATTTTCAGCGGCGATAGAACAGGTTCTTCCGAGGATTTTTTCCCAGCGCAGGCGATTAGGTGCCATACCCAGCCAGATTTCAGCAACCGGCCTGGTAAAGGTAAAGGGTCGCAGTTGAATCCGCGCATCATCCTCAAAAAGAACCGGATGCATATTCATTGAATACAAAAGGGTGTCATGCCCTTCAAGCAAATGACACCCTGGTTATAAAAAGCAAGTTCTTTTATTTGTTCTTCTTTTCCAGATGATTCTTGTAACGGTTCATAAACTTGTCAACACGTCCGGCTGTGTCAACCAGTTTCATCTTACCGGTGTAAAAAGGATGCGACGTATTCGAAATTTCCAATTTTACCAGCGGATACTCCACGCCGTCAATCTCAATCGTTTCCTTTGTGGCAACTGTTGACTTGCTGATAAAAGTAGTTCCATTGGACATGTCTTTGAACGCAACCAGCCGGTAGTTCTTCGGATGAATATCCTTCTTCATAAAATCAGCTCTTTAATTTTTGGCTTGCAAAGATAATGAAAAAAACAATATTTCAAATTAATTCTTCAACATGATGTTGACGGATGTCAAATTTAGAAGCTTTTTCAACTGCCTCGGGCATAAACCTTTTAAAAGGTCTGTTTGGGTCAAAAAGATACCGGTAAGTAACGTGGATTTTCGCCAGTTTTGCCCCGACAGCTTCATACAGGGATCGCATTTTGGGATTAAAGTCTCCTACCCATGATAATTCAATTTCTTTATAATGCAGATAAGGTTTACTGAAAAAAACCTTTTCAAGCTGCCGGAAGATGGCCGATTCTACACCTGTATTCTGGAAACGTGGTACTACACCGGCTACCATAGCTCTAACCCGGTTGATTTTTTTGGTTTTTTTATAATAAAAGAACCTGATCAAATTCCAGAGGTTCAGTTTCCCGTTAAAATGTTTCAGTATCTGATTTATATCGGGAAACATTATAAAGAACCCTATGGGTTCCTCATCGTGATAGGCAAACCATACAAGATTTTCGTCAAGAATAAAACGGGCTTTGTTAATTGTATTACGGATAGTCTGGGGATCAAGAGGTGTATAATCTTCTTTGAATACTGCCCAGGCTTCATTGTATATTTTTACCATGTCGGCAATAAATTTCTCCTGTTCCCTGAAAGTGAAGTGTTTGAAACGGAAATTCTGCCTGCGGCTAATCCAGTCGGCTATTTTCCAGAATCTTTCCGGGAAAGGTTTGCGGATATCAAGGTGATAACTGAACTGTCGGAAATATTCCTTGAAACCATACTCTTCAAAAAGGTTCCTGTAATAAGGAAGATGGTAGGGCATGCCCATTCCGGGATGGGTGAATCCTTCTATGAGCAGTCCCCAGTTACTATCGTTTTCACCGAAGTTGATCGGACCGTCCATGGCTTCCATTCCCTTTGACCGGAGCCATTCACGAGCTGTGTCAAATAAAAGACGGGATGCCTCTGTGCTGTTGATGCATTCAAACATCCCTATTCCACCCGTAGGCTGATCATTTTCGTATGCTTTAATGCGGTTGTAAAAGGCGGCAATTCTGCCAACAGGTTGTCCTTTACCATCAAGCAAAATCCAACGGTCGGCTTCTCCATCCTTCAGAAAATTATTCTCTTCCGGGTCGAACCGTGATTCGGTTTCCGAATCAAGCGGACAAACCCACCATGGATCGTCTTTATATATGATTCTGGGAACCTCCAGAAAAAGAGAACGTGTCTTCCTATCACGTACAGGCAATATTTTCATAGTATCTCTTTTTGTCTGCTGCCGGCTGATTCTGATTTTAGTCCGAAGTTGCCATTAGAAAGTGAACCATTTTTTCAGATAATCAGTCTGCGCTTCAGTTTGTTTGAGATGGTAAAATTCATTTTTCCTGGGGTTGTAAATATAATCTTTTTTCCAGGTATCAATATTCCTGATAACAGCGCGAAGGCTCTCGATGAAATAGAGAATTTCTCCATTGGTTGAAGTTGGGTGCAAAGACCATCGTACCCACCCAGGCTTTTTGGAAAGATCACCTGAGTTGATAAGCTGTGTAATTTCGCGGGATTTTTCATAACTCACTTCCAGTAAATAATGACCGTAAGTTCCTGCACAGGCACACCCTCCCCTTACCTGAATTCCAAATCGGTCGTTTAAAAGACGGACAATCAGGTTAAAATGGATTTCAGGATGATAGAATGAAAAAATGGGCAGTCTTTCTTCTACGTTTTCAGCAAGAATTTTTATTCCGGGTACTTTACGTAGTTCATTCATGGCAAGCCGGGTGATTTCTTTTTCTCTTGCAGCCATAATCACGGGGTTCATTTTTTCTTTCAACCGTATAGCCATGGCTGCACGGATGGTCTGAAGAAATCCCGGTGTGCCACCATCTTCCCTTGCCTCAATATCATCTACATATTTGTAGCTTCCCCAGGGATTCGTCCAGTCAACGGTACCGCCTCCGGGTTGGTCAGGAACTTCGGAATGATAAAGACTTCGGTCGAATATTAGTACACCCGACGAACCAGGGCCACCCAGAAATTTATGGGGTGAAAAATAAATTGCGTCAAGTTTTTCAAGGGGGTCGGAAGGATGCATATCGATAATATCATACGGGGCCGAAGCGGCAAAGTCAATAAAAACTATTCCTCCGTTTTCGTGCATGATGCGCGCCAGTTCCCGGTAGGGAGGCTGGATTCCTGTAACATTGGAACAGGCAGTAAATGCCCCGATTTTAAACGGCCGGTCGCTGTATTTTTCTATTTCTTCCCGCAAAGCATCCGGGTTGACCAACAGATCGGGTGTCGGAGGAAGGATGACCACGTCAGCCATGGTTTCATACCACGAAGTATGGTTCGAGTGGTGCTCCATGTGGGTTATAAAAACAACCGGACGATCAGGCAATTTGAAACATTCCTTCACATGCACCCGGGAACACCCTTTTAGAGAAAGGATTCGCTGAAGTTTGTTTACTACCGTCGTCATACCCGAACCGGCAGTGATGATTACATCATTCGGCCCGGCATGAACATGTTCCTTAATTATACGGTGTGCTTCATGATATGCCAGGGTCATTCGTGTTCCCGTTTCTGTTGTCTCTGAATGTGTGTTGCCTACAAAAGGCCCAAAGTCTTCCAGTAACTTCCGTTCAATGGGATGGTACAGGCGTCCGCTAGCTGTCCAGTCAGCATATACAATTTTTTGTCTTCCATAAGGAGATTCAAAGCTCGCATCAATGCCGACAATGTTTTCACGGTACGGTTTGAAATACTCTTCGAGGTTTCCTTCTTCCCAGTTCATAATACACCTGTTTAGGTCAAAGATCATCAAAAAAATGTAAACAGAAAGTGTTGTATATCACCATTAGTAGGTTGGAATGATTCTCCGGTCAATCAGTACAAACAAAACAATGATCAGGGCAGAATACATCAGGTGGAGTTTAACCGGAATATAGGACTGAGGAGGTATTTTCAGATGGAAATAGTTGTACGCTATAAGAACGATTTTTTCAAGAGCAAAAATAATAACTGTAGCAAGAGGAACTCCCTGCAGGCCATAAAACTGAATCAGAAAAAGGCTCAGGGAAATATTCAGAAAAATTTCTACTACGGAAACCCACATCATGACGTTGGTTTTACGGAGGCCTATAAGAATAGTCTGCGGAAAAACCAACCGGCTAATAATCATTAAAAGATAGATCATAAAAATATCCGATCCACGACGAAAAGCCGGATTGAACAGATGAATGAACAGCCAGTTACTGAAAAGGAGCAGAACCATGGATAGCGGAAAGAGTGCATTGATAAGCCGGATGGATTTGTGCCTGATTTTTTTCAGCACTTCAGAAATGTTACCAGTAGCCGAAAATTCGGGAATCATAGCTGCGTGCAGACCATTCGCCAGCATTACCACAAGGGGGAATTCTTTGGCGCCGTAACGGAAATAAGCAAAGTCCTTTGCATTGAATTTGTTGGCCACAATAAACCCATCAATATACTGTGCTGAACCACTAAGCAGGGTGCTGATAATCAATGGCCAAGCATAATGCAGATGGGTTTTCATGAATTCCCATGAAAAAACAGGTTCAGCATATTTAGCCAGCAAAAATACCAGCCAGATTACCCTTGGAATAGTAGCAATAATAAGGCCTGTAAATGCTTCCCTTATTCCCATACCCAGCCAGACCGGTATCAGCGTGCCGGCCAGAATTAGAGCATGACTCAGAAAACCATACAACAGAACCAGGGATGATTTATTCCGGAGTATGTAAATGTATTCAATCAGGTTGGAAGGGTTACTGATCAGGAAATAGACAAGTACGAGTCCAAAGTAAGGGACTTCTTTTGCTTCACTGAAAACATGGAGGTTCCCCTGGAAGGTTAACCCGAAGATTACAAAAAGCAAACTAAAAAAGCACAAAAGGAGGAATGCATTCCATATTTCCGGAGATTTACGGTCGGTTTTGATCCCGGGGAAAACAGGATTGCTGTTGTAAAGTGAAAGAAACGACTGAATGATTCCGGTCACCCAGAAGAAACTGGCAATGTTCACCATGAACATCATAAGTTCAAAATCGCCTATATCTTTGGGGCTGTAAAACTTGGATAAGGCAATGCTGACGAGCAGAAAGGTAGTAAAGCGCAGCAGATTGTATATCTGCAGGCTGGATATATTATTGACGTATTTCCCTGTTTGAAATTTCAATCTTTATCTCTCAGAAAAACAAGGGCATAAAGATATATATTTTCCTGAGACCTTTTTTCCCAGGTTTGTACACTAAAAAATTAATTCTTAATTTTGCATTCCCTTTCAGGAGATTTATATAATCATCCTGAAAACATGGTGGATGTAGCTCAGTTGGTTAGAGTGCCAGATTGTGGCTCTGGAGGTCGCCGGTTCGAGCCCGGTCTTCCACCCTACAGGAGGTAGGAAAGGAATTAACAGACGGTTGGCACAAATTGCCAATCGTCTGTTTCATTTAATAACTATAGTTTCTTAAAAAACTAAAGGGGCTACAGAAAACATTTCTGCACCCCCTTCATCAACCCAAAACTAACCAACCAACTAACCTAAATACAACCTATGAGAGTTTAAATCCATTCATTTTTGAGCATCCATGGTTCAACAGCCATGGGTTCTTCATTATCGGAAACAGGAAGTTCTATGAAATATTCTCCGAGCATCCATGCTTCCACTTCCTGGACAGGTTCATTGGGAACCTCTACCATAAACATTTCCGGGCAAAGCATCCACGATTCTACCATTTCACCTTCCGAAGCAAGAGATGCTGCAGGGAAGATTTCAAGCATCCAGTTCTCGACTTCAGGAACCGGTTCACTGTAAACCATGGTTATGTTTTCTTTTACCGAAGAAAAACTTCGGGGTTTTTCACCGGCATAAAGCGCTGTCATTGCGCTTATCAGCATTAATCCTACCGCAACAATTCCTTTTTTCATAGCTTTAGTTATTTTGTTTCGTCATATAAACAACTGATATGCCAAAAATGTTCAAACACTGTAAATCAATAATTTAACAAAAATTATAATTTGTCAGTATCTGAAAAAATGACCATATCCGTACGAAGGGTGTACGAAAACGTTCAAATACAATCTTCAGGAATAGGTTGAGAAGAAGAAAAAAAATCAGTCCGGAGAAGATTGTTCCCCGGGATGGTAATAGAGATCTAAAGAAGAGAAATTATTCGCGAAGTTTTTCCTCCCTGATCCAGGAAGACTCTCGTCCCAGCCAGCGCATACCCAGCACATATCCCTTCAATTGGAGGATATTGGGATTCTTTTCGTCAAACCAAAGAAAGCAATCGTAAGTTTTTCCGTTGTCAGGGTCATAAATAGTTCCGCCCGACCATTGTTTTTTTTCGGCATCATATTTTAGTCCCCGTAAGATTACCAACCCAAGTATTGGTTCATTCCTTTTGGCAGGATCAGGATTATTAACATCTTTTTTGTCCTTGTCTTTTTCGAGCCAGGCAACTTTCCCATAATACTTGCCGTCGGTTGCTTTGAAGATGCGTACCTGAGAGGTCTTTTTTGCCGTCAGGTAAACGCCGACAATTTTATCGGCAGGATTTTGTGCTGAAACAGCAGAAATCAGGATGACAGAGGCAGTCAGGAGAAGGAGTTTTCTTTTCATAGGATTCCGGTTTTTCAGGCGAAAAATAAAAATTTTATTTATAAATACGTCTATAAGTTTCATAAGAATAGGTAAATCCGAGCGAAGAGTCTTCCGGGCCCTGCTCGGAAGAAATACACTGCCAGTCTTTTGCCGAAATTTCAGGGAAAAAAGTATCGGCATGAAATGACTTATGCACTCTTGTCAGGTAGAGCATGTCGGCCAAAGGGAGAAACTGGCGGTATATGGAAGCACCACCAATAATGAAATTCATTTTGTGCGGATCGCACAGCGAAATAGCTTCTTCAACAGAGTGAGCCATCAAGCATCCTTCAAATTCGTCTTCAAGAGAATCTGTTATTACAATGTTTCTTCGGTTTTTTAATGGGCGTACTGGCAGGGATTCATAAGTTTTTTTACCCATCACCACGGTATGTCCTTGTGTAATTTTTTTAAACCGCTTTAAGTCATCGCTGATATGCCATAACAGGCGGTTATTGAGGCCAATTGCATTGTTTTCAGCAATGGCTACAATAATAGCGAGGGGTTTTCCGCTGATCCAGTTTTGTAAATCATTCATACAGATATATCGGCTTTAATATGCGGGTGCGGGTCGTACCCTTCAATTATAAAATCTTCGTAGCGGAAAGAAAAAATGTCTTTAACATCCGGATTTAGGCGCAGGGTGGGCAGTTTTCTGGGTGTGCGGGTGAGTTGCAGTTTTGCCTGTTCAATATGATTCAGATAAAGATGGGCATCGCCGAGCGTATGAATGAATTCTCCCGGCTGAAGTCCTGTAATCTGAGCCATCATGCAGGTAAGCAAGGAATAGGAGGCGATGTTAAACGGAACACCGAGAAAAATATCGGCACTCCTCTGGTACAGCTGGCAGGAAAGTTTCCCTTCGGCAACATAAAACTGGAATAGGATATGACAGGGTGGAAGGGCCATTTTATCTATTTCTCCAACATTCCATGCCGATACAATATGCCGGCGTGAATCGGGATTTTTACGCAGGGAATCAATAACCTGGCTGATCTGGTCAATATGTTTGCCACTGGCCGCAGGCCAGCTTCGCCACTGGTAGCCGTATACCGGACCAAGATTACCGTATTGGTCGGCCCATTCATTCCAGATGGTTATGCCATGATCAGTAAGAAATTTAATATTGGTGTCACCTCTGAGAAACCAAAGCAGTTCGTATGCGATGGACTTGAAATGCAGCTTTTTTGTAGTAAGTAAAGGAAATCCATCCTGGAGATTGAAACGCATCTGATATCCAAAAACACTGATTGTACCGGTACCCGTTCTGTCACTTTTCCGAACGCCGGTTTGCAGAACATGTTTCAGAAGATCAAGGTATTGTTGCATTTTATCAAGACAATTTATGGTACGTTTTACTTTTTGGTGTAAAAATCGTTATTATCTTGGAAAAATCCCAATAAAGATTTTATTTTTTTTAATTTAGCTAAATTAGTGTCTTATTTCTTGGCTTTATATTTAACGAATTATATTACATTGAAAATAAGGAAATAACTCTTATTTGCTTGAATTCTGTATGAATTGTATTGATATATTGGTTAATTTAATAGGCGTTGTTATTTATAA
>CAZJQN010000074.1:0-17943 GCA_964548125.1 uncultured Bacteroidales bacterium | reverse complement strand
AGGCATCGTATAATGCGTATTGTGGGTCAAAACCTACATGATTTGAATAAGAGCAAAACTATTTTAAAGGAGATTAATCAATAGAAACAAAATAAATACTAAACCTATCGAGGTAACCCTGATTCATCATAATCTTTCATTCCGAATTTCCGGATGATTAGATTTTTTAGTCGATATATTCTATAATTTCCTTCTTCCACATCTCAACTGATTACCTCCCATTTGCCCTGTAATGTTGGGAACTGAAGTGCTTTTTCAAGCATACCAAGGAAAGCATTTCTTGACACTTCCTTTCCTCCTAAATTTGTTAAATGCCGGGTGGTCATCTGTGCATCAATCAAATGAAATTCATGTTTTTTTAGAAACTCAACGAGATAATAAAAAGCAACTTTCGATGCATTTGAAACAAGATAAAACATTGATTCCCCGAAAAAGACCCTACCCAGTGATACTCCGTACAATCCGCCAACCAGACTTCCGTTCTGAAATACCTCTACTGAATGGGCAAAACCTTCCTTATGCAATGCAATATAAGCTCGCTCCATTTCCGGAGTAATCCAGGTACCCTTCTGTCCAGGCCTTGGTACCCGGGCACAATACCTGATCACCTCTTCAAAACAGGTATCGGAATGCACTTCAAAAATTCCTGTCCTCACCGTCTTTCGGAGCGATTTAGAGGGTCTAAACCACTCCGGCAAAACAATCATTCGGGGATCCGGGCACCACCACAAAACAGGATCCCCGGGAGAATACCATGGAAATAACCCTCTTGTATAGGCAATCAAAAGCAATTCATTGGTTAATTCACCCCCGTATGCCAGAAGTCCATCCGAATCCGCTTTCTCGGCAGGGGGAAATATCCTGCTTCCTAGTTCTTTCAGCCATTCGTAATTCAGTTGTATTTGCCTGCATTCCATTTTTCAGAATTCTACCTACAGGCAATGCTACAGTTCGTTCTCTGTAACTTTGCTTCCTATTGTAAAGAAACCTTTTCTTCCAAGATATTCAGATAGATAGCTAGCAAGGAAATTGAAAGAAATAATTTCCAGAACCGGTCTGAATAATCCATCTGGTAAAGGATTGGTAAAGTACGCATACCCACCGGACTTCCTAATCAGCCCTGCAATTTTCTCTGCCCGTCTGGCATCGGTTTCTAATTCAGGAGCTATGAAAATTATAACAGACCCTTCAGCCGTTTCTTTGTATCCATGGTCATACCAGGCCAATGGTATTCCTGTAAATACGATTCGTGTTGATTCACTGCAGATAAGTGAGGCCTGTAAGGCAGTAGCCGCAGAACAGCCGGCACCCAGAATAAAAATTCCTCTTAATGTCCCCTTAACATGTTTTTCATAAATAAAATCAGCCATCTCACGCCCTTTTTTTTCAGCCTCTACCATATACTCTCTAAGAAAAGCTAACAACGGCTGAATATCTGATTGAAACCCCCTGAGCAAAACCAGTAATGTATTAATGTAAGTTTTTGAAGAGGAGTATTCTTCTTTCCCGGCGTATAAGAGTAGTTTTTTTGAACAATTGACGTTTACAGCAAGGGGGCTTCCTTCATCATTGGTAAGAACAATATAATCCCGGAATAACTGGCTGCACCAAAGAACTTCAGAACTCCTTCCTGATTGGGAAATGAGAACACCCTGAGGGAAGCTTTTTCCCTGATTGACATGATAAAATTCAGAAGCCGGATAAGCATTGACCGGATATCCGGCAAGCTGCAAAGCCAGCGGAGCGTAATACGATGACCCGATTCCAATATAGGGAACATAGGGAGGTAAAGAAAAAGCCTGGTCAATTG
This sequence comes from uncultured Bacteroidales bacterium, assembly GCA_964548125.1. Lineage (GTDB taxonomy): Bacteria > Bacteroidota > Bacteroidia > Bacteroidales > JAAYUG01 > JAAYUG01. Next base: position 16,133 of record CAZJQN010000074.1, on the reverse strand, counting down.
ACAGAACTTTATCTGCATATTCAGGGATTTCCTTTATTTCAGAAATCATGCCAAGAACACCACTCGTCTCCATAAACGATTCAGTTTCTTTTTCTGGAAGAAGATCGAACCAGAACAAAAGTTCCTCCAAACGCATAATGCAGGAAAAGAAAACCTATTCCCAGCGATATTATGATTCCTGCGATGGTTGAAGGAAACAAAGGCAGCCGGAAACCTTCTGGGGCCACCATAATATAACTGGTAGTCACCACCGTCATAAATAAGGCTGGTAAGAAGGTAATCCAGAAAAACTTCTTTTCAGCAATAAGGTATGCCGTAATGGCCCATAAAACAATGGTTGCCAGTGTCTGATTACTCCATGCCATGTACCGCCATATGATGGCAAAATCGATCTGACTCAGGAAGAACCCAACAGCAAATAATGGAACACTAATGTATAATCTGTTTCGGATATTTTTCTGGTTGCTTCCGAGAAAATCAGCAACTATCAGTCGTGCACTCCGAAAGGCAGTATCTCCCGATGTGATAGGTGCCGCTACAACCCCGAGCAAGGCAAGTATGGCTCCCACTTTACCCAGTAAGGAATTGGCAATTTTGTTCACGGCCCATGCCGCATTCCCTTGATGGGCATTCATTACATCGTTCAACGGTCCTACTCCTCCAAAAAATGCCATTCCGGCAGCAGCCCATATTAGGGCTACAATTCCTTCAGCAACCATGGCTCCGTAAAAAACCCTTCTTCCCAGTTTTTCATTCGTAAGGCACCGTGCCATAAGAGGGGCCTGCGTGGAATGAAAACCTGAAATGGCCCCGCATGCTATGGTGATAAACATCAGAGGAAAGACCGGAAACCGGTCAGGATCAGAATGCAGATTACGGAATGTACTGGACGTGAGTTCCGGAATCTGATACCCTTCCGCTATTAGCCCTATGCTGATTCCAACCGCCATAAAAAGCAATGCTATCCCAAAAAAAGGATAGATCTTCCCTATGATTTTATCGATGGGAAGCAATGTTGCAATAATATAATATATCAGAACAACGATCACCCAGAACGTTGCCGGCAAAAAACCATTCGTCATATTTCCTAGAATCCCTGCAGGACCAGTAATAAAAACCGCACCGACAATTATCATGAGCAAAACAGTAAAAAGCCGCATGAACTGTTTAATACCATTCCCCAGGTATTTGCCAACAATTTCAGGTATACTTAGTCCACCCTGGCGCACCGATATCATACCTGAAAAATAATCGTGCACCGCCCCTGCAAAAATGCAACCAAACACAATCCATAGAAAAGCAACCGGGCCCCACATGGCACCAGCTACTGCACCAAAAATAGGTCCTAAACCAGCAATATTGAGAAATTCGATTAAAAATGCTTTTTGCCAGGACAATGGCACATAATCAACTCCATCCTGGCGGGTGTATGCCGGAGTTTGAATCTTCGGATCAGAACCGAAAACTTTTTCAACAATCCTGCCGTAAACAAGATATCCAATTATGAGAAGCAAGAAGGATATTCCGAAAGTAACCATGATAATTCCTTTTATTGAGTAAGAATATATCAAGGAGCTGCCGCAAAAGAATAGTTATCCACCTGTGCACCAGCAACAGAAACATTCCTTTTATCGGTTGATGTGATAAACAACCGGCTAATATATAAAAAATCAATAGGGGATGTTCCATAACTTCGTATTATGACATCCCCTATACCGTATCTTTTTTGTTGTCCGACCAGGATTCGAACCTGGACAGGCAGAACCAAAATCTGCAGTGCTACCGTTACACCATCGGACAAACTCATTTTTTTGTTCCGACTATCGGAGCGCAAAAGTAATAAAATCAACCGGAATCTAAAAACCTTTTTCCTGGTTAGAATTACAGAGCCCGCTTTCGCTCATTTCCCAGGTTTTCCCGACAACTTCCCTGCGACAGAGACTTTCACATTGTTCGTAATAATCAAGCAGGTTAACTGCAGTTTCGGGAATATAAACTCTTTTCCCCTCAGGAATATACAGCTTTATATTAACCCGCGCTCCTTTCCATTGCGTACCGGATGGAAGATAAAATGAGGATCCCAATAAAATCCTATTGTCGCTTACTGACCATTGATATTCTATTCTTCGGGTTGTTTCTCCTGCTTCCTTTTCCGTTCTTCCCTGCATTTCCTTCGTCACAATAAGATACGCTCTTCCATCTTCTGATTTAACTATGTCGAGAAAAGGCCTTCCGATGAATCTTTTTTCATCACGTTTGTAATATAATCCAAACTGATCTTTTTCCATGTAAATTGCATTTCGCTTGATTTCTGCCATCCCTGATGTATCAACTTCAAGAATGTAGGTGTCCCCATGGAGAGTATCCAGCATGAAGCGATCTTCATGCGTTCCGGTGCGCTGATATTCCTGAGCTTCCGTCAGTCCGATCATCAGCAATAAGCAGATACTGAATACCCATGCAATGGCAGCTGATATACCAACTGCTTTGTTTCCTGTTTTAAACCGGAAAACCAGCTTTATCCCCCAATATAGCATAGCCATTATTGGTATTCCAATGAATAAACCAAGTCCGATAGCCAGAATAACAGGCTCCGTTGATGGAAAAAATATCGTTGTGAGATCAGATAGTCTGAAACTCATATCATCAAACAAGCCGGTAAATAATGGCTTCTGAACAAAGAACATCCAGAGAGTTGCGACGAGAAGGAATGAGCCAAGCAGAAAGAAACAACCTCCCACCAGAATTGCAAGAAATTGGAGGACCTTGCCAAGAAAAGCAATTACTATCCGCACTATTTCTTCGAGAAACATAACCACCTTTCTTCCCCATGAGGGTACATCCATCTTTTTTACATTCGCCCGTATATCCTCCCATTCTTCCCGCAAAGCACTCTCAATATTATCAATTGTAACAGGTTTCCCTGCCATTTCCAGTTTTTGTGCCATGGTTCGTGCCGGAGGCACAACCAACCAGAAAATCAGATAAATTACTGCTGTTGAACCGTAGGCTATCAGGAAAGCAACAAATAAAATCCTCAATAAAAGGGGATCAACATGAAAGTAGGCGCCCAGCCCTGCACAAACGCCTCCTAAAACGCCATGCTCAGGATCCCTGTATAGCCGGCGAATTGTTTTTGCTCGGCTTTCTGTTCCATCTCTTTCCGAAGGCTCTCCTCCTTCTTCTCCTTCAATATCTTCAGGTGCTCCCAAAATTTCAGTAACCTGTCGAACATCTTCCAGATTGGCACAGTCTCTCCCTTTGAGTTGCTTATTTAATAGTTCTGCAATACGTAGTTCAATATCTTCCATTATCTCCTTCCCTGCATTACCGTTTCCAAACCGACGGCTCAGGCTATCGAGATATTCTTTCATTCGGGCATAGGCATCCTCATCAAGATGAAACACCGACCCGCCTATATTCACTTTGATGGTTTTTTTCATAATACTATATTTTTTCTTATGATTCAGGATTCATTTTTTCACGAAGAGTGTTGACAGTGAAAACCAGATCTCTCCAGGACTGATCCAGGTCTTTCAGAAATTCCCTTCCTTTTTCTGTAAGAGAATAATACTTCCGGGGAGGACCCTGCGGAGATTCCTCCCACCGGTAGCTGAGCAGACCAGCATTCTTCTGCCGTGTAAGCAAAGGATACAAAGTTCCTTCCACAACAATGATGCGCGATTCTTTGAGTATTTCAATCAGATCGGATGCATACGCATCCCGTTGTGAAAGCACAAGCAGTATGCAGTACTCAAGGACTCCTTTCCGCATCTGCGCCTGAATATTATCCAGATTTATCTTTTCCATCTTGCTTTGTCTTTAAAACTTAATATTCTTTTTAACCTGCCCGAATTCCTCCTTCACAAACTTCCCGATATTTTCAAACGTAACAGGCTCTCCCCGCATTTCCAGTTTTTCTGCAGTCGTTCTTGCCGGCGGTAGCACGATCCATAACAACAGATAAATCAAAAAACCTATCCCGAACCCAAAAAAGGCAATCAGAAAAGCTATCCGCAATAGAACAGGATCAATTTGCCAGTATGCACCCATACCGGCACATACACCTCCCAGAATCCGGTGATCAGGATCACGGTACATCCTTCTGTAAGACCGGCTGTGTCTCTCTTTCCATTTTTCCGCCTGTCTGTCGTCACTTCCTCCAAATTCTTCAGGATCTCCAAGTATCCCGATGATTTCCACAATATCTTCCATCACAACTACTTCCCTGCTTCCCATTCTCTTCTTCAACAACTCTGCTATCCTGCTCTCAATATCGCCCACTATCTCCTGTCGCTCCCCACTATCCCTGAAATGTGCCTCTACGGCATCCAGGTAAATGGCCAGACGCTGGTATGCATCCTCATCGATGGTAAATACCATGCCACCGATATTAACATGATTCGTTTTTTTCATTTGACAATACTTTTTATTACATACTTAAATTCATTACAAAGATATATGTTTTTTTTATTATTATGTTATACATGGTATTATTTTTTCAAAAAAATATTCTTTCATTTGACTTTATGCTACTTTTATGGTAAAATTGATTGTCTTCAGCACAGAAAACTGGTTGCCGAGAAGGCAAATTCCAATAAACTTGGTGAGCTGGTATTTTAGCTTATGCAGCTGACTGTTCAGCTATATAAAATGAAGGTTGTCCACGAGATCCCTGTCAGATATTTTCTGCGGAATCAAGTGGGAGATATTCCGGTGAACGACTGGATAGGCTCACCTCTGGAAATTGATTTTAAAGGCGAAATCCATTGCATACATTGTGGAAAGTCAATTAAAAAGACCTATGGGCAAGGGTATTGCTATCCTTGTTTTCTTTCTGTTCCTGAAACCAGTGAATGTGTTTTACGCCCTGAATTATGTCAAGCTCATCTAGGTATTTCGCGCGATATGGAATGGTCGAAAGAACATTGCCTTCAGGATCACTTTGTATACCTTGCCCTTACCAGTTCAGTGAAAATAGGCGTTACCCGTTCGTCGCAGATTCCTGAAAGATGGATTGATCAGGGCGCTTGGAAGGTAATTCGTTTTGCTCGGACTCCAAATCGTTATACAGCAGGACTTATTGAAGTTGCTTTGAAAAATCACTTGCCCGATAAAACCAACTGGAGGCACATGCTTACTGACAAAAAGGATGACAAGCTAAATCTCCTTGAAATAAAAGCTGCTGCCTTTAAATGGATGCCCGGCGATCTTTCACAATTTTTTACCAATGATGACACAATTACGACGATTGAATATCCGGTTTCTGCCTATCCTTCGTCAGTGCATCAGTTAAACCTTATTAATACCCCCACTTTTAAAGGAATTCTTATCGGCATCAGAGGGCAGTATCTTATTTTTCAGGATGGTACGGTGTTTAACGTCAGGGCTCATCAGGGATACAAAGTCAGCCTGACAGTCGGATGAAATATTTTGTTGAACATGATTCTTTTCCTATTTTTGGCCATTTAATGGTATTAATCTGTATTAACAACTTATGAATCAGGAAGAACTGTTTAAGAAGCTGATCGCTCACTGCAAGGAGTATGGATTTATTTTCCCTTCCAGCGAAATTTATGATGGATTGAGCGCAGTATATGATTATGGCCAGTGTGGTGTTGAACTGAAGAACAATATCCGCCGCTACTGGTGGGATGCTATGACACGTCTGCATGAGAATATTGTGGGCATAGATGCTGCTATCTTTATGCATCCAACCGTTTGGAAAGCTTCAGGCCATGTTGATGCCTTCAATGATCCTCTTATTGACAACAAGGATTCCAGAAAACGTTACAGGGCTGACAACCTCATTGAAGAACACCTTCAGAAAATCGAAGAGAAAATCGAAAAAGAAATTGAAAAAGCAGCCAAACGATTTGGCGCCTCCTTCGATGAACAACTCTTCCGAACAACAAACCCAAAGATTCTGGAGCTGAATGCCAAACTGGAAGCAGTAAAGGCACGATTTGTAAAAGCGCTTGAAAAAGATGATCTGGCGGAACTGAGGCAAATCATTCTTGATGAAGGAATCGTCTGTCCGGTCTCAGGTACCCGAAACTGGACTGAGGTGAGGAAGTTTAACCTGATGTTCGAAACAAAAATCGGCTCTGTGGCTGAAGAAGCAAGCACCATCTATTTGCGTCCCGAAACCGCCCAGGGAATTTTTGTCAACTTCCTCAACGTACAGAAAACGGGCAGAATGAAGGTGCCTTTTGGCATTGCACAAACGGGTAAAGCTTTCCGCAATGAAATTGTTGCCCGTCAGTTCATCTTCCGGATGCGTGAATTTGAGCAGATGGAAATGCAGTTCTTTGTAAAACCCGGCGAAGAACTTACATGGTACAACTTCTGGAAGGAACAGCGCATGAAATGGCATAAGGCCCTGGGCATGGGCGATGAAAAATATCGTTTCCATGATCATGACAAGCTGGCCCACTATGCCAACGCTGCCTGTGATATCGAATTTCATTTCCCGTTCGGATTCAAAGAAGTAGAAGGTATCCACAGTCGTACGGATTTTGATCTCGGAAACCATCAGAAATACAGCGGAAAAAAGCTTCAGTACTTTGACCCTGATCTGAACCAGAGTTATGTGCCTTATGTGATTGAAACATCAATAGGCCTCGATCGTATGTTTCTTTCGGTCATTTCAAATGCCTATACAGAAGAAAAAATCGTCAAGGAAGATGGTACAGAAGATGAACGGGTCGTTCTGAGGATACCTCCTGTAATTGCCCCGGTTCAAATTGCTGTACTTCCCCTGGTAAAAAAAGACGGGCTGCCCGAAAAGGCCAGAGAAATCATCAGCCGGCTTCGTTTCGAATACAATTGCCAGTACGATGAAAAAGACAGTATCGGACGACGCTACCGCCGTCAGGATGCTATCGGAACCCCTTACTGCATCACCATCGACCACCAGACACTTGCGGATAATACTGTTACCATCAGATACCGCGATTCCATGGAACAGGAAAGAATCCCGGTTGACAAGCTGGAAAATATTATCTCCGAAAAACTCAGCATGAAAAATCTTTTGAAAAAATTGCTGTAAGTTCGAACTTTGATTCAGAAAGAAATCTGCATGCTCATGAAAAAAATTGCCGAAATCCTGAAACCTTTCCGGGAACATATTATAATTCTGCTGGCATTTGCAGCTATAAGTTTCCTGTATTTCTCCCCGATTTTTGAAGGGAAACAATTACGGCAGATGGACTATGAGCATGCTCAGGGAATGTCTAAGGAACTTGTGGATTTCGAAAAAACCCACCCGGGAGAATACAGCCTCTGGACCAACAGTATGTTCGGAGGAATGCCTTCCTACCAGATTAAAACGGGTCCCACCAACAATATTTACCTGTTTCTGCAGCGCTTATTCCGGTTCAGCCTTCCCTATACCACCGTTGCCATTCTCTTTATACTCCTTACGGGATTTTATCTTTTGCTGGTTTCGCTGAAGATGAACCGATGGATCTGCATTGCCGGAGCGATAGGATTTGCCTTCGCTTCCTACAATATCATTATTATTGCCGCCGGCCATATTTCAAAAGCATACGCTATAGGTTACTTCCCTCTAGTTTTTGCCGGTATTTTTATGATCTTCAGAGGGAAAACGATTCCCGGCGCTATCATTACAGCCTTTGCATTGGGCATCCAGATATCGTGCAATCATCCTCAAATCACCTATTATCTATTCCTGACCACTCTCGTTTATCTTGTTTTCGAATTCATTTATGCAATCCGCGAAAAACTGATGAAAGAATTTGTGCGGGCTTTAGTTTTTCTCGGAATAGCTGCTATTCTTGCTGTTCTTCCCAATATAACTAGTTTGTGGATTACGTATGAATATGGAAAGGATACTATCAGAGGACCTTCCGAACTGGTAAAAAACCAGCCCGGTTCCTCTGGCCTTGATAAAGACTATGCCCTTGCCTGGAGTTATGGAAAATCTGAGACTTTTACCCTGCTTGTTCCAAATTTTAAAGGTGGAGGGGCTGAAGGATTCGGTTCTGACAGTGAAACAGCTAAAGTGCTTCGGGAAGCAGTGGTTAAAGATGCTGCGCAGATTGCTGCATCTCTTCCCTCTTACTGGGGCGATCAACCTTTCACTTCCGGACCTGTTTATTTCGGAGCGGTTATCTGTTTTCTCTTTATTCTAGGACTTTTTATTGTTCCTCCAAAATACAAGTGGTGGCTGGTGGCGGCTTCCATTCTTTCCATTTTCCTTTCCTGGGGAAGAAACTTCGAATGGTTCACTGATATCTTCTTTTACTACTTCCCCATGTACAATAAGTTCCGCACGGTTTCCATGATCCTTGTCATCGCCAATTTTACTTTCGTTCTTCTGGCATCACTCACTCTTATGGAACTTATCCGCGAAAATATCAACCGCAAAAAACTGCTTTCTTCACTTCAATACGCATTTTATATAACTGGCGGTCTTCTTCTTGTATTTGTTCTATTTCCAGGGCTTTTCTTTGATTTCCAATCCTCTTCTGATCTGAATCTTTTTGCCCGGCTGTCAGCTGCCGGCTGGCCGCAAGATATCATCAACCGCCTGGCATCCGCAATGGCTGATGACAGGGCTTCCATGCTCCGCAAAGATGCTTTCCGCTCCCTGGTCTTTGTTGCACTGTCAGCAGGTTCCATATGGGCTTTCCTTGCCGACGTTATCAAAGCAAAATATTTCCTCTCAGGAATGATTATCCTGATTCTCATTGACCTGTGGATTGTTGATAAACGATATCTGAACAACGGTATGTTTACCAGACAGAATATGACGAAAAATGTTTTCAAGCCTACCAAAGCCGATGAATATATACTTTCCGATAAGGATTCTGATTTCAGAGTACTGAATCTGACACGAAGTGTATTCAATGATGGGTATACTCCTTATTATCATAAATCTGTCGGTGGGTATCATGGAGCCAAACTTCGTCGCTATCAGGATGTTATTGACAGCTGCCTTAACCGCGAAATTTCTTTTCTTCAGAACGGACTTTCCAAAATCTCTTCCTTTGAACAGATCAATGCATTACTGGAAAATGTCCCCATGCTTAATATGCTCAACACAAAGTATATCATCTACCATCCCGACTCTCCGCCACTTGAAAATACCAAACGACTCGGAAACGCATGGTTTGCCACCGCATACAATCTGGTCAACGGAGCCAATGAAGAACTGGCAGCCAGCTGCAATCAAAATTCACCTCAGGTGCCTGCCATTGACCAGCAGTTTTCTGATCATTTACAGCTGCTGGAAAAATCTGATTCACTGAATTTAACTTCAGATTCGATTGTTCTGCTTCATTATCAGCCAAATAAACTTCGTTATAAAGCTTTTGTAAAAAGCAACAGACTGGCCTTATTTTCAGAGATATACTACAATAAAGGCTGGGACGCCTATCTGGATGGCCAGAAGACAAACTATCTGAGAGCAAATTATATACTGCGGGCAATGGTAATACCGGCAGGAGAGCATGAGATTGAATTTCGGTTTGAACCCAGGTCATTCTATGCAGGTCGGCGTATAGCCTTTGCAGGTTCGGTACTGATCATCCTTTTGACCCTGGGTGCAGGTTTTTATCAGATACGGTTCAAAAGGAATCAATAATTTTCCGGCAGATAACGTCGGCTGAATCACCTTTCCCAAAAAAGGGAGGAAAATCCTGAGGAGGGTTCTTCAGAAATTTCAGCGTCAGTTCTACAATTTTTTGGCTATCAGCATCTGCCAGCGCTGCAGTGCCGGAGGCAACAATTTCCACCCATTCGGTTTCACTTCGCAAAATCACACAGGGTTTCCTGTGGAAAAAAGCCTCTTTCTGTACCCCGCCCGAATCAGTCAGAATAATACGCGAATATTTCTCAAATAACGACATTTCAAGAAAAGAAAGGGGTTCAGTAATTCTGATCCATCGGCTATTTCTGAGTCTTGTCTGTAATCCCTCATTGAGCATGGTACTGAGAATCCTGGCTGTACGGGGGTGAAGAGGAATGAGACAATGTAATTGCGCCACTTCGCTAAGCTCAAGTATCCCTTCTAGAATTCCGGATAGTCTCATCGGATCATCCGTATTATTGTCCCTGTGAATGGTTACCAGTGCATATTCTCCTTTCCTCAGACCAAATGCATTCAGCTTGTTTTCATACTGTTCAGATAGTTTTCCAAAATACAGTGTATTATCAAACATAACGTCACCTGATAAAAAAATTCCAGGACGATCTATACTATAAGGCTTCCTGCTATCCAGGTCAAACCCTTCGCGGAGCAAATTCTCAACAGCTGTCTTTGTAGGTGCAAAAAGAAGGGTGGAAACCTGATCACAAACTACCCGGTTAATTTCTTCAGGCATTTTTTTGTTGAAGGAACGCAGCCCCGCTTCAATATGAATAACGGGAATATGTATTTTGGCAGTAGCCAGCGAAGCCGCAAGAGTAGAATTAGTATCACCATATACCACCACAGCATCAGGCTTTCTTTCCAATAATAAATCTTCCATCCTGGTCATGATGGTAGCAGTTTGCTTTGCATGACTGAGCGAACCCACCTCTAAATTCACATCTTCTTTAGGAATACCCAGCTCCTCAAAAAATACCCGTGACATATTATGATCGTAATGCTGGCCCGTATGAACAATAACTTCATGGATTTGATCCCGGAAATGATTTGCAATGGCTCTGTGGATGGCAGCCGCCTTGATAATCTGGGGCCTTGCACCGATAACATTGACTAAATGTATCATCAGACTAATTTTTCTTGACTAAAATCTCTTATTTTTTATCACATAGGTAATAAATCGCCATCCGATAACAAAATGCCTTAACAGGGTGGGAAGCAATCCAAAATGGTTTACCATTACCTCAAAACGCTCCCTGAGCGCTCTTACAATTTGTTTTTTGTTAATGCCTCCCTCAAGGAACCTGCAAATATAAAATCGAGTATAGTACGTATTCTTCGATTTTCTCAAAACCCTGATCAGCCATTCATAATCTCCTGCAACTTTGTATTTCAGATTGTAGGCTTCTGCAAGGGACCTTTTAACAATCACTGCCTGGTGACAAACTACCATCCCATCACGCAGACTTTCCCAATTAAGGCTCTCAGGCGCTTTTAGTCTGCGTGGACCAATATCCCTTCCTTCCTCATCCACAATCATGGTATCTCCATAAATGACATCTGCATTCGGCGGCGTTTGTGTGAAAATTTTCTCCAGTGTCTGTGGATCAAAAATTCTGTCGCCAGCATTCAGAAACCATACATATTCCCCTTGTGCCAGAGCAAGACCCTTGTTCATGGCATCGTACAGTCCCTGATCCGCTTCACTTACCCACTTCGCGATATGCTTCTGATTTTGCCGTATCAGATCAACTGTACCATCCGTAGAAGCACCATCGATTATGATATATTCATAATCTCTGAATGTCTGGCTGATAATGCTCTTCAATGTCAGTGGAAGGACTGCTTCGCCGTTATAAACTACCGTAACAATGGAACATTTGGGAATACTCATTGTTTCATAATTTGACTGTACAACTCGTCGTATTTTTTAACCACGGCCCTTTCACCATAATTTTGAACGACTTTTTTCCGGCATTTCTCCCTCATAATGCCATATTCTTTATCTAACAATACCTTAGCAATTCCCTGCGCAAATTCCCTCACATTTCCCGTCTGAACAAGATAACCTGTTTCACCGTGATCGAGCATATCAGTTACTCCTCCTGAACGAAATGCAACGACCGGAGTGCCACATGACAAAGATTCCATCACAGTATTGGGCAAATTATCTTCCAGCGATGGCAAAAGAAAAACATTGGCTGCATTATACAGGGCCACCAACTGATCTGTGTCAGAAATATAGTTAAAGTAATGAGCAGGAAATGGAAAATGATATTGCTGCCTGGATTTGCCAAAGACCGCCAGATAAATCTTATCTGATAGTTCAGGAAAATCATTTTTCAGATATTCAATTGCTTGTATAAGCAGGGAAAACCCTTTTCTTTCCTCAGAAATATTTGCTGCACCAAAAAGCAGGCAGAATCCTTCCTCGGGCAGTCCTATTTTTTCCCTTGCTCTGCGCATGGAAAAAGGTGCAAAAACATCCGTATCCAATGCATTCGGGATAACAACACATTGAATCATTTTACCAAGATAGGACGATCGTGCTTTTTGGGCCATCCATGTGCTCGGCGCAACAAAAACCATTTTTCGGGTTTGATACATCACTTCTTTTTCTCTGCACTGCTTGCGTGAAATGTCATTTTCACTGTCAGTTCGCAGCAATGGGCAATTTCCGCACCCCTCACCAAGCTGCTGGCAACTGCCTGCATAATGACACCCCCCGGTAAAGGGCCACATGTCATGCAGGGTCCATATTACCGGTTTCCCCATTCTAAACAGTGATTGCAGTCCCCGTAAACTTAAAAAACCCTGGCAGATCCAATGCAAATGATAGAGATCAGCTTCTTCAAGCAAAGAATATCGGGCAGGATTAATACCCGTATTTCCCATGGAATACTGGAAACGAATTCCGGCATCCCTTTCATGGAACAGCAACTGGAATTTCTCAAGTGCGAGTCGTACAAGACCCATTTTATCCCAGAGGTAACCCTTACCGGCCGCTGCTATTCCTTCTTCAGAAATTCTTCTTTCGTTCTGCTGGACAAAATACCGGTAATCAAATTGCCCCAGTTTCTTTTGCGCTGCAAATAATCGGTAAGCCGCAAGAGCTGCCCCTCCTGTTGCAATCGATTTGTTGATATGAACAATTTTTGGCATAGCAGCGGGTTCAAACTATATCCTGATAAAGGAATATTCCTCTCCGTTCGGTGAAATATAAAAAATTCTGTATCCCATTTCATTCAGTGTTTTAATAGCATCTCTTGTGTCGCTAAGCTGAATCTCCGGAAAACGATGGTGAAATTCAATTAAGATCTGTTGAGGGCGGAAATCCAACATCTGCAAATTTCGTATAACTTTATATTCTGCACCTTCTATGTCCATTTTCAGAATATCTGCCTTCTTTACTCCGGTCATGTCAAGTATCCGGTTTAACGTATGAACCTCTGCCTCAAAAAACCTGGAACTGCTGGCTCCGGAAATCACACTGGCAGAAATATAATTAGCATCACCAGGAAGATAAAATTTTTCTGTTCCATCGTGATCCGATATCCCGAACGAAAAAAAAATCATATTTGGGGGTAACTCCTGCCTGCTGATCCATTCAATGGAAGCAGGAGTCGGATCAAACAACAGAATACGGCAACCATACTTCCTGACGATTGCAGTCTCCCACGAAATATCTTTTCCTACACCAAAGGAAAGAACCAGGGACTCATTACTTAGACCATCAGGACAAACTGTCCACGATGAAAACGTGTTTCCTGAACGGAACCGGTTTTTTCTTACTTGAATGGGATAATAAACTTCTTTCTTATGCAGAACCTTCCACCAATATCCCAACTTCATCAGAAAGAGTGAAATGGCTCTATTTCCCTTCCATCCCATAATTCTATATGTTAATAAACGCTTCACAAATGGCTCTGACAGCCCTTTTGGAAGTTTTACCGTCCCACAAAGGGGGTATTGAACCTTTTTTCCATTTGCCTTCAATTGCCTTACGGACAAATGAAAGTAAGACACTCGTATCATGCCCTGCCAGCTCATTTGTTCCCAGTTCAACCGTAATTGGACGTTCGGTATTTTCCCTCATAGTAATGCAGGGAATATTCAGCACTGTGGTTTCCTCCTGAATACCCCCTGAATCGGTAATTACCAGTTTTGATTCTTTCATTAATTTTTGAAAATCAAGATAACCTAAAGCCTCTTCCAGAATTAACCCGTCTTTATGCAAGTAATGATCCAGAATTCCAAACGAGTTAAGGTTTTTGAGTGTACGCGGATGTACAGGAAATATAACCGGGAGCCATTCTGAAATAATCAGTAATGCATCCATGACACTTCGCAACCTGGCAGGATCATCAACATTGGAAGGCCGGTGTAATGTTACAAGGGCATAATTTTTCGGTTCCAGATGATGCTTTTGAAGAATCATGCTTTTCTCTGCCAGAGGAAGAAAATGATAAAGAGTATCGATCATAATATTTCCTACCCTGCAGATTTTGTGTTCTGGTATTCCTTCATGCAAAAGATTTCTGTCGGCATCTTCCGAAGGAGTGAGTAATAAATCAGCAAGGGAGTCGGTCACAATCCTGTTTATTTCCTCCGGCATACTTCGGTCAAAGCTCCTCAGCCCTGCTTCCATATGAACCACTTTGATTCCCATTTTCGAGGCAACAATAGTACAAGCCATAGTAGAATTTACATCCCCGACAACCAGAACGGCATCCGGTTTCTCTTCCAGGCAAACATCCTCAAATTTTGTCATAATTCTGGCAACCTGTTTGGCATGCGAATCGGAACCTACCCCAAGATAAATATCAGGCTCAGGTATCATCAGTTCCCGGAAAAAACTTTCAGACATAGTCTGATCGTAATGCTGACCTGTATGTAGAAGTATCGGCTGCAGCAATTTTTCTTCTTTCATTTCCTTCAAAAGGGGCGCAATTTTCATAAAATTTGGCCTCGCCCCCACTACATTAATGATCTTCATATTGTTCTGTTATTCTTACTTCTGTATCTTTATCCAAATAACCTATTTCTGTTAAAAAGCAGGCATTATTGTTTACTTCTTTACCGATGTATTCCTGATGGCATAAACCTTTTTGAAGGCTTCAACAAAACGGTCTGAAACTGTATCAATATTAACCTTTTCCCGAATAATTCTTCTTGACTCTTCCCCCATTTTTCTGGCACGTTCAGGATCAATTATCAACAGCCTTATCTTATCTGCCAGATCATAAACATCATTGGGCCGGAAGAAATAACCATTTACCGCATCCGTTACAAGATCCTTTTCAGTACCATCACACATAGAACAGATTACTGGTTTACCAAATGCCATCGCTTCATTAATGCTTAATCCTCCCATTCCTGCCAGTACATATATATCAGCATCCATCAGATATTTTCCCAATTCCAGAGGTTTATAAACTGCTCCAACAAATTGAACATTACTTTCAACCCCCAGTTTTTTGGTGAGATTTTCGAGTTCTTCTCTCTGGGGTCCATCTCCAACAATCATCAGGTTGATATCTGGAATCTCCTTAACAAGAACTGATACTGCCCTGATAAGAAGGTCCGTTTTCTTCCACGGAACAAGCCTTCCAACATGTATGATTTTTATGCCGTTTTTTACCTTGTTATTAGTTATTTTAAGTGCTTCATAAGCTTCCGTCAGAGCATTTGTGTCAGGAGAATTTAGCGTAGACCATATTCTGTCCGGAGGTACCCCATAAGAAATAGGTATATTACCTTTCCCTTCCGCATAGTGCAGTACTCCTGTCACCCTTGAATAGTAAATATGTCGGATGATAGAAAGTATGTATTGCCATATCAGAAAGAAGATACCTGGCTTCTTCAGATATGTTCCGTTTTCAGTCATATAAGGATTATGCCTGAAATATTCTGCAATATTCCCTCTTGGTGGTACCTGAAAAGGTATCTCCCGTAAAAGGACAGATACATTTAACTTTCTCAGCGCTCTGTAAAGGAAGGGATCAAAAACTAGCTGCAGAATATATGGCCATATTAGCACGAGGATGTCAGGACGTTCCTGAACGATAAGTTTCTTCAGTCCTTTGAGTACAGGTTTTCCATACCAGCCTGAACCTTCTCTCAGGTAGAATACCTTAAACTCATATTTTTCATCAGGAATATAAACACCGGCCCCTATAGTCCTTCCCTTTCCCTCAGCAGGTAAGGCTGCCAGCACCTCAATCCCCCTCTTTTGAATGTTCTTAAGAAGTGCTGTAAGATAATGCGGCATCCCGCCAAAGGTGAACAGTACTTTAATTTTGTTATCTGTCAAGTCCAACTCGTTGTTTACCATATAAATATATCATCGAAGACTGAAACGGAAAATACTTTGAAATGAACGGGAAATATCATCCGACAAATTGAATACCAGTACGAAAAAAATATAGACAATACTTATTATTCCTGAACGAATAACCAGATCTGCCCAGGGATTGGGAAATGACGGAATCACATATCCTATTACAATGCATGCTGTCAA
>CAZJQN010000073.1:0-17953 GCA_964548125.1 uncultured Bacteroidales bacterium | reverse complement strand
GGGTAAAAATTTTCAGGGTCGACCCTTCTACCTGGGTAACTACTCTTGCCAGATCATCGGGATCCCCTTCCAGAATTACCCGCTGGGTCTTATCCTGTGTATAATACACATCGGCCGGTATGCTTACGGAAAAGCCCTTAAATACCGGAAGGTCTCGTTCCTCCCTTTTTTCATCCTGCCAGGGAGCAAAACTGATCAATGAGCCGGCAAGCAATAACACAAAAATTCCTGAAAAAGCCAGTAATGTTTTATTCGTTGATTTCATATTTTTTTGTTTTGGTTTCAGAATATAAGACGAAATATTGCGCTAATTGTTGCACAACAGGACACAAGAATCCCCAAAAAGGTTTCGTTGATTCATAAACAAGAATTGTGCCATGTATGACGCACAAAAAAGAGTTATTCCTCCCCTGACTTTTCGTTAATATCGGTCAATCCTTCAGGCAAATCGGCCTCAATTATTCTTTTTGTATGGTCTATATTCTGTATAACCGGTTCGGCAATAGGTACAAGAAACTCCTTATCCCTGCTTTTTACCTGCAATAATGGATTCATCTCATAATCCAATACTTCGGTAACTTCACCTGTCTGGCCCGTTCGTTTATCAATAAAAGCATACCCCTTAAGGTCATGAAGAGTCAATTTCTTTTTACGGCCGGCTTTTGGACGTAACAGAAATACCTCTCTGCCAGGCAATTCTTCGTTTTTTACAGGTGACCCGATATCACGGAACCGAATAATAGCAGTATCGTCGGAAAGGAATTCCGTTTCTTCCGGGAAGAATGGCACATGATATCCGTCAAATTCAACAAAAACAACTTCCTGTCCCTTGAGCAGAGAGAACAGTTCGATATTACCCCGCAGGATAACAGCACCTTTAATCCCGTGAAGTTTGGTAATACGGCCAATAGGATACAATTTTTCAGGTTCCATGGCCGGAAATTGCTATGGAAGATCGGATTATTCGGCAGTACTTTCAGCCTTGCCTTCCTCAGAGGAAGCTTCTCCTTCGGCAGTAGTTCCTTCTTCAGCTGCTTCGCCTTCCGATTGGGCGCTCTCAGCTTTCGCCTTCTCGGCATTCTTTTTGGCTATTTCCTGTGCTCTGAGCTCTCTGACCTTTGCTTCTGCTTCCAGTCGTTTCCGAGCCTCCTCTTCTTTTGCCTTCTGTGTATGGCTCTTCTTTTCTTCCAGCTTTTTCAGCTTATCTTCCTTCCATGCATTGAAGCGTCTTTCCGCTTCTTCAGCATCAAAAGCACCTTTTTTTACACCTTCCAGAAGATGCTTTTTCAGTAAAACCCCTTCGGAAGATAAAAGAGCACGGCATGTATCGGTAGGTTGTGCGCCCTTTTGCAGCCAGGATAGCGCTTTATCGAAATCCAGTTCAATGGTTGACGGATTGGTAAGCGGATTGTACACTCCAATCTTTTCAATAAATCTGCCATCCCGTGGCGCCCTGCTGTCAGCTACCACTATGTGGTAATAGGGCCGTCCCCGACGACCTTTTCTGCTGAGACGAATTTTTACAGGCATTGTTCTTTATTTATAGTTTTCAAAAATTTTTGAGTGCGCAAAGATAGTTTTTTTATTCACGATTACAAATCGAATAAAGGGTTATTAGATGATTTGCCATTAAGCCTTTACCTATTAGTAACAACTAACAACACAATTTTCTATTCCCGCTCAAAAAGAACCTTAAGATTTTTTCTTTCTAATCGTGCCGCAAGCCAATTATAAATTTTCCCTTGTTTGTCCTGGTCAAGAACTCCCTTGTAACCAAAAATAATTAAAGTTGTTTCTCTTCCATCCGCACTAACACTTTCAAATGACTTTGTCTCTGCATACATACAGGAATTCAATTCTGGGAAAAGGGTACTAGCTTCCTTTAACAGCTTTTTCCCCATCTCAGGTATCCGGGCAAGATTCTCGTACTGTGCTTTATACTTCTGCGATAGAATTTGGAGATTCTGAAGTTCCAGTTCAGCTTTTTCCGATGCTATGCTATTCCTAGCCAACTCATCGTTCTGAAAAACTGTTTGAATTTCAATATGCACCTTTTTCAAGTTCCAATTAGAAGCTTGTGCAATCAAACGTTTTTTATTTTCATCTGGAAAAAGACCTCCACTGTATGTGAGTAAGATAGTTCTTTTTTCAGGAATAATTTCATACTTCAAAAGATAGTTCCCTTCATAAAAACTGACATTTTTAATAAATGCATTGGCGCCTGTAATAAATTTTTCTTTCTGAACCAGCTTATACCCAAAATATATGCTTGGAATTAGCGTAACCAGGATGACCACGGTGATAAACTGATTTATCCGTTTCTTAAGAAATGGATCAATAACGGTGGTAATTGGAAATTTTAGTAGCTGCGAAACGATAAGAGAAGCAAAAGCAATAAAAACCGAATTAATGAAGAATAAATACAAGGCACCCAGGAAGTATTCTACCTGAAGGGTTGCCAGGCCATAACCAGCAGTGCATAGTGGAGGCATGAGAGCAGTAGCAATAGCCGCACCAGGGATGACATTTCCTTTTTGCTTGCTGCTCAAGGCAACAATACCGGCCAGCCCGCCGAAAAAAGCAATAAGAACATCGTAAATCGTAGGACTGGTTCGGGCAAGAAGCTCCGAATGAGCAGAGGAAACCGGGGTTAGCAGAAAATACAACGTTGAGGTAACCAAACTGGCTATGATGGCGAATGAAAAATTCTTAAGCGCTTTTGATAAAAGGGGAAAATTATAGGTTGCAATACTGTATCCTACTCCAATAATAGGACCCATGAGAGGCGAGATGAGCATGGCACCGATTATCACCGCTGTTGAATTCATATTCAACCCGACCGAGGCTACCATGATAGCAAAAATCAGAATCCACAGATTAGTGCCTTTAAAGACAACGTCTTTCCGTATAGTTGCATCAATACTCCCGAAATCTTCAAGTTCTGGCTCGAGATTGAGGTAATGAAGCATTATGCGGATGTAATGCAAAATATTCATGACTGGTATACCGACATTAAGAACTCTAAATTAGCATAAATTGCCGATATTTAGGTTTTTAAGTAACTGGTCCGTATTCCTTTAGCACTAATTCCTGCCCGTCGAATACCGCATAGCTGCTTCCAAATATCCATTCGCCTGTATTGATGAGATGCGATTTGCCGTCAAGATTAATATCCATGGCCACATGCCGATGACCAAAAACAAAATAATCAAAATACTCTCTTTCCAGAATCTTTCTTGCAAATACTATCTGTTCTTCTTTGTCTTCTCCCTGAAATGCTTCGGATACTCCTTTGGAATACCTGCTCTTTCTTGACCACCAGTGGGCAAAGGCTGTTGAAGAATTGGGATGGATACGCGCATATAACCATTGCAACACCCTGGAATGGAAAATAGCCTTCAGAAGTTTGTAGCCCGGATCACCAGGACCCAAACCATCTCCGTGTGCAATAAAAAAACGCTTCCCTTTTATTTCAGTAATCAGCGGCCCCGAATGAACAGTAAGTCCTATCTCGGTGGGTAAGTAGTCAAAAACCCATACATCATGGTTGCCGGTAAAGAAATGGATATCAATACCCCGGTCAGATAATTCTGCCAGTTTTCCAAGTGTCCGGACAAATCCCCTGGGTACAACCTTTCTGTATTCAAACCAGTAATCAAATATATCACCTAACAGGTACAGGGCTTCCGCATCCTGTTTGATTTCATCAAGCCATTGAACAAATTTTTTCTCTCTCTGCCTGCTTTTTGCAACAGGGTGCAATCCGAGGTGAATATCTGAAACAAAATAAATTTTCCCCATGCTGGTTTAACGTAAAAGAGGGGTAATAATGTCAGACAGATTGTCCGGATTCGGGTTCACTGAAACGATTTCCCCATCTTTGTTAATGATGTATTCTGAAGGCAATTGCTGAACATTGTACAGCCGGGCAGCAAGAGATGTTTCAAATGGGCCGCCCCATACACTGATCCAGGGATAATTTGCATCCAGCACGAAGGCAGCCCATTTAGGCCTGTCTGGATCAAGAGAAACCTGATAAATTCGCAGTCCTTTCTTTTCAAAACGTTTGTACAATTCCATAAATTCCCGGTTCTGAATCAGGCATGCCGGTATATCGGAACGCCAGAAACTGACAATAATCACGTTCCCTGTTAGAGAAGAAAGCCTGACACTATCCGAGGAAACATTGGGCAAATGAAGGTCGGGAAACCCGATAGTTTTTCCCTTTGCAAGCGTTGTTAATAAAAGCCGTTGCCTCTGGTTCATCAGCCGGTTAAAATGGGAACGAAGAGCTTTGACTTCATCAGAATGCGGATATTTTTTCGAAAGTGAGTCACCGGCTATTTTAAAATACTGCAGATCTTTTACCGAATAAAAAACCCACGTACTGTCATCGTATTTCTGATAGAGAGCATAAATGCTGGCCAGCGAATTATAGTGCGACAATACAAAGCGAATACTTTCTCGGTGCTGTGAATCGGCAAGTGCCCTGAATTCACCATCCAGCCTGGCTCGATCAGAATCATATTGTTTATCGGACGGCAAAGCATTGTAAAGGTTCCGCAAAGAATCCATTTTATTAACCGTAAGGTAAAGCCTCAAACCCAAATCACGGACAAACTTCGAACCATGTGAACCATTTACCTCATAACCAAAAGGAAGTCTTTCCTGTGAAACCTTTAATCGAATATGCTCACCCGGTTCAGCCAACAGCATAATCCACTTTTCTCCGGGAAAAACTAGCTTATAAAAACGAGGTTGGTCGGTCTTAATAGTGAATGTAGATCTTCCTGATCCTTTCAGTGTGACCGAATCTAAAGGAAATTCCCTGTCAACTTTTAACTCCTTGAGAACAACAATTGTTTTATTCGTTCCTCCGGAATAATCAAGAAGAATTTTCACCTTATCCTGCTTTCCACAGGAAAACAGAAACAGCATCAGAATAAACAAAGCGGCAATCCTTTTCCTCATATAATTATTCATTGGTTTCATAATTATTTCGTGCCGCAGCAATAACAGCAATCAGCTTTTCAGGGGGAACATCCCGTTCAAAGATGCGTCCGTCTTTCCCTACAACAATAATCATGGGAAGTGTTTCCACTGAATACAATTTTACAACCGGCGAATTCCAGAATTTAAGATCACTCACCTGCGGCCACGATAAACGGTCATCTGCAACTGCTTTCTGCCAGGCATCTTTGCTGCGGTCGAGACTAATCTGCAGGAGCTGGACCTCCTTGGGATTCATTCTGAAGTATTCCTGACGGAGCATTTTATTCAGAGCTCTGCTTTTCTGATCCCATGAAGCCCAGAAAATAAGACACACTGTTTTCCCTCGGAAAGAACTAAGTTGTATGGTATCTCCGTTGAGGGAAACCATTACAATTTCAGGAGCAAACATTCCTTTGCCCGCTCTTGAAACATTCGATTCCTTTGCCTTCCTCTGCTCCTCGTATGCAATCATCTGCGAACGGAGCATCCTTACAGGCGTAGAGGCAGGATACAAAACATTCAGGGCTGAATCAACCATGTGGTAGTACATATAATCTTCTTCCGGATGCAAAACCGGCCTGCTCCGCGATAATTCCGCCGACGGAACCTGCTGGTATAACGCCATCAGTCCCGCCAGGTAAGAGCAGTTTTTTCTTACAAAATCCCGAACAAATTCTCTTTTTTCTTTTACAAGCCGATTGTATGCCGAATCCAGTTCGGGTTTTATTTCACTGGCAAAACGGGGACTGTACAAACTATCATAAAAAGTCTTTGCCAGCATCCTGAAATCTTCCTGGTATAATTCCTGATTCCTGACCAGTTCATTAACCTTTTCAGAATCCTCCGATCCCCTGACTGTATAATTCCTCCAATATTCCTTTACAGAGGAAGCAAGCGTGATTTTCTCGCCCGGATGAACAGCAAGAATAATATTCTTTTTGCTTTCATCAAATTGTATGGAATAAAATTCAGGAAAGTCGGTATGGAATGTAAAGCGGAAACGGCCTTTGTCGTCGGCAACAGCTGAATCAACTGGTTCCAGAGCAGAACTATTCATGTGAAAGCAAACAACTTTCTGATTCATGGCAAAAGGGAAAGAACCTTCGATGACAGTTTTTCCTCCTTTTCTGCTGCAACCTCCTGCCGCAAAAATAATTGTTACAAAAAGCATGAAAAGGTTGCAATACGAAATGCATAGATCTTTTG
This sequence comes from uncultured Bacteroidales bacterium, assembly GCA_964548125.1. Lineage (GTDB taxonomy): Bacteria > Bacteroidota > Bacteroidia > Bacteroidales > JAAYUG01 > JAAYUG01. Next base: position 11,755 of record CAZJQN010000073.1, on the reverse strand, counting down.
CACCAGAAATGTTCTTTGTCATAGTTGCCCGTTTCGTATGCTGCGAAGATAATTTTTTCCCGAGTATGTTTTTCTCAGAGTAGAAATAAACCACCAGTACTTAAAAAAATTCGGCAAAATTTCAAATAATGCAAATTTATTATTATATTTTCACGGCAAATACTTTCAGGCATTTCAACCAAAACGCATATCATTTGTTAATTAATGCCTTTCAAAAATATTTTTAAGCTATGGCTTATATAAATTTCGATAAAAATAGACTGGTAAACCTGGAATATTCACTGAGCAAGGAAATTCTTCGTTCCAACCGTGCAGGGTCGTACTCATCAACAACCATTATAGGATGCAATACAAGAAAATACCATGGCCTTCTGGTATGCCCTCTGGAACAGATAGACGGCGACAAACATGTCTTACTTTCATCGCTTGATGAAACAGTTATCCAGCATGGCAGCGAGTTCAATCTTGGAATTCATAAATATGCAGGCGACACGTATTACCCGAAAGGACATAAATATGTCCGTGATTTCGAAGTGGAATTTGTTGCAAAAACCACATACCGAGTAGGAGGGGTAGTGCTCACAAAAGAAAGTCTCATGGTTGGAAAAGAAGAACAGATATTGCTCCGGTATACACTTCTGGACGCTCATTCACCCACCACTTTGCGCTTCAGACCATTTCTTGCTTTTCGGAATTTTCACACTTTGACGCATGCCAACCTTGATGCCAATACCAAAGCAGAACCTGTAAAAAATGGCGTCCGCATTAAAATGTATCATGGGTATCCTTACCTCTACATGCAGTTTAATAAAACGGTTGATTTTGTTCCGGTTCCTGACTGGTATTACGGCATTGAATACATCGAAGAAATGAAGCGCGGGTACGAATTCCGAGAAGATCTTTTCGTACCGGGATATTTCGAACTGCCTATCGAAAAAGGAGAATCCATTGTCTTTTCTGCCTCGCTAAGGGAAGCTGAACCGGCGGGATTGAAACGAAAGTTTCAGTATGAACTGAAAAACCGTATTCCGCGCAATAGCTTCAAGAATTGCCTTCGAAATGCCGCTGAACAGTTTGTAGTGCATCGCGATAAAAAAACGGAAATTACCGCCGGATTTCCCTGGTTCGGCACCTGGGGTCGCGATACTTTCATTTCTCTACCCGGCCTTACTATTGCCCTGAACGATCCCAAAACATTCCGGGCAGTGGTTGACACACAGATTGATAAAATGAAAGATGGCCTTTTCCCTAACATGGGAAAAGATACTGATCCTGCCTTCAACAGCGTGGATGCCCCGCTCTGGTTCTTCTGGAGCTTGCAGCAATATGCCGATGAATTTCAGGCATATGAGGAAATATGGAAGAAATATAAAAGGCCCATGTTAAACATCCTCGAGGCATATCGACATGGCGCTCCTTTTAATATCCGTATGCATGAAAACGGTTTAATTTTTTCCGGAGAACCCGGACGCTCCCTCACCTGGATGGATGCCGTTATTCACGGGAAACCTGTTACTCCACGCATCGGATATGATGTTGAAATCAACGCTCTCTGGTTTAACGCAGTCCGGTTTGCCCTTGAACTTGCAAGATATGCTCACGACAGCCGCTTTGTCAGTCAGTGGAAAGATATACCTGAAAAAACCGGGAAATCGTTCATTGAACATTTCTGGAATCCAGAACTCGGATATTGTGCCGATTACGTAAACGGTAATTACCGCGATTTTTCCGTAAGACCCAATATGGTCATTGCAGCATCGCTTCCCTACACACCTCTTTCGGATGATATGATCAATTCCATCCTGAGCATTGTGGAACGGGAATTATTGACTCCCAAAGGTTTACGTACACTTTCTCCGAACGACCCTGCCTACGTAGGTATTTACGAAGGTGATCAGGCCTCTCGTGATGCCGCTTATCACCAGGGTACTGTATGGCCCTGGCTCCTGCAACCATACGCTCTGGCGTATCTCAAACTTCACAAGACTTCAGGAGTCAGTCACCTGAGAAAAATTGTCGAAGGATTCGAAAGTGACATGAGTGAATACGGCATTGGTACAGTTGGTGAGATTTACGATGGTGATCCTCCCCATATGCCAAGAGGATCCATAAGTCAGGCATGGAGCGTAGCAGCACTTCTCTGGATTGACTTTACGCTGAATAAGCTTGAAAAAAATCTGAAACAAGGTAATTCGAAAAAACTATGAGGGTTCTAATGTTCGGGTGGGAGTTCCCCCCTCATATTACCGGAGGGCTGGGTACAGCCTGTTATGGGCTTACCAAGGGACTCTCGCGGTACAAAGATGTGGACGTAACTTTTATTGTACCAAAAGCTTATGGTGACGAAGATCAGTCCTTGGCACGCATAATAGGAGCCGACAGTGTACACATTAAGGAAAGAACATTCACTTTTAGCGACTTCTTGCGAAAAATGAAAATGATCGAGGTAGAGTCGCTCCTTGTGCCATACCTTACTCCTGAAGAATTCGAGAGAAGCTTTGAAACAATCTCCGAAAAAGAAATTGGCGTAAGTCTCCAGACACGGGTTCATGGCCGCCTTCGCTTTACAGGAACCTACGGAAAAAATCTCTTTCAGGAAATTTCAAATTACGCTTTGGTTGCTACCGTACTTGCTCATGAATATCAGTTTGATATCATTCATGCCCACGATTGGTTAACATTTCCTGCCGCGCTTGCTGCCAAAGCCGTTTCCGGTAAACCCCTCGTGGTACATGTCCATGCAACCGATTTCGATCGAAGCGGAGGAAGCGTTAACCCCTCTGTATATGAAATTGAACGGAAAGGAATGGAAGGAGCTGATAAGGTAATTACTGTCAGTAATCTCACGCGCGAAACTGTAATTCACAAATATGGTATTCCGCCCGAAAAAGTAATTACTGTTTACAACGCAGTGGATCCGCTAACAGAAGAAGAACGTGCACGGGAAAAGAAAGGTATTCAGGAAAAAATCGTCACCTTCCTGGGAAGAATCACCCTCCAGAAAGGCCCTGAATATTTTGTTGAAGCTGCCTATAAAGTACTGCAGAGAATGGACAACGTTCGATTTGTCATGGCAGGGAGCGGAGACATGCTGCACCGCATGATACGCCGGGCTGCACGCCTTCGGATCGTAGACCGGTTTCATTTTACCGGATTTCTCAGAGGTGATGATGTGCAGAAAATGTTCTCTCTGAGTGATGTTTATGTCATGCCTTCCGTATCTGAACCTTTTGGTATAAGCCCCCTTGAAGCTATGCAAAGCAGCGTGCCGGTCATAATTTCCTATCAGTCGGGTGTATCCGAGGTTTTAAAATATGCAATTAAAGTGAATTTCTGGGATGTTGATGCTATGGCTGATGCGATTTATGGGATCCTTAACTACGATGCCCTCTCTGAATTCTTTAAAAAATATGGGAAGGAAGAAGTTCTTCAGATGAAATGGGAAAACTCGGCCGGAAAACTCCGTGAGGTTTATAAATCATTATGCAGATAATTGATGGCTAAGTAATAAAAATCTCATGAAATAAAATTATCATTGCGATATGAAAACCATTTGCTTATACTTCCAGGTTCATCAGCCTTTCCGGTTTAGACGCTACCGATTCTTTGATATAGGACACGACCATTATTATTACGACGATTACAGCAACGAAAGCATTCTTCATAAAGTTGCTCAGAAATGTTATCTCCCGGCTAACAATATCTTGCTCAATCTTATTAAAGAATACGGCAGTCGCTTCAAGGTAAGTTTCAGCATATCCGGCACTGCTATCGACCAGTTCCGCCTCTATGCTCCTGAAGTTCTGGATAGCTTTAAGAAACTCGCTAAAACTGGATATGTCGAATTTTTATCCGAAACCTATTCACACTCTCTGAGTTCCCTTATTGACCGGGAAGAATTTGAAACTCAGGTAACAAAGCATAGAGAAACTATTAAGGAAATCTTTGGGCTAACCCCTACTGTTTTCCGAAATACAGAACTTGTTTATTCCGATGAAATTGGTGCCATGATAGCCGAAATGGGATTTAAAACAGTAGTCACGGAAGGAGCCAAACATATCCTTGGATGGAAAAGCCCAAATTACGTATATTGCAATGCCATTAACCCACGTCTGAAGGTGCTGCTCCGAAATTTCAAACTGAGCGACGATATATCCTTCCGGTTTTCCAACAAAGCATGGAGTGAATATCCTCTTACAGCTGATAAGTACGTAGCATGGCTTAATGCCCTCGACAAAAAAGAACAGACTGTAAATATTTTCATGGATTACGAAACCTTTGGTGAGCATCAGGATCAGAACACTGGCATTTTCGAATTTCTTAAGGCTCTCCCCCGGACTGTATTCTCTAAATCATCATATCATTTTGCTACTCCCTCCGAAGTTGCTGACCGGCACCAGCCAATAGCGGCCATCTCTGTACTCCACCCCATTTCATGGGCTGACGAAGAACGTGACATTTCAGCGTGGTTAGGAAATGAACTTCAGCAGGCCGCTTTTAACAAACTGTATTCTCTCCGTCAGCTGGTGCTCAAAAGTAATGAACCGCAAATCGCAGAAGACTGGAAAAACTTGCAAACCGCTGACCACTTTTACTATATGTCAACTAAAGTGCTTTCTGACGGAGAAGTTCATAAATACTTTAATCCTTACGATTCTCCCTATGACGCATTTATCAATTACATGAATATACTGAGCGATTTTGAAATAAGGCTGAACCAGGAACAGAAAATGCCTTCCGATCCGGCGTACCTTATGAAACTTCTGGAGGAAAAGGAAAGGATCATCGAAAGTCTCTCGAAACAAATTAAACCAAATATATCTTCAAAAACCTCAAGTAAAACCCTAAAAACCAAAACGATGAAAAAAGAAGCAACGAAAGCTAAAAAGGAGCAGGTAGCGCCTGCAGAAAAGAATGCTAAAACAGCTGAAAAGGCTCCCGCCAAAAAAACTGTGAAAAAAGCTGCAGCCAAAAAAACAACGGCAAAAAAGACAACTGCCAAAAAAACAACTGCTAAACCGGCAGCAAAAAAGACTGCAGCCAAAAAAGTAGCTAAAAAGACTACAGCCAAAAAAGCTGCACCCAAAAAAGCAGCAGCGAAAAAAACAACTGCTAAGAAAACAACGAAACCCGCTGCAAAAAAGACAGTTGCTAAAAAAGCCGCACCAAAAAAAGCTGCAGCCAAAAAATAATTTTTTGAATACGAAGCTTTATTAACCGGCTTCTTTAATACGAATTTATGACAAGTAAATTGCTCCATCCAGACTATCTTTTCGAAGTCAGCTGGGAGGTTTGCAACAAGGTGGGCGGAATACATACTGTCTTGTCCACCAAAGCGTTAACCCTGGTTGATCAGTTAGGTGAAAAATTTTTGCTTATTGGTCCTGATGTTTACCGGGAAGAGCATGCCAATTCTGAATTTATTGAGGATCCCGGACTTTTCAGCGACTGGAAACAGCAGACACTTACTGAGGGTTTACGCATTCGCACAGGACACTGGAATATTACTGGAAATCCTGTTGTTATACTGGTTGATTTTACTTCCCTTATCAGCAGGAAAGATGAAATTTTTGCCAGACTCTGGGAGAGCTATAAACTCGATTCTATCTCCGGACAATGGGATTACATCGAACCAGCTCTTTTTGGTTACGCCGTTGGACAGGTAATTGAAAGTTTCCTCAAATTTCATCAGCTTTTACGCGAAAAAGTCATTGCCCAGTTTCACGAATGGATGACGGGAACAGGGATTCTCTACCTAAAAGAAAAATTACCTCAGGTTTCCACTGTATTTACTACCCATGCCACCGTGCTTGGTAGGGCCCTGGCTGGAAACGGAAGGCCTTTGTACAGTGGTCTTGCTTCGTACAACCCTGATGACCTGGCGCGTGAATTTAATGTTGTAGCAAAGCAAAGCCTGGAGAAACTCAGCGCAAAACATGCCGATGCATTTACCACTGTAAGTGAGATTACCGCAGGAGAATGCAAACATTTTCTCCATAGGGAAGTAGATGTCATTACGCCCAACGGATTTGAAGATTCTTTTGTTCCTCCCCCCGGAGAATATGAACAAAAACGCCAACTGGCACGAAGTAAGCTGCACCAGGTCGCCTCTGCATTATTCAATACGCATCTCCCTGATGATACTCTTTTTCTTGCAACTAGCGGCCGGTATGAATTTCGGAATAAGGGAATAGACCTGGTGGTTGATACCCTTGCCAGCCTGAGCAGAAACCCCGACGGGAGAACCATCGTTGCATTTATTCTGGTACCAGCCAACCATTTTGGACCAAGAAAAGATCTGCTACAGAAAATACAGGAAAATACCAATGAAGAGCTAAACGGAAACATTCTTACACATAACCTTCACGATGCCGAATACGATCCCATTTTGAACCGTATCCGCGCTAAAGGGTTGTCCAATAAGCCCGAAAGTAAAGTCAAAGTTGTTTTTGTACCTTCCTATTTGAATGGTGACGATGGTATTTTCAACCTTTCCTATTACAACCTTCTTATTGGCTTTGATCTAACTCTTTTCCCCTCTTATTACGAACCATGGGGTTACACTCCGCTGGAAAGTATCGCTTTCTCTGTACCGACCGTCACCACTTCGCTCAGCGGTTTTGGACTCTGGGTGCGGAAGGAAGTCAAAGATCCCGACAGTGCAGTATATATTGTCGACCGGAACGATAACAACGACGAAGAAGTTGTTGCGGCTATGGCATCCATAGTCCGGCAAGTAGCATCTCTTTCTCCCGATTCATTTGCCTCGGCCATGAACCGCTCAAGGGAAATTTCTCTTCTTGCGTTATGGGATAACTTTGTAGATTATTACAAAGACGCTTATAAGATTGCTATCGCCAAAGCGGAAGACCGCGCCGAGCTGTTCGTTTATATTGGCCCGGCTCCTCAGATTGTCAAACGGCCAGCTATTGCAGAACCTAAATGGACAACCCTGACCATTCAGGGCAATATTCCTCCAAAGCTTGCTGCACTTGATGAATTGGCGAACAACCTCTGGTGGTGCTGGAATTACCCTGCCCAGGAACTTTTTCAGCGAATTGATCCTCAGCTGTGGGAAGCATCGGAACATAATCCCATTCTTCTGCTCGAGGGAACTGATTTCAAACGGTTCAGGGAATTGGAAAAAGACCATGATTTCATGAACCATCTCGATTATGTATACCGCGAGTTTAAAAACTACATGGCTCTTACCCCGCCCCCTGGCTCGCCTAAAATTGCTTATTTCAGCATGGAATTTGGACTGCATGCCTCTCTCAAACTCTATTCGGGTGGGCTTGGACTTCTGGCAGGAGATTACCTGAAAGAAGCCAGTGATTCCAATGTTGATATGGTTGGGGTAGGCCTTCTTTACCGTTACGGATACTTTGACCAGGTTCTTTCGGTAAATGGTGAACAGCAGGCAACTTATAAACGGCAGGCATTTGGCCAGATGCCTCTGCAGAAAATAACCAATGAAAACGGTGACTGGCTCACCGTTTCACTGGCACTTCCTGGCCGAACTGTAACCATCCGCCTCTGGAAACTTCAGATAGGGCGCATTCCCCTTATCCTCCTTGATACCGACTTTGACCTCAATGATCCGCGGGATCAATCTATAACCCATCAGCTTTATGGCGGTGACTTAGAAAATCGCCTCAAGCAGGAAATGGTGCTTGGAATTGCCGGTGTAAGAGCTCTGCAAGCCCTGAAAATTGAACCTACTGTATTTCATAGCAATGAAGGCCACTCAGCCTTTATCGGACTGGAGCGACTCAGATACTATATTGTTGACCGCAAACTTTCCTTCGAAGTTGCAAGAGAAATTGTCCGTTCATCCACTCTGTTTACTACCCATACGCCTGTACCAGCCGGCCACGATGCTTTCCCGGAAGACCTTCTAAGGGTTTACATTTCTCATTATCCGGAAAGACTCAACATAAAATGGGAGGATCTTATCTCCCTCGGACGCTTTAACCCATACGACAGTTCCGAAAAATTCTCCATGAGCGTACTGGCGGCCAATCTTTCCTGCTATATGAACGGAGTAAGTCGTCTCCACGGTAAAGTGAGCCAGGAAATGTTCGCCCCCCTTTATAAAGGATATTTTCCGGAAGAGACCCATATCGACTATGTTACCAATGGAGTTCACTATTATACCTGGACACATAAAAAACTGCGCCAGCTTTATGAAAACACCTTCGGAGAAGGATTTCTGCACAATCAGTCCAATCCTGACTACTGGAGGAAAATACATCACGTTCCTGATAAAGACCTCTGGAACATTAAACAAAGTCTGAAAACCGAACTCATTGATTACCTGAAGAAACGTTTTCTCTCGGGCAAAGCCAGCCGCCATGAAAATCCCAGACATCTGGTTGACATTGTGGAAAACCTCGATGACAAAGCTCTTATTATCGGTTTCGCCCGGCGGTTTGCTACCTACAAAAGGGGTAACCTGCTGTTCAGAAACCTGGAGCGACTCGCCCAGATCGTAAATGATCCGGACCGACCGGTTCGCATACTTTTTGCCGGGAAAGCACATCCCAACGACGGAGGAGGACAGGAACTCATCAAACAAATTGTTCAGATATCTCGAATGCCGCAGTTTGTCGGGAAAATTGTTTTCATCGAAAATTATGATATTGAACTTGCCCAGCGTATGGTGGCCGGAGTGGATGTTTGGCTGAATACCCCAACCAGAACGATGGAAGCATCAGGAACCAGTGGTGAAAAAGCTTCCATGAATGGGACCATTCATTTCAGTGTACTTGATGGTTGGTGGTGCGAAGGCTATCGTCCTGACGCAGGATGGGCACTGAGCGAAAAACCCACTTACGAAAACGAAGATTTTCAGAACCAGCTCGATGCGGAAACAATTTACTACACCCTGGAAGATGAAATAATTCCTAAATATTATAGCCGCAACCACGAAGACGTCCCTGTTGAATGGGTAAAGTATATCAAAAATACCATTGCGGAAGTGGCTCCCCATTTTACAATGAAACGCCAGTTGAATGACTATATTGCCAAGTTCTACGGGAAACTCCATGAACGGTATCTGCATATCATATCCGACGATTTCAGTATAGCCAAGGACATTGCTCTCTGGAAACGGATGGTGACCAGAATCTGGAAAAACATCTCGGTAATCTCCTCCTGCATGCCCGAGAATCAGCAACAATTGCTCAAGGTAGGCGAAGAATACCATTGTGAGGTGGTTCTCGACATTGACCGGCTTCTTCCTGAAGAAGTTGGGGTAGAACTGGTGATGCTGCGTCATGAGGGTGAGAAAAAATTCCTTGACGTCCGGCAGGAATTTGAATTTGTAAAACAAGTCGACGGAAAGGCTATTTATAAAATTGCTGTTGTGCCAACCCGACCTGGAACATTCAGTGCCGGTATGCGCATCTTCCCAAAAAGCAACCTGCTGCCTCACAGGCAGGATTTCTGTATGGTTAAATGGATCTGATTCCCTGTCAATACCCCTTTACCACACGCGGGGTGTATTTATGCGCTTGAAAACAAGCCCTGTCCTGCTGGGAAGGTATAGTTTCAGTTGATTTTCTCCCATGGATGCTAACCGGGCTAAAGGTTCGGCAAAATAGGTTATACTGTGATCAACGCGTGCAAAACCTCCGTAACGAACATCATCCGTATCGAGCACAACTGTATATTTTCCAGGCCTTACCCTTACTCCGTATCCGGTAAAGGATGTAACCGGATTAAAATTAAACACGAACAGATAATTGCACCGCTGAAATACAAGAACCTGATCGTGCTCGACCGCTGTCATCAGTACAGGAAATGGCTCATCGAACAGGGATGCTTCCTTAACCAGGGCAAGCATATCCCTGTCAAAATCAGCCAGCCAGTGGTAGCGCAAATCGTTCCTGTCGCATAAACTCCATTGTCTTCTGGCATATAAATACGACCAGTTATTCCCTTCCCGCGGAAAATCAATCCATTCAGGATGCCCGAATTCATTCCCCATAAAATTCAGGTAGCCTGCACCAGCCGTAGCAATTGTAACCAGCCTGATCATTTTATGCAAAGCCATTCCTCGGTCAATAACCAGGCTTTGTTTGCGTTTCGACATGTTTTCATACATTTCCTTGTCCATAAGTCGAAAGGCAATGGTCTTATCTCCTACCAGCGCCTGATCATGCGACTCGACATATCCAATGTTCTTTTCATCCTTCCTGCGGTTGGTCAGTTCGTAATACATTTCTGAAACATTCCATTGCTCGTCGGGTTTTTCCTTAATAATCTTTATCCAGTAATCAGGTGTGCCCATGGCCAATCTGTAATCAAAGCCATACCCGCCGTCTTTCAGAGGTACTGCCAATCCCGGCATTCCGCTCATATCCTCAGCTATGGTAATGGCATCAGGCCTCATTTCGTGTATCAGCTTGTTGGCTAAAGCAAGATAGGCAATGGCATCTTCATCCTGGTTCTGGTTGTAATACATGTCGTAGCTGGTAAAATTTTGTCCCAGCCCGTGATCCAGATAAATCATACTGGTAACCCCGTCAAACCGGAAACCGTCGAAATGATATTCTCCCAACCAGAAAGCACAATTGGACAACAAAAAATGAATGACCTCCGGCTTCCCATAATTAAAACATAATGAATCCCAGGCAACGTGCTCTCTCCGGGCACCGTCATGAAAAAACTGATAGGGAGAGCCGTCATAAAGTCCCAGGCCCTCAAGCACATTCTTTACGGCATGGGAATGAACCAGATCCATGATCACCGATAAGCCATAGCCATGGGCTTCATCAATAAGAGCCTTCAGGTCTTCTGGTGTCCCGAACCGGGACGAAACGGCAAAAAAGCTGGAAACATGGTATCCAAAGGATCCATAATAAGGATGTTCCTGTATGGCCATCAATTGAAGGGTATTATACCCTGCTCGAACTATCCGTGGTAATACATTACGACGAAATTCATCAAAAGTTCCTGTACGACATTCCTCAGTCGCCATTCCAACATGCGCTTCATAGATCAGAGGTGCAACCGGTGGTCTTTTATACTCATTCTTCCATATATACGGTTCCGGTGGGTCCCATATCTGAGCAGAAAAAATAAGGGTATCAGGATCCTGAACAGCTCTTCGTGTCCATGCCGGTATACGCTCACCCCCACCTCCCGGCCATTCAACATACAATTTGTATAAGTCTTTATGATGAAGCTGGTTGGCTGCAAGACGCAATTCCCAGGTACTTTCCGAAATCCTTGTAAACGCATATTCCCCTTTCTTCTGCCAACCCGAAAAATCCCCGATCAGATAAATAGCAGTTGCATTCGGGGCCCATTCCCTGAATACCCATCTGCTTTTCTCTTTATGCACTCCGTAATAAAGATGCCCTGCTGCAAAATCCGTAAGATTACCTTTCTTTCCCGTCAGATCTCTTTCCCGCTTATAAACATAATTATTTCTGGCTATAATTTTCGGCAGATAGGGCTTTAACCACGGATCACGTTCTACAAAGGAAGGAACCTTTTTCATAGTGCATAGTTTTATGCCGTTTCCCCTTATTTGTATTTAACCCCAATGGAATGAAAGATTTTGATTAGTCGGGGTTACCTCGATAAGTCAATAGAAACAAGTTGTTTATATATTTATAGTGTTTCTTTTGACTAACTTCGGTTTAACATTCTAAATATAACAAAATATTCGGGTTCTCCCTTCCGGGTATATCTCATTGCCTGGTTTTGAGATATTACCTTCATGGATTTTGTCGATCAGTTAATA
>CAZJQN010000072.1:0-18141 GCA_964548125.1 uncultured Bacteroidales bacterium | reverse complement strand
TACAATCCTGACGGAACTCCTACACGACAGATTGGTCCAGCTGACAGGCAGATCATCAGCCTTGAGCCTGATTTTCAGGGTGGATTCAATACCCGTTTGTCCTATAAGGGGTTTGATTTTACTGCCGTCGGAGTATTTAAGAGTGGTGGAACTCTGATCAGTACTCTTTATTCAGGGGCCGGATATCTTAATATGATGACAGGCAGAAGAAACAATGTAAAAATAGATTACTGGACACCGGAACATACAAATGCAAAATACCCGAATCCGGCTGGTGTTCTAAGCGGTGATAATCCAAAGTATGCAAGCACGTTAGGATATTTCGATGCTTCTTACCTTAAAATTCGTACCCTTACCCTTGGTTATAGCCTGGATCGTCTGGATGTCATAAAAAATGCCGGAATCAACAAATTGCGCCTGTATGTTACTGTTCAGAATCCTCTGGTTATGTTCTCACCTTATTATAAGGAATCAGGCATGGATCCAGAAACCAATTCGTATGCCAATGAAAATGCGGCGGTGCCATATTCATACAATTTGCGGCGTTTGCTGACTATCGGCACCAATACTCCTTCAACCCGCAATTATCTGATAGGTATTGATGTGTCATTTTAAAACCGGATAATAATGAAACGTATAAATATGAAAACTTTAGCAGGAACAACACTTATTATGGCGTTCCTGTTCGCGTGCTCTGATATTCTTGAGGAACAGCCGCGCAGTATCTATGAACCAGGTTTCTTCAAAACAGAGAAAGGTGTTCTGGGCGGATTGACTGCCATGTACGCCCATCTTCGCTACATATACGGGCAGGCTTATTATTATAATGCATGTCAAACCGGAACAGATGAAGCTACATGGGCTCAGAGTGCCGATGCAAACTTCAAGGACCATGATATGTCGGGTGTAGGTTCGCTTACCCCCACCAGCAGCCGTTCGGATGTGCTCTGGGGAACAGCATTTTCAAATATCAATACGGCCAGCGGCGTGATAGAGAATGCTTCCTCCGTGGGAACTATCTCAGATGCGCTGGTTGCTGAAGCCAGATTTTTCCGTGCTTTCGATTACTTCCTCCTGGTACAAACCTTTGGCGGAGTTCCCCTTGACCTGGGTTCGGGAGAACTTAAATTCAATACTGCACCCGTAAGAACATCGGTTCGGAATACCGTTCCTGAGGTTTATACTAGAGCCATATTCCCTGATTTGATAAAGGCGGTGCAGGACCTCCCGGAAACTCCGCGTGTTACCGGTGCCGTCACCAAAACCGTTGCCCGACTCTTCCTGGCTAAAGCCTATCTGACATATGGCTGGTGGCTTGAAAATCCAAAAAACATTCCCACATATCCCGAATGCCAGAGGGTCGACCCCGATGGACATAATGCACAGTGGTATTTCCAGCAGGCATATAATGTGGCTATTGAAGCAATTAATAATCCTGGTCCATATGGCTTGCAGCCAACCTTTTATGATGTTAATCTTGCACAGAACGACAGGAACAATGAAATATTGCTGTATGCCGATCATACCGAAAAGAGTGAATATTATAACGGCGGCAGCCTGACCTATGGAAGCGGAGCAGCTCCGGATAATTTTGCCGGCTGGATGATGACGTGGAACTACACGGTTATAAGAAGTGCTACAACACCAGACTGGAGTAATGTGATTAGTTCTGTACAGAGGGAAGCTGAGCAGCATCTGGGGCGTCCGTGGACCCGCATGGCTCCTCCCATTGGAGTATTCAAAAATACGTTTGCCGACAAAGTAAATGATTCAAGGTATGATGGTACCTTCACAACCGTATATCGCGGTAACTGGCCAAAGGGAGGAGGGAATTTTCTCAATATTCCGTTTGTTTACAATGCAAACAACATGGAAGTGTATCCGGGTGGAGCCATTCTGACATTTCTTGATGAAGATCCGGCTGAAACAATTGACTATTCAAATTCGGTTTACAAAAGCAATATTGGAGCAGGAGTATTGCCGGGGAGATCTGATTTTGTGATTGCACCCAGTGGCATCAACAGGATTTGTTATCCCGGACTCTGGAAACTGGGTCCTTATCGTACCGATAATGGTACCGGATTGGGACAGCCAAATGCCGGAAGTACACGTCCATTTAATATTGCCAAATTCTCGGAGCTTTACTTTGTTGCCGCAGAGGCAGCGGTTAAAGGGGCTACTCCCCAGGCCGGGAAAACAGCCTATGATCTCATTAATGTCATTCGTGCCCGTGCAGGAAAATGGCGCTGGGATAATAATGGAAATGTTGCAAAAAGTGAAGATCACAGCGCAGAAATGGTAGCTGCAACTCCTGCCACCATTACTATTGATTATATCTTGCAGGAGCGCTCCCGTGAGTATTTTGGCGAAGGATACCGCTGGTTCGACCTCGTACGTACACAAAAATGGGATGAAGTAGCTGCTTCATATGAAATAGGCGGAACAGCATGGACTGATCATACCCCCGCAACCTTTACCCGTGATATAAAGCCTTTCCATTATCTTCGACCCATTCCGCAAGGACAGATTGATGCTCTTGAGATGAGTGCCGATGAAAAGGCCGCGTACCAGAATCCGGGCTATTAATTCGGTATTGCATGGATGCACAGGGAGTGTTTTAAATCCCTGGCAATCATTATAAAAATCAGCCGGTTGGCAGGTAAGGCCAACCGGCTGATGTGTTATTAATAAACCCACAATATGCATTATGAGATGCGTATAGCGTGAATAAGGCCGATTTTACATCGTTACATCGAAATCAATCCGGATGCCGATATCTTAACCTAACCAGCTTAACATTAGTTCGTTCAATTTTCTAATGCCTGATAAGGGATAAATAATTTGCCTGCGTACAAAACAACAGTTTGACCAGCTCCAGATATTTCCATTTGGCGCCCTTACAAAGGGTCTATTGCGTAATAAACCGGTAACTTTCCGGAGGTCCCAGATAACTTGGTTTCAGACCTCCGGTATCAATCAGAATCTTTTCCAGTACTATACCCGGATCCACCATCCAGATAGTAAGTATGTGGTATCCGGGTTCCTTGATAATATGGTTCGTAGTAATACGACGTGCATTGTTCATTACACTTTTTTCCCAGTCCCTGTTTCCGTTAACAGCGTTGTATTTTTCAGGCACCAGGGTCTGAACCATCGGCGGTTCATTATCTATGGAAATAGCATAATGTATTCCTGAACCGGGAAAAACATTTAAAGAAGGCGAAAATACACATGTTACTTTAACTTCACCTGTCGTAAAAAGATAAATCGCATACCTGAGGCAGGGAGAGTCTTCCATATTTACAACAGGAGGAAGATCAGTGTCAGCTGTTGCCCGCATACCGGATAAGGTATGACCGTAATCTTCGATGCGATCCCAGTGTCTCTCCTTAAAATCAGTTTTTTGCGTGTAGTGCTCAGCTTCAATGGAAATATATCCACCTCCTTCGACAAAACAGTTGCTGGTACCAGTTGACAGGGTTTTATTGCGTACCGGAACAAGAATTTTTATCGTCTGGTGTGGTCCGGTAATTGACACTGATCCGGTAATATCACCTGCAGGTACCTTGTCCCAGTCAATACTGACCCATATCCGCTTATCCTTTTCTACAATGGTTCCGGAATCACTCAGCACGATCCATGGATCTGATATACTTGTACTGTACAAGAAAGGTGCCTTCCCTCTGTTAAAAATATCGATACTGTATTTCTGCCGGTTGTACGAATCAAACAGGGGCAGAACTGCTTCGGAAGTGTCTTCGGGCCATACTTTTTCTGATTCTTCAATGCTGACTCCCATAGAGGAAGTATCTGCCGGTTGGATATTATGCAGTGTGATATGCCGTAAACTATTAAAGGGAGGGTCTGCCCAGTTAGTATATCCAAGATGCGCCTGATCCATGAAATGGTTCCATTTGCCCCCGGCTAAATTTCTGTTAAAATAACCCATTAGGGCAGTATCTGCTTCAAAAAGCCGGTATGTTTCCAGCATCCAATCATTGGCACTGGTTCTGCCCTGTTTTGCATATAGCTGATTTTTTGCAGCGGCAACATATAATTCATTTACCAGACAACATGCCTGTATTGGAAACATAACAAGTTGATAAAACGCATCTTTTTTGGCATCAGGGAGTTGGTGGAAAATCTGCTCAGCTTTTTCTGCAATGATTCTGTATTCTGTTACAACGCGCTCTGCTTCGTGATAATTCACAAGGCTGTACGTTTCAGGCGAAAGAAGTTCAGGTTTTCTTCTGCCGTTGTACTTTGTATAAAGAACGATAAGCTCGGCAATATCTTTATCATGCGGGGATCCAAATTGTTTCCGGCACCACCACTCGGTATAGCTTCGGAGATTTTCGCCGTTAAAATCGTCTGTATTCCATGCCATCCTGAGGAAGAAATCTATAGGAAACTCGTATCCTTTGAAATGTCCCACATTCACTATCCAGATTCGGTCGGCTCCATATTGTTTGGCGAGGGACATCTGGTCCCAGATTTTAGGTATTGGATTGGTATTGATCCACTGATAACTGCGAGGACCACCATGATAGTCAAAATGATAATATATTCCGGCACCGCCGCTTCTCTTACGCTCCTCCGGAGTAGGCAATCGGCGCAGGTTCCCCCAGTTGTCATCCGACCATAGCAAGGTGACATCATCAGGTACCCGTAGTCCCATTTCATAATATTCCTGTACTTCCTTATATAAACACCATAATTGAGGGACTTTTGTTACATCCTTATTCATTTCTTCCGAAATAATCTGACGTTGCCGGGAAATGATTTTTTCCAGAAATGGAATATTCACCGACGGACCGCCGGGCATCATTTCCGTGTCATCTGCTCCGCGCAATCCGATGGTAATGATGCTTTCATAATTCTTATTTCGCCTGATACCTTCCCGCCAGAATTCTTCAAGTATGTCGGGATGCTTTGTATAGTTCCATCGTCCAAGCGTTCGGAAATACCTTCTGTCCCACTCTTTCTGTGCCCTCAACATGGGTTCCTGGTGAGTCGTTCCCATGACGATGCCGTATTCATCTGCCAGTTTCGGGTTTTCAGGATCATCTTCGTTGAAAGCATTATTCCACATGGCCGGCCAAAGGTAGTTGCCTTTCAGGCGAAGCAGCAGTTCAAAAATCCGGCTGTAGAATTCATGACCATAATTCGCGACACCTGCAGGTACAGGCGGATCATTTCTCAATTCCACTGTTCCGAATTTCTCCCTCACCCAGTTGGTAAGTGCCGGAAATTCATCATTAAGAAAAATTCCCCTGTACTTTACAGATGGTTCCCCTTCTTTGTACCTTATCGGCCTAATATAAATATTGGTTTTGTGCTGCACGGGAACATCAGCCCACCAATACCAGGGCGATACTCCTATCTGTTCTGAAAGTTCATAAATGCCGTAAATAGTGCCGCGCTTATCACTGCCTGCAATAACCAGAGCTTGTTTGATACCTGGATATGGGTTTTGAACAGTTTGTATCAGAAATGATTCCCACCTTCCTCGTATATCATCAATAATAATTTTCTTTTCTTCAGACAGTTTCCTGATGATCGGATTTTTGTCGATTGTCCCTGCAATGATGATAAATTTTGAAGAAGGCCACCTGTCCTGATACATGGAAGGAAGGTTTCCGGTTACTTTTCTGATATCATCCTGGAGGTCTTTAAAAGCTCTTATAACACCCGGGTAATCATCTGAACTGATCATCATGGGTGCAGTTTTTTTTCCTTCGGCCAGTGGAAAACATCCTTTTGTGCTTTTTTCGGAAACAAGATATTCTTTCGGATCAAAGTTTAATGCGTTCAGGATGAATGAATTGCCAATCAACAGGAGAATGATAAAATTTCTGACCATTTTGCGATGAATTTTCAAAATTTCTTCTTAATAGTTTTTGCTAGTCCGGAAAGGAGAGGCTGGAAGTCCGTCTTTGCTTATCAGGTTGGCTCCTTCAGGATTATCAGCCCAGGCGTACCTTACGGCCACTGGATCAGGTATCTGATCATTCCATACAATCACCCGTTTATGCCGGATTGTTGCATTTGCCCAAACATACTTCCCATCGGAACCACACACAGCAAAGTGCCTGAGAGGAAGATTATCTTTTGGCATTAACCCTCCATCAGTATTCTTAAATTTCAGAATGATGCGATTACCTTTTATCCTGTAAGCATAAAATAACGGTCCGGAACTGGTTAGGGTTCCTTCGTTGTAAGCTACCGACCCTGCTATAAGAGCCAGTCTTTTTCCAACATCTTTTTTGTTAAGGGGATGAATATCATTCCATTCCCCTATATCAATTGTAATAGCCATACCTGTGCAGGGTAGTTCGAGGGCTTCTTTTTGTGCTTCCCTTAATTCTGCCCATCGGCTTTCTTCAGGATTTGTTTTTGGTACCATAAAATTGGGAAGCTGAACAAACAAAAACGGAAAATCACCCTGTCCCCACTTTTTTCTCCAGTCGGCAATCATATTTTTGAACAGAATGCTGTATTCCGAAGGATTGTTTGTATTACTCTCTCCCTGGTACCATACAACTCCTCTGATGGCATATCGGATGAGTGGAGCAATCATCCCGTTGAACAAACCGGTTGGTTTATAGTGAAAGAAAGTCTGATCAGGGAGAGGCGGCATGGTGATACCGGACATATAATGCCAGTCTCCTTTCAGATCGAACGTGTCATTTCCGGCCAATAGCTGGTAGGGTTTGTCTTTAATAAAGCCTCCTTTGCCTCTGAAATTGATAACCCTTATAACGATTGTATTTTCACCTGGTTTGAGGATATTTTCTGGTACACTGTAACGGCGGGGAGGATACTGATAAGAGGTAGTTCCAATAAAGAAACCGTTAAAATAGACCGAATCGCAGTCAACGATTCTTCCCAGTAAAAGTTGTGCCGGTTTCCGGGCAAGGTTTTCGGGCAGAATGATGGTTTTTCGGAACCATACTACTCCATTGCCATGTAATAAACCTTCCTCTTCCCAGAAAGAAGGAATTGACATAACAGGCCAAGGAGAATGATCAAACGAGGGATCGTACCAGGCTGGCCTTTGATGCAAACCTTTATCGGATGCACTGATAGTGTTGTACCATTCCTGTGCCTGTTTTTTTTCTCTTTCCACGATGTTTCTGATGAATTCAGGGTCTTTACATTGATCTGCCTCTTCTAAATAGGAAGGAAAATCTTTCAGGGCATCCCGGCTCATCCATGCCTGTATAGGTGTTCCTCCCACACTGGCATTGATAATTCCAATGGGCACATGGTATTTTTCGTAGAGACTTTTTGCAAAGAAATAAGCTGTTGCGCTGAACCGAAGTATCGTCGTTTGATTAGCCGGAGTCCATACACCTTTTGGCACATCATTCTGAGGTTCGGTAAATACAGCGTTCGTATTGACAAGAAATTGTCTGATCTGATTGTTTTCTGCCAGCTTCACTTCTTCAGGATATGCATACCGAACCCTTTCCATTGGTAAAACCATGTTCGACTGACCGGAACAGAGCCATACATCACCCAGAAGAATATCTTTGATTTCGATAGTGTCGGAAGCCATAATTGTCATCGAATAAGGTCCTCCGGCCCGTGCAGGTTTCAGATTAACTGACCATTCTCCTTTTGCATCGGCATTGGTTTTATAACTGTTTCCCAGAAAGTTAATAATTAGCTGTTCCCCGGGATTGGCCCAACCCCAAATTTTAACCGGTTTGTCTCTTTGCAGAACCATGCCACTGCTGATCAGATGCGGGAGGCGAATGCTTCCGGCAACGGGAAGAAGAATCAGATTCAAAAGAAGCAAAAGACTGAAACGCATCATAAAACGAAAATTTTTCTAAAGATAAAGTAAAAATATTGCAACCGATTGCAATTTTTTTTGAAAAAATATTCATTGTTTGAAATTTTGTTTTTAATTTGCGTCATAATCAACAGTTATGACTTCTGGAAAGGATGTAACTATATACGATATTGCGGAAGAGCTTGGTATTTCTGCATCGACAGTCAGCAGAGCATTGAAGGATCATCCTCATGTTAAGCCAGAATTGAAGAAAAGAATTCTTGCAATTGCAAAACGACTCGGATATCAGCAAAACAAATTTGCGAGTAATCTGCGGCAACGGAAGACCCATACCATTGGTGTTGTTATTCCCCGGTTAGATAGCTATTTTATGTCTACGGTAATTTCCGGAATGGAAAAGGTTGCCAATCAGGCAGGTTACCAGCTCATTATTAGCCAGTCGCAGGAGTCGGTCGAGAAAGAAGTTGCTAATATCAATACGCTATATAATAGCAGAATTGATGGATTGCTGATTTCTCTCTCCTATGAAACGAAGTCGCTTGATCATCTGAATATCCTTTTCAAAAAAGGTATTCCTGTGGTTTTCTTTGACCGGGTATGTGATCATCCCAAATGCAAGAGTGTTATCATCAATAATTTCAAGGCAGGATATGAAGCCACGGAACATCTCATCAATCAGGGCTGTAAACGAATTGTCCATTTGGCTGGAAGCCTGCTGCGGAACGTCTATTCTGACCGGTACAAAGGATATTTACAGGCATTAACGGACCATAGTATCAAACCCGATAGAAATCTGGTAATATTCAGTGATCTGAGCCGACAGGCAGGAGAGAATGCAGCCCGGCAGATACTCGAATGGAAAAAATTGCCTGATGGAGTTTTTACAGCCAATGATACTTCGGCTGTTTCATTGATCTGCGAACTGAAAAGGAACGGAGTGAAGGTTCCGGAGGAAGTAGCCGTAGTAGGTTTCAATAACGATCCCATTTCCAGTGTCGTTGAACCGAATCTTACTACGGTTCATTACCCGGGGCGTGAAATGGGTGAAATTGCCGCCGGTTCCTTAATTAATCTGCTAACAGGCAAACAGTCCGAAATTCTCAGCACTATCATCCTCAATCATTCACTTATTGTAAGAGGATCTTCGGTCAGATCAGAACCAGTTTCGTCCAAATCGCCATCTGAAACAAGAAAAAAAGGATCTGCAGCTTCCGGTTAGGGAAGGCAGAAAATATCAACATTAAATCATAATCGAATGACCTCAAATCAATGGGAATCATTGCTTAAAGTAATTGCCGGGGATGAACCAAAAGAAAAACTGATTGGATTTATTGTTGACAGTCCCTGGATACCGGGCTGGTATAAAGTTTCCATACTTGATTATTACGTCAATCCTGAAGTATGGTTTGAAGCCAATCGCAAAGTAGTACAGGATTTTTCTGAAGTTCTTTTTTTCCCGGGTTTCTGGTCGGAATTTGGCATGTGTACAGAGCCCTCTGCGTTCGGAGCAAAACTGATCTGGCCCGAAAATGATTTTCCTTTTCCAGGGAAGATTCACGATGCTGAAAAGGGATTTGCTTCTCTGGTAAAACCGGATGTTCGTAAAGAAGGACTTCTTCCGTTTGTTATCAAACGCCTTGTTCACAATCAGGAGAGAATAAAGGCCGCAGGCCACGAGATTAAGTTTGCCGTTTCTCGGGGTCCTCTCAATATTGCATCATTCCTTGCAGGAACAACAGAGTTTCTGATGGCAATAACCATGACCCCTGAAGAGACAAGAAAAGGTCTCAAAGTAATTACTGAATTCATCATCGATTGGATAACTTTCCAGATAGAAACATTCAAGGACATTGACGGGATTCTCATTCTGGACGATATTGTCGGTTTTCTTGATGAATACAATTTCAGGGAGTTTGCTTATCCCTGCCTGAAAAAAATCTATGAGAGTTTTCCCGTTAAAGTGAAATTTTTCCATAACGATGCTTATGGTTTGATTTGTGCTCCTTATCTGCATGAAATGGGAATCAATCTGTTCAATTTCAGCCATGAACATGGACTGGACGAGATGAAAAAACTAACACAGAATAAAATTACCCTTCTTGGAAATATTCCGGGCCGGGATGTATTAGCCCATGGTTCATCTGAAGAAATAAGGAAATACGTAAGAGCAGCAGATGCATCACTCACTGATAAAACAAAGATCATATGGTCATGTGGGGGAGGGATGCCTCCTGACGTGCCAACGGAAAATATCAAAGAATTTATTTCATCTGTTCGGGAATTAGGCTGACGCTTTATCTGATCAGCGACTATTTTTCTATTTCTGTGCTTCTGACAAAATCACCCTATCTTTGCCTTCAGAAGGATTATTGTACTGCTATTCTAATATTGCATGAACTTAGATAAAGACAAGGGGAATTCACTGCGTCTTGAAATCACTTCATATGCTTCAGAAGGGAAAGCCGTGGGGCGATATGGAAATATGGTCGTTTTTGTTAAAGGGGCTGTACCTGGTGACGTAGTCGATATCAGAATTATCCGCCGTAAGAAAAACTACTGGGAGGGCGTTACTGAAAAAGTTATTATTGAAAGCGCTGATCGTACACAACCCTTTTGCCAACATTTCGGAACATGCGGAGGTTGTACATGGCAGAACCTGTCCTATGAAAAACAACTACTCTTTAAGGAAAACCAGGTTAAGGAGCAACTGGAACGTATCGGAAGAATTAGCGATATACCCTTACAACCTATCCTCAGATCGCCGGAAACCCTTTTCTACCGCAATAAAATTGAATTTACTTTCCATCCCTTGCGGTGGCTATATGATTACGAGATCGGGAAAGAAATACCTTTATCCGGTTTACCTGCCCTGGGCTTTCACGTTCCGGGGAAATTTGATAAAGTTCTCGACATTGAAGAATGTTTCCTTCAGCCGGAACCATCAAATGCTATACGAAAAGCAGCAAAAGAAATCGCCCTGAAACTGAAGATGGAGTTTTACGATCCGAAAAAGCATGAGGGCTTTTTACGGAATCTTTTAATCCGGAATAATGCATCAGGCGAATTTCTGGTAGCTTTGATGCTGAAACATGAGGATGAAGAGCGCCGTACAGCCTTTCTTGATGAACTTTCCGAACGTTTTCCGCAAATTATTTCACTGTGGTATGTTATTAACCCCAAACTCAACGATGCCTGGTCTGATTTGAATGTCATCCATTATAAAGGAAAAATGTTTCTTACCGAACAGATGGAGGACCTTACATTCAGGATAGGACCAAAATCTTTTTTTCAGACTAATACCCGTCAGGCACTGAACCTGTACCGTATTGTCAGGGAATATGCCGGGCTCACAGGATCAGAAACTGTTTATGATTTTTATACCGGCACCGGAACGATTGCATTATTCCTTGCCCGGCAGGCTGCAAAAGTTGTTGGTCTGGAGTATGTTAACGAAGCAGTGGAAGATGCTAAAATCAATGCAGAGGTTAATAATATAGGCAATGCAGTGTTTTATGCCGGTGACATTAAACAAATCTTCTCAGAAGAATTCATGAGGAAAGAAGGAAGACCCGATGTGCTGATCATGGATCCCCCGCGGAACGGTGTGCATGAGGATGTTCTAAGGGAAGTGCTGAAGGCCTCGCCGGAACGGATCGTTTATGTAAGCTGCAATCCCGCTACGCAGGCAAGAGATGTTGCAATGCTGTCCTCAGCATACCGGCTTATGAAGGTTCAACCGGTTGATATGTTTCCCCATACTATGCATGTTGAAAGTGTTGCTTTACTGGAGAAAATAAATCTATGATATGAAATTCACCCGTGAGGACTACATAAGGCGAATCATCGATAAGGAGGGTAAAATTCCCGATGATGAACCGGTTTTTCTTTTGCGTGCCCAGGATAAATATGCCCCTGCAACTTTACGTTATTATGCAAAATTGCTGGAAGAAGACGGCAACAAGGAAATGGCCGAAGAATTATATCGTCATGCAAGGGAAATGATTGTTTGGCAAAAATCGGTGAAAGTAAAAAAGCCGGATAAACCTCAGTAATAAAAGATTTTTGTTTTTTTGCGAAAAAACCAGAGAATTATGCTTGATAGAATTTTATCTCCAATAGAAATTAAAAAAATATTACTGATTTGTATTCCGCTAATAACCGGAATCTCGAACATAAAGGCCCAGCAAACTTTTGAATTGGTTACCAGCCAGCTCGGATTCCGGCCAGGTTCTCCGAAAACAGTAACGTTTATTTGCCAGGATAAAAAAATCAAGTTACCTGATAAAATTCCTTTTTATATTACACCAGTGGGGTACAGACGTCAAAGAGAGGCTCCGGAAATACAAGAAAAAGTATGGTCTCCTTACCCGTTTCGTTTTCCTATAGATATCAGTAAAGGTAAATATACCCGAACTGGTGAAAAATCCTTATATCAAGGATTTCTTTATAAAAGGGAAACGCCCTGGGGTATATTCTGGCAGGGAGATTTTTCCGAGTTTCAGAAAGAAGGAGTTTATCAGATTGAGAATGAATACAGTTTTTCCGTTCCGTTCGAAATTGATCAGAGGGTTTATGAACGGTTAGAGAGAGGTTATCTGGTTTTTCTATCTAATCAGAGGTCTGGCATCGAGATTCCCGGAGTTCGCAGAATGCTTCACGCCGATGATGGCAGGCTTGATTCTGATAGTTCATATTTTCCTGCTGCCGGTGGCTGGTACGATGCTGGCGATTGGAGGAAGTGGCTTACGCTTACACAGGTAAATATTGAAGCTCTTGTGTTAATGGCTCAACATAGTCATCCGGTATTCAGGCAAATGGCTCTCGATGAGTTACGATGGGGCAATCAATACTTTCAGCGAATGATAAGTTCTGAAGGTCAGGTGTTCGAAGATGTGGCAGGAGGCGACCTCAGATTTGGCTACACATACGAAGACGGCTGGTGGGTTGAAAATCACCCGGGATGCATTGCCGGAGGTGGAATTAATTTCACTGATGGTATACCAAATACAGGAGATGAACGGATGATAAGGGTACATTATAATCCTCTGGCTCAATTTCAGTTTGTCAGGTATCAAATGTTGTCATCCCAGGTAGTTGAACCGCACGAGAAAGGATTATGCATTTACCTGGCTGAAAAAGCATGGAAATATGGACAGATGAACAATAAAGACCGTCGTACACTATTTGTGGCTGAAGAATTACTTGCAGCATGTGAATTACACAAAGGAAAGAGCCGACTCGTTACACCGGAAAAAATTACTGGTCTTGCTGAAGAATTGCTTGACAGGCAGGAAAAATATCCGTCGGGGTTAAGTGGTTATTTTATGGAACAATATAATACTGACGGTTACCGCAGTATTGCCTTTGCCTGCGAACCTCCTCTGGCATTACTAAAAATACTGGAATACGAGATTGAACTGGATCAGCATCTTATTCAAAGGATTAAAGATGCACTTACTGATTATGCTGAAAATTATTTAATGAAGGATTCTCGCACAAATATTTTTGGATTCACACCCTATGGTATTTATGTCAATCCGCCCTATCCAAATTATCAGACATTCAGGCAGACAGGGAATAAAAACAGATTTGTGAGATCATTTATTCACTTATATGCCGAAAAACAAATGCCGCATGGTACAGGTGCTGTGGCTATGTCACAGGCTTACTTTCTGGCAAAAGCTGGAAAACTGTTTCAAAAGCCTGAATATATTCAGCAGGCGGAAAAACTTATTCAGTGGACTACAGGACATAATCCGGCTGGTTTGTGCCTTGCGACAGGCGTTGGATTCAGACACCCTGTCCCGGCTAATTTCGTAGCTTATAAAATTCCTGAAGCAATGGTTGTTGGTTTTATCGGATATCCGGATGACAAGCCTTACATAGAACAATCAAATGCCGTTGAGTGGAGTACACAGGAAGTATGGGATGTGCCCTATGCATATACAATTGCTGCAATTCAGTTCCTGAATCAGTAATGCAATTGGTCATTTGTCACCATGATGGAAGGTTGCTATTTTCATGATTATGACCTGTAACCACCAATTTGTATCAGTCATTTCTTATTGTGCATTTATAAATGTGGAATGAGTGAAGGTTCCACTAATATTTATTTCGACCTATAGAGTCTAATCTGATTTCTATAGCTTTCAAACCATATTAATTTTCTGCTTGTGTTCATGTAAGACCCGGGCTGAGCAAGAATAATAGAGTAAATTGGTCTGATGGTATATGAAGATCCTGCAGCCGCAATGGCATCCTCCGCTGTCGCTTCGTATGCTTTTTTATAGTCCTTCGTCCTCCTGCAAGTGAACTTGCATCGGACTCAGTCCTATAAACCCACAATACGCATTAGCAGATGCGTATTGTGCCATAAGGCCGATTTCACTTCGTTTCATCGGGGTTAACCCGGATACCAACTCCTTAAGCTGACCCACTACGCATTAGTTCGCTTAAGCTCCTAATGCGTAATCCGGGATAAAAAAATCCCGCTAATTGCGGGATCCATTGCGGCTGCGGAGAGAGAGGGATTCGAACCCTCGGTCCCGCGGAAGCGGGACAACGGTTTTCGAGACCGCCCCGTTCGGCCACTCCGGCATCTCTCCTGAGAACTGCAAAGGTAAATTTTTTTCATCTTATCCCAAATGAATCAGATAATGTGAAATATCTTATTTTTACTGCTGAGGAACTGAATTCTTATCTTTAATCGGTAGGTATGATCAAAAGAAGTATTCCCCTGGCCTACTTTTTTCTTTTAGTACATCTAATATGTTCCTGTTCCGGGAATAAACCGCCCACTACGCCAGCCTTTGTTAAATCATGGAAAGAATGGCAGAAGAACCGTATGGAACGCCTGAAAAGTGAAAACGGATGGTTGAACCTGGCCGGGCTTTACTGGCTTCAGCAAGGAATCAATACATTTGGAAGCGACAGCTCCTGCACCCTGGTTTTTCCCCCATCAGCCCCTCCGGTAGCAGGAAAAATTATCAGAAGCGATACCCTGGTTACCCTGGAAGCAAATCCTGGTATAGTTATCGAATCAGAAGGCAAAAAAATCCGGTCGGTTGTTCTTGAGTCTGATGCCACAGGGCATCCAACTACTCTCAGAATGGGATCTCTGGTATTTTATCTCATTAAAAGGGACACTCTTCTGGGGATAAGATTACGGGATCTGAACAGTCCGCTTTCTTCTTCACTCGATTCGATCCCCTGTTACCCTCCTGACAGCGCATGGAAAATTAAGGCTCGCTTTTTCCCTTTTGAAAAACCGCAGAAAATCCTGGTTAGTACAGTCATCGGTACAAAAGAAGAGTATTCCGTACCGGGAAAACTGGTGTTTACCATTAACAGGAAGGAATTAACTCTACTGCCTTTCAGGGAAGAGGATGGTTTCTTTATTCTATTCGGGGATGCCACGAGTGCCCTTGAAACATACGGAGCCGGAAGATTTCTTAATGCCAGTGGACCTGATTCGACAGGAATAGTCATTCTTGATTTTAACCGGGCTTATAATCCTCCCTGTGCTTTTACCCCCTTTGCCACATGTCCCTTACCCCCTCAAGAAAATCTCTTGTCGGTAAGAATAACTGCAGGTGAAAAAGATCCACATGTATATGCGCATTAATATCAGTTTTCTTCTTGTGTTTCTGATATTGGCCGGATGTTCTTCAAATGGCCGTAAGTATTACTTTAGCCCGTCATACGGCGATGACCGGAATGACGGGTTGTCGAAGAAATATCCTTTTCGTTCTCTCAGCCGGGCTCGAACTCTTTCTCTGAAGCCGGGGGATGCAATTCTTCTGGCCGGAGGGGAGGTTTTTGAGGATAGTTTAATCCTGGAAAACATAAATGGCCAGCCCGGAAAAGAAATTACGATATCCTCTTATGGCCCGGGCAGAACAACCATTATGGCAGGAGAAGGCACCGCCGTAAAAATCAAAGGCAGTTCACATATGGTTGTGAAGAATATTCGGGTATCAGGTGCCGGCCGTCTGAACGGCAATACAGGCAGCGGCGTGGATCTTAATGAAGTTCATTATGTCGCAGTTGATAGTCTGGAAGCAGAAGGTTTTGGCTGGTGCGGTGTCCGGGCTACCGGGGGCAGCCATATTTCTATCACCAATGTGTATGCGCACGATAACGGATTTGCCGGTATTAATGTTGAGTCGGGAGGTAGAGAATGTGCAGGATTGCCATGCTCGGGAACAAAATCGGTGTACGATGTTTATATAGGACGTTGTATTGCTGAGAATAATCCCGGATCGCCCATGGTACTTAACAATCACAGCGGAAACGGTATTCTTCTGGGAGGAGTTACCCGCGGAGTGATTGAATATTGTGAAGCCATGAACAATGGTTATGATATGCCCCGCGCAGGAAACGGCCCGGTGGGAATATGGACCTATATGAGCGACAGTATCGTAATTCAGTATTGTTATTCACACCACAACAAGACCTCTTCCTTAGGTGCCGACGGAGGTGGATTTGACCTCGACGGCGGAGTAACCAATTCTGTTGTTCGGTGGAACCTTTCAGCCTTCAATGAAGGAGGCGGCTATGGCCTTTTTCAGTATGCCGGTGCTACTGAATGGAACAATAATACTGTTTACTGCAATATCAGTTACCTCGACGGAAAGAAAAACGGAAAAGCCGGAGTGTTTGTCTGGTGTGACCCGTATGCTGTTCCTATGGGGACTGCTTATGTTTTCAACAATACGGTTATCAATGATGCTGGATTTGGCTGTAATTTTGAGCCCGGAAGCTACCGTGGCATGCTTTTCTATAACAACATCTTTCTTTTGAGTAGCGGTGAAAAAAGGATAGTCGGAGGGGATTCTCTGACATCAACGTTTCGTCACAATCTGTACTGGTCGCAATGGCATAAAAGCCGAAATCTTCGCCAGCCTGATGTCCCATTTGACAGGGAAGCAATTGTTGCTGATCCTTTGCTAATTCTTCCCCTCCAGGGGGACAGTCTGAAAACGGATGTCAAAGCCCTGAAAAATATTCCCTGGTTTTACCCTGCGGCCGGATCTCCTGCCTGCAATGCAGGTGTTAATCTTCCCGGTCCGTTTCCTGACTTTTCAGGATCCTTGCCAGCTATTGGCATCAAACCTTCACTTGGAGCATTCTTTTGCAAAACAAAATAATAAATGCTATGAAAAACCTCAGAATCTGGCATGTGGGCAACTGGTGTTTTCACACGGGCCAAACCTATATTGAATCTCCTTTTTTCCATTCAACCAAAGGAGTTGAATTTCTGAACTATGCAAAAAACTTTGTCGAGGCATTGAAAAAAATTCCCGGCGCTGAGGTTATCTCCGAACCTTCATGGAACCTTTACAATATGTCGCCAGAGCAGTTTGATGAACGTCTCAGGTGGGCTACTACCATTGTTTTTGGTGATGTGGAGACGAAATGTCTGCATCTTCATCCCGATTTTTTCAACAGAAACAAATGGGATAAATATGTGACATTCCCTGATCGCTTTGTTCTGCTGAAAGACTGGGTGAATAACGGTGGACATTTTCATATGCTGGGTGGCTGGAATTCATTCAGCGGAGAAATGGGTAAAGGTGGATGGGGCAGGAGCTTGTTTCACAATGTCTTGCCCGTAGTTTGTTTACAGGGCGACGACCTGATCGAATCCACGGCCAGTTTCCCTGTTCGTGCGCCTCATCCCGATCATCCGGTTATTGAAGGAATTACCTTCGATGAAATTCCTCCTATTCTTGGTTTCAATGAAACTTCTCTTAGAACAGGGGCCGATTGCATTCTGGAAATTGGTTATGACGGGAAATGGTATCCTCTCCTGGCAGCTCAGCGGTTCGGAAAGGGAAAAGCTTCTGCTTTCACCACCAGCGCTTCTCCCCACTGGGGCATTAACCTCCAGCGATGGGAAAAATATGACAGGTTGTGGCTGCAGCTTTTTACCAGATTATTTGAACCTAAATTCGACAATTGACCCCATCGACTAACAAAATGAAAGATTTTGATAAGTCGGGGTTGCTTCCATAAGTCAATAGAAACAGGTTGTTTAGATGTTTGTTGTGTTTCTATTGACTAATCTCAGTTTAAAACAAAGTCTTCACTAAATCTTTTATGAGGGTAGATGACAAATCCCGACTAAGCTACCGGGTCCTCTGCCACATTTCTATGCATTCCGGCATTCACACCCGCCCGGGCTACCTGTTTTGCCCTGGCCTGCGCGCAAGGGCTTATCGTTCAGAAGAGAAATTTCTTTTTTGAAACGTAATTAAGCTATTGCTCATGCTCTGACCCTGAACAAGCCTGTGGGACGGACGTCCACGATTGGTGTGGGCTGAGGCCGGGTTCATTAT
>CAZJQN010000071.1:0-18253 GCA_964548125.1 uncultured Bacteroidales bacterium | reverse complement strand
AAATTAACCGTGGTAAATTAATTTTACAGAAAAAAAGTTGCACAACTTCTGTAGGCAACAATTATTAAAATTACTGGTAAATCAGATTAAAGTTTTTAATTAAGCAAAATGCTTTTTGAACCACTGTTCTACCTGTATCATCATTCTTAACGGTTAGTTTGTTTTTTCCAGTTTTCCCGTCTTATTGCATAAATTAGCTCATCTAATAACTCTCCATTTTTTTCCAGAACTTTTTCAAATTTCCCTTCCAGAACAAAACCATTCTTTTCCAATACTCGTTGTGAAGCAATATTTGTTCCAAAAGGACGGACAAAAATACGGTCAATATTATAATTTTTAAAAGCAAAGTCCACAACGAGTTTGATTGCTTTGCTAATTATACCTTGCCCCCAGAATGGTTCTGCCAACCAATAACCAAGTTCAGCGTTTCTTCTGTGTATATCGTCTTGGGGGTGAATTCCAATTGCCCCCACTGCCTGATCATTGACGTCAATCGCGAAGATGTGAATTGGGTCGTCTTTAGTTGCCGATTCAATGAATCTCATTCCGTCTTCCTCTGTATAGGGAAATGGAAATTTGTCGGTAAGATTTTTTGCAATATTTGAATTGTTGGCATATTTGACCAGATTATGCAGGTCTTCATATGTCCATGGTCTAAGTTTAATCTTTATGTTCCGATATAAATCCTCAGATATCATATTCTTTAAAGTTATTCTTAATCCTGAACTTAAACCCCAGTTAGTTTGCTCTTTTCAAAAGCTTCCTGTGAACCACCGAGATTAGTCAATAGAAACACAATAAATATACAAACAACTTGTTTCTATTGACTTATCGAGGTAACCCCGGCTATTTGGGGTGAATAAATTGGGTTAATATATTCAAAACTTTTTAAATTTTATCTTGTTTTCTGATTGTCAGCATACAGATGCTTTTCAGAATGGTGGACAATGCATAAAATTTCCACATACAGGATCCCGACTATGCGACATCCTTGAAAATAATGCTGATTTGCGAATCTTCTTAAGTACAACCCAAAAATGTCCCTATTTTCTTCCTTCTAACTAAGAGCTGGTACCAGATCCATTCTTAATTTGTGGAACTAACTTTTCTCTGTCTATTTTAAACCACTGCAATCGTGAACATTCAGTTTTATTAAGCTTTTTTCCAGCTGGTTATCTTATACCCCCAGATTGAGTAAGCAAGGATAATAAAATAGGAGGGGACCAGAATCCAATAGGCACTTTGAGTTGAGGTGAGCACGGCAATTTTCCCGTAGGCGAGTGGCAGGAGGGCGCCTCCGGCAATCGCCATAATGAGCATGGCAGAAGCTGTTTTGGTAAAACGTCCGAGGCCGTTTATCGCCAGCGGCCAGATGGCAGGCCATACAAGTGAATTGGCAATTCCCAGCAGAGCAATAAACAACACGGTGAGAGGAATAGTCAGTTGTACTGCCTGAAAGGTAACAAGGTCACGGAATGGTAAGGTGAGAACAATATGTGAAGGGGTAAGAATGGCTGCCAGGGAGAAAACAATTCCAAGTGCCGCACAAATCTTCAATGCGGTGCTTTGCTGTATGACTTTTGGAATCAGCACAATTCCTGCTAAATAACCAATGACCATGCCCAAAAGAGTTAATGATGTAAAATACTTGGCTGAGGTCATGGATATTCCCAAAGACTGTCCATACCGGATAATGCTGTCACCGGCAATTACTTCTACTCCTACATAAAAAAACAAGGCAATTACTCCCAGAACAAGGTTTGGAAAGGCAAAAACACTGTTTTTCCCAACGTTTGCTGCAGTAGTTGATTCATCTTCAGCTTCAGTATCCACTTCGGGAAGATGAGCTATACGAACCATAAAACCAAGAGCCAGCAAGATAATAGCCATGAACACATAGGGTTCAATTACCCGGTGGGCCATAGCGTCCAGAATCTGAGCCCGCATAACAGGATCAGTTGCCTGGGCAAGTTGTTCTTCCAATATATGAGCGTCTTTCATAACTATACTGGCCAGAAGAACCGGAGCAATCATTCCTGCTACCTTATTGGCTATTCCCATGATGCTGATGCGCTGGGCAGCACTTTCTCTGGGGCCAAGAATAGTAATATAGGGATTAGACGCTGTTTGCAGAATCGCCAGTCCTGTACCCTGAATAAATAATCCCGTAAGAAATAACGCAAACGATCGAGTCAGCGCTGCAGGTATGAAAACAAGAGCACCTAATGCCATAATCCATAACCCTACTGTCATACCATTCCGGAAACCTGTGAATTTCAAAACCTGAGAAGATGGTAATGCCATGACAAAATAGGAAATATAAAAGGCAAACGTGACGAAATATGCCTGAAAATCATTCAGTTCACATGCCGTACGCAGAAAGGGAATCAGAATTCCGTTGAGCCATGTGACAAATCCAAAAATGAAAAATAAAATTCCTATAACAGTAATCGGAAGAATGTAATCCGAACGCTTTGTAATCCCTGAGTTTTGCATAGTATTCATACCTTTTTGTGTAAAAAACTTTACAGTTTGAAAAAAACATTCAATAATAGCAAAAACCTTTTATTGTTTTATGAACAATACCGGAAAGCCCGAAAATTTTTTAAGTTTGCTTTTTCCTTTGTCTTAAAATAAATCATATGAAAAATTCTCTCGTATATCTTCTATTAATTTGGTTATCTGTATCTTCTGGTATATGTCAGAAACAAGTTGTTCCTGATTGGGAAAACCCGGCTGTGATTAGTATTAATGTGGAAAAACCGCGTGCTTCGTTTTTTCCCTATGAAAGCAATGAGAAAGCTCTGCTGAACAAAAGGGAATCATCAGGCAATTTTTTGTCGCTTAATGGTATATGGAAATTCAAGTGGGTGGAACGCCCTTCGGATGCTCCGAAAGACTTTTTTAAGCCAGGTTACAACGATGCATCATGGGATGATTTTCAGGTTCCTGCCAACTGGGAACTTCATGGGTACGGTTATCCTATATATGTCAATATTCCTTATGAATGGACAAAGAATCCTGATCCCCCGAAGGTTCCGCATGATTACAATCCTGTGGGTTCGTATCGTCGGACTTTTACATTGCCTGACAACTGGAAAGATAAACAGGTATTTATTTACCTGGGTGATGTCAAGTCAGCCTTTTATATTTGGGTTAACGGCGAAAAAGTGGGATACCACGAAGGCAGCAAACTTCCGGCTGAGTTCAATATCACCAGGTATGTGAAACCGGGCAGGAACCTTGTGGCTCTTCAGGTGTACCGGTGGTCCGATGGTTCCTATCTCGAATGCCAGGATTTCTGGAGAATCAGTGGAATTGAACGTGATGTGTATCTTTATGCCATTCCCGCTGTTCATATTTCCGATTTCTTCTGTCATACTCCTTTAATAAATAACTATACAGACGGACTTTTTCAACTCGATGCCAGGATAAGGAATCTTTCAAATAAGCCGGCAGGCTCAGTTATTCTGAAAGCACAACTTTTTGATCCGGCTGATATGAAGAAGCCGATTCTGACGCTGGAAAAACAATTGGCCCCTGGTGCTGGAACAGAAGACAGTATTCGTCTCGAGCAGATCTTGATTCGGCCCAAACCATGGACCGCCGAAACCCCTAACTTATATACTCTTTTGCTCACTCTTTCCGATGCAAAAGGGAATATCAGCATGGCTACTTCGGTTCGTGTTGGGTTTAGAACAAGCGAAATAAAAGGTGGCCAGCTCCTTGTCAACGGGAAACCAGTATACCTTAAAGGAGTGAACCGGCACGAACATGACGAGATTAATGGCCATGTGATTTCTGAAGAATTAATGATTCGCGATATTCTGCTCATGAAGCAGAACAATATTAATGCGGTTCGTACCTGCCATTATCCCAATGCCGAGCGCTGGTACGAACTATGCGATCAATATGGTATTTATCTGGTGGATGAGGCCAATATAGAATCCCATGGAATGGGCTATGACCCTGGCAGAACCCTTGCCAACCGCAAAGATTTTCTGCCGGCACATATGGACCGTACCATCCGCATGGTTGAACGCGACAAGAATCATCCGTCAGTGATTATCTGGTCACTGGGAAATGAGGCAGGTTTTGGTGAAAATTTTAAGGCAACATACTCATGGATTAAACAGCGTGATAATTCCCGCCCTGTTCAGTATGAAAGAGCTGAACTGGAGCCATACACCGATATTTATTGTCCGATGTACGCCAAAATTCATGATTTGTTGCAATATTCCAACAAACCTCAGAAGCGTCCTCTGATTCAATGCGAATATGCTCATTCCATGGGAAACAGTACCGGCAATTTCCAGGATTATTGGGATGTGATCGAGAGCAATCCCCAGTTGCAGGGTGGTTTTATCTGGGACTGGGTTGATCAGGGTTTTGTGAAAACTACAGCAGACGGAAGGAAGTTCTGGGCCTTCGGGGGCGACTACGGACCAAAGGATGTGCCCAGCGATCAGAATTTCTGTGCCAACGGGATAGTTGCTCCTGATCGTTCGCCGCATCCTGCCCTTGCTGAAGTAAAAAAGGTATACCAGAACATTGGCTTTTCTGTTCTTCCTGTTACCGGCGAAGTGGAACTGAAAAATAAATTCATCTTCCGCGACCTGAGCGGCCTTGATGCTGCATGGGAAATCGTTTCAGACGGTAAGACTGTTGCATCGGGAACCTTGCCTTTACCGGCAGTCAAACCGGGAGAAGTCTTCCGTTTTAAGCCCGAAACAGTTAATTTTACGCGAATTGCCGGTAAGGAATATTTTTTGAACGTTTTTGTTAAAACACAAAAAGAGGAAAACCTTGTTCCGGCGGGTCATGTTATTGCTTCTCAACAGTTTGCTCTTTCGGATGTGCCTGTTTACTTTACCTCTGAAAACAAATCTGGAACTGTTGTTATACAGGATCAGGAATTTATTACACTTTCAGCTGGAAATGTCAAAGCAAGAATTGGCAAAAAAGACGGGTTGCTTCAGGTATTTGAGGTAAATGGCAGGAACATGCTGGTGAGCGCTCTTGAACCCGATTTCTGGAGAGCGCCTACCGACAATGATTTTGGAAATGCTATGCCTTACAGGCTGAAGGTTTGGCGGTATGCCGGTGCTCACAGGGAACTGAAGAATCTTACTGTGAAAGAAAATGATGGCGTTCCTCTGGTGGCAGCCGACCTCTATCTTCCTGATGTTTCCTCTCAGATGCAAATTATTTACCAGCTGAAGGCTGATGGAAGTCTTGCAGTCGATGTTGCTTTTGTTCCTGGCAGCAGCAAACTTCCTGAGATACCTCGTCTGGGCATGCATCTGTGTTTGCCTGAAGAATTTAATGTTATAACCTGGTACGGGAGAGGCCCGCAGGAAAATTATGTCGATCGACTAACAGCTGCCTTTGTTGGTTTATATAATGATAAGGTCGAAAATCAACTTACCAATTACGTAAGCCCTCAGGAATGCGGCCACCGCTGCGATACCCGCTGGATGACCCTGACTAATGGATCGGGCGAAGGAATACAATTTTTTGGGAAACCATTATTTGGTTTCTCTGCACTGAATTACACCAATGAAGATCTAACGCAGGAGAAACGCGGCTCAATGCATCCTACCGATCTCACAAAACGGAATTTTGTGTTTGTAAATATCGATTACAAACAAATGGGAGTGGGAGGCGATGATTCATGGGGTGCTCCTGTTCATGCAAAGTACTGCATCCTGCCTCAACCTGCTGAATGGGGATTTGTAATAAAACCTCTGGTAAAGTAGATACCTGCTAACAATAATAAACATGACAAACCGAAGAGACTTCCTTAAACTGACAGCACTTACCGGACTGTCGTTTTACCTTAGTCCTGCATTTTCTATGGCTCAGGAAGTTAAGAAACCAACTGCCCGCATCGGACTCATTGGAGTCGGTTTACGCGGATGTTCCCATCTTGAACTTTTACTGGCTCGCAACGATGTGGTGGTTCCTGCTATCTGTGACATTGATCCTGAACGTATTGAAGTGGCAAAAAGCATGATTCGGAAAGCAGGAAAAAAGGATCCGGAGGTTTATACCGGAAGTGAGTGGGCCTGGGAAAAACTTCTGCAACGAACAGATATTGATGGAGTGGTTATTTCCACTCCCTGGCTATGGCATACAAAAATGACTGTGAGTGCGATGAAAGCAGGCAAATATGCCGGTGTGGAAGTATCGGCAGCTACCACCCTCGATGAATGCTGGGACCTGGTCAATGCATACGAGGAAACGCGTGTACCTATGATGATTCTTGAAAATGTGTGTTACCGCCGCGATATCATGGCCGTACTGAATATGGTGCGGCAGAATGTTTTCGGCGAGATTCTTTATGCACATTGCGGTTATCAGCATGATCTGCGTGAAGTGAAATTTGAACCCGGGGTGGAATTTGGCGATAAGGGTGTTCATGAAGCGCGCTGGCGTACGCAACATTCTGTCTATCAGAATGGGGATATCTATCCTACTCATGGTCTCGGCCCGGTAGCAGTTATGATGAACATTAACCGGGGTAACAGATTCCTTTCGCTTAGCGCATCAGCAACCAAATCCCGCGGACTGCATAAATATATTCTTGACAAGGCAGGTCCCGACCATCCTAATGCCAAAGTCCGCTTCCGGCTTGGAGATATTGTTACGTCAACTATTACAACCGTCAACGGAGAAAATATTGTTGTTATTCACGATACCAACAATCCGCGACCTTATTCACTCGGCTTCCGTATCCAGGGCACGCAGGGATTATGGATGGATGATGGTGACCAGGTATATGTGGAAGGTGTCAGTTCCCCGCACCAGTGGGATAAGGCTGAAACCTGGTTAAAGAAATATGACCACCCGCTCTGGAAAAAGTATGAACACCTGGCTGAAGGAGCAGGACATGGGGGCATGGACTTTTATGTTATCAATGCTTTCGTTGAAATTATCCGCCGTCAGGCTCCGGCTCCTCTGGATGCTTATGATGCTGCGGCATGGAGTGCGGTAACACCTTTGTCTGAAGCTTCCATAGCTGCCGGCGGGGCTCCACAGGAATTTCCCGACTTTACCAACGGCCAGTGGATGGTCCGCAAACCTGTCTTTGCTCTGGATGATACCTATTAAAAACCTCTAAAATTCCTGAATATATATGAGAAAAGCAAGATTATTCATTCTATTATCAGCAGGCTTGCTATTTGCAAGCTCATGCCATCGCGGTCCGGCATATCTCAATCCCCGGCTTCCTGTTGAGAAAAGAGCTATGGATTTGGTTTCCCGGATGACCCTTGATGAAAAAATCTCCCAGATGATGAATTCAGCTCCTGCCATACCTCGTTTGGGAATTCCTGAATACGACTGGTGGAGCGAAGGTTTGCACGGTGTTGCCCGCGCCGGTGTCGCTACCGTATTTCCGCAGGCCATTGGGCTGGCTGCTATGTGGGATACAAGTACTATGTTTACGGTAGCATCAGTAATTGGTGATGAATTCCGGGCCAAGTACAATGATTTTATTAAACGAAATGAAAGGGGAATTTACAAAGGACTTACAGTTTGGTCTCCCAATATCAATATATTCCGTGACCCAAGATGGGGCAGGGGGCAGGAAACCTATGGCGAGGATCCTTACCTTACCGGATGTACAGGTGTTGCCTTTGTAAAGGGATTACAGGGGAATGATCCGGTATACCTTAAAACGGTTTCCACTCCCAAACATTTTGCCGTTCACAGCGGTCCCGAACCCCTTCGCCATGAATTTGATGCGCGCGTCAGCCAGCGTGATTTTCTCGAAACCTATACCCCTGCTTTTGAAGCCTGTGTTCGAGAAGGAGGTGCCTGGAGTGTCATGGGAGCTTACAACCGTTATATGGGAGAAGCTTGCTGTGCCAGCAATGTCCTTCTTAAAGAAACCCTCCGCGGGAAATGGGGATTTAAAGGTTATGTGGTATCAGACTGCGGGGCAATTGACGATATTTATATGTTTCATAAAATCGTTTCCACACCCGAAGAGGCTTCAGCAATGGCCGTTAAAGCCGGTTGTGACCTGAACTGCGGCAATACTTACCAGTATCTGAAACAAGCCGTGGAAAAAGGACTTATTAGTGAAGCGGAAATTGATACAGCAGTAAAACGGTTGTTTATAGCCCGTATTAAACTGGGAATGTTCGATCCGGAAGAAAAAGTACCCTTCAATAAAATTCCCATTGAAGTAAACGATTCCAAAGAGCACAGGGCACTGGCTCTTGAGGCTGCCCGAAAAAGCATTGTGCTTCTCCGTAACCAGAACAATCTGCTTCCGCTGAAAAAAGAAAATCTGAAAACCATTGCTGTGATAGGTCCCAATGCAAATAGCGTGGACGCTCTTTATGGAAATTATAATGGAGTTTCTTCACATCCTGTAACACCTCTTGAAGGTATTAAAAATAAAGTAGGTAATTCGGCTACAGTTCTGTATACTCTGGGATGCAGTTATACTGATGCTATGCCTTCATTGTCTCCCGTTCCTGCAGAATGGCTCAGTTTTGACGGGAAGCCCGGGCTCAGAGCCGAATATTTTGCCAATACGGATTTAAAGGATCAGCCTGTTGTTACACGTACTGATGCACAAATAAATTTTTCCTGGGATGGTACAAAACCTGCTGAAAATCTGGATAATCAGAATTTTTCGGCACGGTGGACAGGTCATCTTACTGTTCCCGAAACAGGAAAGTACTGGCTGGCCATCACTGCCGATGATGGTCTGCGGCTTTTTGTGGACGGGAAGAAAGTACTGGAAGGCTGGATTCGTCAGGCCCCTACAACTTACAAGACAGTTCTTCCTCTTGAAAAAGGAAAACCGTATGATATTGTAGTTGAATATTACCAGGGTATGGGCGGTGCAATGATCCGCTTCGATTACGGGCGGGCTGAACAGGATCCGGTGAAGGAAGCAGTTAAGATTGCTTCACAGGCCGATGTGATTCTTTTCTTCGGAGGATTGTCTCCTTCGCTTGAGGGCGAGGAAATGTCTGTAAAAATTCCTGGTTTCAGCGGTGGTGACCGTACCGACATAGCGCTGCCAGCCATTCAGGAAAATCTTTTGAAACAGCTTCACAAAACCGGTAAGCCGGTAGTATTTGTGAACATGAGCGGATCAGCCGTGGCCTTTAACTGGGCTGCCGAGAATATCCCTGCTATCCTGCAGGCATGGTATCCGGGTGAGGAAGGAGGGAATGCTATTGCCGACGTATTGTTTGGTGATTACAACCCGGCGGGACGCCTTCCGGTTACCTTTTACCGCTCGGTGAATGATCTCCCACCATTTGAAGATTACAATATGACGGGCCGTACATACAAATACTTTACCGGGAAACCCCTCTATCCGTTTGGTTACGGATTGAGCTATACTTCGTTCCGTTATGGCGAGCTGAAGGTACAGCCAGAAGTAAAAACCGGCGAACCCCTGAAGGTGAGCCTGACCGTTGAAAATTCCGGAGCATCCGACGGAGAGGAAGTGGTACAATTGTATGTGAAGCATCCTGATGCAAAGGTGCCGGTTCCGCTTTCATCCCTGCAGGGTTTTCGCCGAATTTCTTTGAAAGCAGGAGAGAAGAAAGAAGTGGAATTTACCCTGATCCCCCGTCAGCTGGCAGTTATTGACAATGACGATTTACGGAAAGAACTCCCGGGTGTCGTTCAGATTATTGTTGGTGGCTATGCTCCCGTGGCTGGTGAAATTCCTGCAGGATTCGTCCACGCTGATGTCAGCATTACAGGAGAACCGTTTGTAATAGAGTAAATCTATCTTGAAAAAAGTGCTTTCCGGACTATTTCCGGGAAGCGCTTTTTTTTACTATCAAATAGCAATGCAAATAAGAACATTTACCTTATGCTCCAATGGTCACTTCGCTTCAATTCAGCGAGGTTATCCGGGATGCTTTCGTAAGAAACCTGAAATCTGTGCAACGGTTAGCTTAGATTACTGAAAGGCAAGCCGGGAATAGGACATATTGAACCTTTCCTGCGCTTTCAAAGTCTGAATAATAATTTTTCTACTGCAGGGTATGTATCAGCTCAATTAACTGGCTGTACGCTTCATTAATTTTTTCATTTTCCTCCAGAATATCCTTCACAAACTTATTGTTTTCGAAAGTTCCTCTTACATTGGAGAAATCCATATCCTGCGTCTGTTCGTCTCCGTCTATGCCATATCCGATGCGGCTGTTCGCGTCAAATTCCTTTTTTGCATCGGCCAGTATCATCTGGTTGAGTTGCAGTTTGCTGTCTTTCCATTGGGTAAGAATTTTTTCCAGTTTTTCCGTGTCAGGTTTTCGCACGTTTAGTCCTTCTGTTTTTTCAAGTTGCTCGGCTGTCCAGCTCCAGGAAAGCTCTTCATATTCTATATAAAGCTGCTGCAGCCTTTTTTCCAGTTGTTTCAGATTGGATATTTTCCCTTTCTTAATATCTTCCCTGAGTCGTTCGGTTTCATTTGCAGGGGCAATCAAACCGCAGAGATCATACCATGCTTCTGAGACTTTTCCGGTCTTTGGGACAAGCTGATCTAAGGTAGTATTAAATCCTTCATTTTCCTTAACCTTGTCAAGTCTTTTAACCAGCTGATCACCATAATAGATTTGTAATACTGTAGAATAATATTTCTGGGTAGCTGAGAGCATCAGCCGGTTAATGCGTAAACCCTTGTACTGCACATACTCCTGTTTGCGGGAAGCTTTTTCGGCCAGGTTCTGCATAAGCTTAAGTGCCTGCTGGCACCGATTGGCAATGTATGGATTGAAAAGGTCGAAATGGATCAGATCGAGCTTGTCAACATCTTTTCTCCGGTCGCGTACCGGCCATTTTTCGGAATCCCGTTTTGTTCCTACTGTAAAAAGATTCATTCCCGGGTATAACACGCTTTTACCTTCTTCTTCCCGGATGTAACTGAAAGGAAACTCCGATGCATCAAAATTGGAAAAGTGCTTTCCGATAATCACCGAATAGGGTCCAATGCGGGAAGGAAGCAGTACATAGGCAAAGGAGCCGGTTTTGGAACCCCGGTCGAAAATGCCCTGATGCACTGGCCCGAGCTTATACATGTGGTTGCTGTGGTTGGTTCCGCTGCCGGCATTGAAGAAAGAGTAAAGGGAAGCAATTAGCAGGGTTGATTTGTGATGGGTAACGGTATAAGGACCTGCAAAAATGCTGCAGGCTTCGCTATGAAAACCTTCGCAGTTGGCAAAGAAAAGAGAGTTTTCAGCCGAAAACTGCTTCCCTATCTGAACTCCCTGTCCGACATAACAGTTCAGGAGCAAAGCACCTCCGTCAACTGACGAGCCGCTCTGGATTATAAAGTGACGGGCAGTAACGCCAGGGCCAGCAAATACCGGGGCTTCTCTTTTGCTTACTATGGTTCCGTCTTCCAGAAGAGTGACTCCTTGAAGGGTTGCCATTTCACCAATTCTAACATTTTTTATTTGCTCACAGCCAATAATTCTGGTTTCATCGCCAATGGATCCCAGAAAGGATTTCTTTCCTTCACAATAATCCTCAACGATTTTCTTTAATTGATCCGTAAACGACAGGTCTTCGCGATAAAGTGCCATCAGATAGGCGATCTGGGCCGAGAGCCGGTCGAACATAATGACTTCCCTGCCCCCCGACTCGTTCAGCACTTCGACATGGACTCCATTTCCGAAAGAATTCTCTCCGGTGGTTTCTATAGACCCAACATGGCAGATCATGACATGTTTGCCAGTTTCATAACCCGAAATAATTCCTACATCATCGATCCAGTTGTTCTCGCCAATCAAGCAATCACACAATGCTGCCCGACTGATTCCGCAAGGCAGAATTTTACCAGTATCCGATGTCAGGAATCCGTCTTGTCGTGCAATGGACACTTTTCCTGAAAATGTTGTCTGGTGAAAGCGTTCAGGAAGGAATGGATCGGCTACCAGGACGGAGTCCCACGACTCTGCCCGGCAGCCCTGCCTTTCCAGCTTTTCAATTTCACCCGCCGTAAGATTTCTTACTTCCATCAAAGTTTGGGTAAATTGTTAAGTGAGTGATCTTCAATGTCTTTAAAGTATTTTACTGTACCGACTTTCAGTTCCATGGTAGCTTCTTCATCGCAGCAGATTATTCCATGCTGGTGAAGCTGAAGCATGGAAACAGTCCACATATGGTTTACTCCTTCCTCCACCGCATGCTGAAGTGCGCGAGCCTTACTGTATCCGCTGATAATGATCAGCACCTCGCGGGCATCCATAACCGTACCCACGCCTACGGTAAGGGCCGTCCGGGGTACTTTTGAAATATCATTGTCAAAAAAGCGGGAGTTGGCCACCAGAGTATCATAAGTGAGGGTTTTGATGCGGGTACGGGAGGTAAGTGATGAACCGGGCTCATTGAAGGCAATATGTCCGTCGGGGCCAATTCCCCCAAGGAAAAGATCGATACCTCCATATTGTTTCATTCGCTCTTCATACGAGCGGCATTCGGCTTCCAGGTCGGGCGCATTTCCGTTCAAAATATTGATATTCTCTCGTGGTATGTCAATATGATCAAAAAGATGACGGTGCATGAAGAAGTGGTAACTCTGCGGGTGGTCTTCTGGCAGTCCTACATATTCATCCATGTTGAAGGTAATGACGTTTTTAAACGATACCTTTTTCTGTCGGTATAGTTCCACCATAGCCTGGTAGGTGCCAATCGGCGAAGAGCCTGTTGGCAAACCCAGCACAAAGGGTTT
The DNA here is from genome assembly GCA_964548125.1 of uncultured Bacteroidales bacterium. Lineage (GTDB taxonomy): Bacteria > Bacteroidota > Bacteroidia > Bacteroidales > JAAYUG01 > JAAYUG01. The sequence continues at coordinate 5,538 of CAZJQN010000071.1, read as the reverse complement.
CTGAGGGGTAGCCTGGGCATTTATCTTGGCACATACATAGTGCGCTACCCAATTGCTCAGTTTTTTGTAATTGTCAAAAATCAAAATTCTCATAGCAGTTAGAATTTAGTTAGTATTCAGGAATTAATGGAAAGAAGAATTTTCACGTCGGCGGCCATACAGCCTCTGCCTTCATCCAGTACAATGAGGGGATTGATATCGAGTTCAACGATACGGGGATGGGCAAAAGCAAGATGGGAAAGACTGACAAGTGTTTTTACCAGTGAAGGAATATCGCGCTTTGCTCTGCCTCTGGCTCCGGTAAGAAGGGGGTAGGCTTTCAGTTCTTTCAGCATATCTTCTGCTTCTTCTTCCCCGAATGGTGCGATTCTGAAGCTCACATCACGGTATATTTCAGCAAAAATGCCTCCCATTCCGCACATAACAACCGGGCCAAAAGATGGATCTCGCTTAATCCCAAGGATAATTTCTTCTCCTTCGGAAATTTGTTTTTCGACCAGTATTCCGTTGATCATGGCCTCGGGCATGACACGGGAAACGTTTTCGGTGATGCTTTTGTAGGCATTAAGGACATCTTCAGCAGAGTTAAGGTTCAGAAATACGCCACCTACGTCGGTTTTGTGCAAAATCTGTTCCGAAGCAACTTTCATTACAACGGGGAAACTACATTCTGAAGCCCATTTTGCTGCTTCTTCGGGCGTGTGCGCGAGAAAAGATTCGGCCACGCGAATATTATAGGACTTGAGCAGAGGCGCTCCGTCAGTTTCGGAAAGTACTTTTTTCCCTTCTGCTACAGCTTTTTCCAGTATGGCCTGTGCTTCAGGGGGCACATTTATGGGACTAATAGCCTTCTTGCTCTGGAGCTTCTGACGCAACTTTTTGAACTGCAAAACTCTGGCAAGGGAACGAGCCATAGATTCCGGCAACTGGTAATGGGGAATGCGGTTTCGTTGAAGTACCACAATGCCCTCCTTCACGTCGGCTTCACCCATGAAGGATGTATAGACAGGTTTATTATAATGACTTGATACCTTGGCAACCTCACGGGCAATGAGGTCAATATCGGTCATAGACTGGGGTGTTAGAATTGTAAAAACCGCGTCAACATTAGAGTCTTTAAAAGCGGCTGTGAGGGCAATGTTGTAGCGGTCTGCCCTCGCATCACCTATTACATCTACCGGGTTTTTGATGTTGGCTGTTGCCGGAAGATTTTTTTTCAGGTATTGAGTTGTATCTTCTTCAAAACGTGCCATCGTGAGTCCGTTTTGAATACAGGCGTCGGTGGCAAGCACTCCCGGGCCACCGGCATTGGTAATGACTGCAACCCTGTTTCCTTCGGGCATGGGCTGATAAACATAGGCCGTGGCAATATTGAACATTTCTTCAATCGTTTCACAGCGAATGATGCCTGCCTGTGCAAAAGCCGCATCACAGATAGCATCACTACCGGCCAGCGAACCGGTATGCGAAGCAGCGGCAGCAGCACCTTCTGAAGTACGGCCCGCTTTCAGAATGAGCAGGGGCTTGTTTCCTTTTACAATCACTTCGCGTGCAGCTTCCATAAGGGCCGGTCCATCAGTGATTTCTTCAAGGTACATCAGAATGATTCTGGTCTTTGGATCGTCTTTCAGGTAATACAGTAAATCAATTTCCGATATGTCGGCTTTGTTTCCGAAACTGATAAACTTGGCAAATCCAATATTCCGTGCCTGTGCGTAATCGAGTACTGCTGTGCACAAGGCACCACTCTGGGAAAGAAAACTGATGCTGCCTTCTTCCGGCATTTTCCGGGCAAATGATGCATTTAGCAGGGAACGACTGTCGGTATTAATTACCCCCAGACAATTAGGCCCAATAAAGGATATCCCGTATTTTTCAGCAATACGTTTCAGCTCTTGTTCTCTTTCTTTGCCTGCTTGCCCAACTTCCCGGAATCCAGCAGAAATAACAATAGCGGCAGGAATCCCTTTCTGCCCACACTGCTCTAATGCAAGATGGCAGACCTGGCTCGGAAATACAAGAATAGCAAGATCAACCGGATCAGGTATATCGATTACATATTTGTAGGCTTTTACTCCGGCAATAAACCGTTCACGTGGGCTGACTGGATACACCACCCCGTTGAAATTCGCTTTGAGAATGTTGTCAAGAATATCATGCGGAACTGTGCCTCGCACATTGTTGGCTCCCACAATTGCTACAGATTCCGGATAGAAAATTTTTTCCAGATTCCTCCGGTGAACATCGAAACGGGGTGTAATCATAAAATATGATGATTTTCAGGTTGAACAATGAAACCAGGAATAAAATTTTTTCTCTCAATCGGGAAAAGTAATAGGCCTATCTTCATTTTTTCAGGTAGGCTTCAATGAAATCGGCCGCAGCATTAACTGTCTGTACTGACAGTGCCTTGTCCTGATCCATAGTAATGCCGAATTCTTCTTCAAAGGCAGCTACAAGCTGAATGCTTTGCATGCTGTCGGCGCCAAGATCAAACACAAAATTGGCATCGTCGGCAATTTCCTCAGGATCCATTTTGAGAACCCTGGCCACTACTTCTTTTACTTTTGTGAGGAGTTCCTGTTTTTCCATACGAGTATATTTAAAATTTGAGCTTTGTCATTTTTACTTAAGATGGTACGAGTATCATCTTACTTCGCTATCGATAAGTCGCATCTCCTCACTGGTGCCTTAATTAATTCAACTCCATGCGATAAGCAGAAATTCCGTTCAGATCAGCACCTGCATATGCTCCCTGCAAAGATTTTCCGGCTCTTTTTTTTGGTCCATTGGGTAACAGCTTGTTTACGGGAGGTGTGTATCCGTTAATTCCCTCTAACCGCGATTAGTCAATAGAAACACAATAAATATATAAACAACTTGTTTCTATTGACTTATCAAGGTAACCCCGACTTATCAAAATCTTTCATTTTGTTAGTCGATTCGTCATTTGATTGTTTCAAATGACGAATTTGGGTTCAAGCCTGCCTTCGGGTGTGAAATATGCCAGAAATTTACACGTTTTTTTTAAAAATCAAATAAGATTTATCGATCAGTTACTGGGTTCTTTTTCCCGGGAAACGGTTTCCTGAATTTACCGTAAGATATTATTCCGGAGATAGGATAATCGGATGTCAGAAATTACCTCAATTTTATTGGTCCGATTTTTTCCATTACATCAAGAATCTGAGCCTGACGGCGAAGCATATAGGCACTTGGATTTCCCGGGTTTCTTTTCCGGGGAGCAGGAAGTGCTGCGGCTATCAGCGCCGATTCTCCGGGAGTTAGATGCGATGCTGGTTTATGAAAATACTTACGGGCAGCCGCTTCTGCTCCGTAAATACCCGGTCCGGTTTCAATTACATTCAAATACACTTCCATAATCCTTTTTTTGCCCCAGAAGACTTCTATAAGAAAAGTGAAGTAGAATTCAAAGGCTTTTCGGACATATGATCTCCTGGGCCATAGAAACACATTTTTTGCTGTTTGTTGCGTAATGGTGCTTGCACCATGCAGCCGGCTGCTTTTCTGGTTGTGCTCCAATGCATTCTTCATTGCCTCCAGGTCGAACCCGAAATGACGGGGAAAGTTATTGTCTTCAGCTGCAATGACAGCCCGCACCAGATTCGGTGAAATTTCTTCCAGCGGTTTCCATTGCCGTTCAATCTTTGCCGGCTTCCCCTGGACAATCTGCTGGTATGTTCTCTTAAACATAAGAAAGGTAAAGGGAGGATTAATAAACCGGTAAGTAATAACTCCGCTGACCGACCACAAGAGGAAAATCATTACAGTCCAGCGTACTGCCAGAAGAATTTTGCCTGCGGTTTTTTTCTGATTTTCCATAATGATAATGAAAATGTCCTTCAGCGGTTCAGGTTAATAGTAATTCCTCCCGTTACCGGAAAAAAAGCCGGCGCCTTTTCTTTTTTGAACAGAGGGGTGAGGGCAATATCAGCGAAAAATCCAAAATTTCCCGAACCGGCTCTTATCTGGGCTGAAAGTTGCCACGGACTTGCAAACCAGGGTCCTCTGATTTCTTCCTTGTAACGGTATCCGTTCTTTTTGTAAGTATATTTGATTTTTCCGTCAATCAGAAGACTACCTGTAACTCCAGCTGCGATATAAGCCGATTTTCTTTCTGATGGTATTTTGTACTCGAGAAAAACGGGCAGGACAATCTTCCAGGAATTGTAGCGATGAGAACGCAAAGCATCTACTCCAATATAATCAGGAGTATAGGAAGAAAGACTGTCGCCGGATGGATTGATCAGTTGCACGGGTTTCAAAGGGAGTGCAAGTGATGTATAGCCAATTCCTGGTGCGGTAACCACCCCCAGGTTTCTAACGATCTTTATTCCAAATTCCCATGGGTATTCCATTAGATAAATGGACGGAAAGAGCCGGTTCTTTATAAATTCATATTCTAATGGAAAATCAAAACCATAATGGTTATTCATAACAGAAGTCAGCCCAAGTGAAAAGCCTCTAAGGTGTCCGGTAAATCTCCATGACGGCAAAAGTGTTATTTCATTGGTGCGGAGAGATTCATTGTTCTTTCTGTAAGTAAGTTGCCCGGGATAACGAACCAACTCCTCGGCCAGAGGTAATGTATATGAAGCAATGGTTACCATGCCTTCATAATTGATTTTTTTCTCTATGTCACCAGGTGTATGATAATCTTTGTGAAGACCTGTTATAAACGAAAGGACAGGAATATTTTTAAGATAAAATGATTGACTGTCGGTAGGTCCTTTTCCCCCCGGGAATTTGACAAGCTGAAGACCATCCGGAACATGTATCTGGGCTAACAGTTGTTCCATTTCGTCAGCTGTTCCAGAACCGGAGACAAAGAGTTTTTTATCTTTTCCCAGCCGGCCTACCATGTCGAAGTTTATCATGGCGAAGACTTTTCCCACTTCATCTGGCAGGTGGGAGGCTAAATAGGCCGAACCCTGAAGGCCTTCTTCTTCAGCGCCAAAAGCAACAAATACCACACTGCGCGGCAAGTTACCTTTTTTAGATGCCAGAGCATTTGCCATCTCAAGCATTAATGCTGTACCGGAAGCATTGTCATCAGCACCGTAATGGATTCCTCCTCTCAGCCAGTGCCGGCTGTATGGAAAACGTGCTTTTCCTATATGGTCGTAATGGGCTCCTATTACTACACATTCCTGTCGTAGAACCGGATCACTGCCCTCCAGAATGGCTATTACATTTTGTGACACCTTCGGTCCGCTGAGGCCTGTATAGGCAAACGACTGGAATCCACTGTCGGCCAGTAGCTTAAGTCCAAGCTTCTGAAAATAATTTCTGATGTAATTCGCAGCTTTTCGCTCATATTCCGTCCCTGACTTTCTTCCCTGAAGAGAATCAGAGGCAAGCACACGAATGTGCTGCTGCAGCATTTTTTCGGAAATCTGGCTGACGGCTTGTTGTGTAACTGTTGTCAGAATCAGCAGGATAGTGAATAATCGTATACGCATCGGATAGAGTGTTTACGGTTCAAAAATAAAAAATATACGGGAGTTACCGTAAACT
>CAZJQN010000070.1:0-18319 GCA_964548125.1 uncultured Bacteroidales bacterium | reverse complement strand
AGCTAGCACATCAGGGTTAATACTCGCTCTAATCCGTTCAGCCAATGTTCAACATGCTTCCCTTTTGAAACAATGCGTGCTCGGTTCCATTCGCCAATAGGGTTGACCCTTTTGTTATTAGCCTTAATCAGATCATAAAGGGATGCAAGGGTTCTGCTTCCTTCATGGTTTCCCAGTTTTGCATCAGGATGGTTTTCATCATCCAGGATCTGATATTCCAGCCCTATGGCAGAACCTTTGTTATGTTCTGATTCAGTTACAAAATATTTTATGCCGCTGTTGGCACCTTTGGTAATTTTGAACTCCAGAGTCAGATCAAAGTCAGAATATTTATCTATGGTAACAATATCGCCTCCATTCGCAGATTCAGCACCCCCGGAAGGAAGAACAGTCAATATGCCATCGGCAATTTTCCATCCTTTTTCAGGGAATTTATCTTTATAAGCACCCCTCCATCCATTAGATGTCTTTCCGTCGAACAGAAGTTTCCACCCCTGATTCTTTTCCCAGTCGCTCAGTGTATTAGGAATCATATTCACCTGATTGATACCCGGATCTCCATGGAAACTATAGAAATCAAGGCTATCGGTGCGAATTCTGATGTTCCGGAAACGAACCTGAAGCCCAACCTTTGAAGGATCATCACCTACAGAATGTACCTGCAGTGCAATTAGCCCTTTGGGAGTGAGATTATCGAGGAGCCAGGAAGCAGGTACATTATTTATCCATGTTCTGATGGTATCACCAATAGCTTCAATTCTGAATTTATTCCATTCTCCCTGCCTGAATGCATTACGGGCTGGTGCATTGTCAGCAAGAGTGCAAAGCCAGCCTCTGCGGGCTTCATCATAGATTCCTCCGGTCCATTGTCTGGAAGAAGGGTCAATTTCAACCTGGTAACCATGTACCCGTCCACTCATTATGAGAGGAGAACTGATGCTTCGGATTTGCACCCCTGAATTTAGCTGTGAATCAACCTTGAACTCAAGTTCAAGAATGAAATTTTCAAATTCCTTTTCGGTACACAGAAAACTGTTAGGACTTTTCAGAACAGTAGTTCCGACAATTTCGCCATTTTCAACTTTATATTCAGCGGTTCCGTTTTTCTGAACCCACCCGCTGAGGTCTTTTCCGTTAAAAAGCTGATACCATCCTGTTTTCCCATCGGAAGAAGCAGATGAACAGGCAACAAGCAGAATGAAGGCAGAGAGTGCGGTGGCTATACCTGCCATTTTTTTTAAATTTAAAAAGTGCTTCATAGTCAATTGATTAAGACGTAGTTTGGTTTGCAATAAATTTTTTAATCCATTCAAGAAATTCATTCCCAAAGTCAGGATGTTTTATACCGTAAATAACATTTGTTTTTAGAAAATCAATTTTGCTGCCGATATCATATCGTTTTCCGGCAAACCGAAGTCCGTATGCAGGCCTTGATTTAACCAAAAGACGGAGAGCATCAGTGAGCTGAATTTCATTGTTTACACCCGGAGGAATGGCATCAAGGTAATCAAAAATATCAGGCGTAAGAATATACCGGCTGGCAATGGCCAGGTTGGAGGGAGCTTTATCAACCGGTGGTTTTTCTACAAAGTCGCTAATGAGAAAAACATTCCTGTCAATTTCTGATCCGCTGATAACTCCGTATCGGCTTACAACAGCAGGATCGACTTCTTCCAGTGCGACAACCGGATGCTGGTACTGATCATAAAGAGCGCCAAGCTGGCGAGTTACAGGGCCCTGATCAGAATCAATCAACGTATCGCCAAGAAGTACGGCAAATGGTTGACCATTAACGTGATCTCGGGCATACCGGATCGCATCTCCAAGTCCATTTAGTTCTTTCTGCCACACAAAATGGATATTGGCCATCGAGGTAATTGCACGAATAGTAGCAAGCTCGTCCGTTTTACCTTTCTCCAGGAGCTGGTTTTCGAGTTCGTAACTTCGGTCAAAATGCTCCTCTATAGCTCGCTTTCCTTTACCGATGATCATAAGGATATCGGTAATGCCCGACAAAACAGCTTCTTCAACCACATACTGGATTACCGGTGTATCAACTACCGGAAGCATTTCTTTTGGCTGTGATTTTGTAGCCGGAAGAAACCTGGTACCGAAACCTGCTGCTGGTATTACTGCCTTGGTTATCATATAATTACATTTTCCGTGTACGTACACGGAATCAATTGCAATATATAAAAAACTTCAGATATTATAAACCCAAATTCGTCAATTGAAAAAACAATTGACGAATCGACTAACAAAATCTAATCATTCCGAAAATTCGGAATGAAAGATTTTGATAAGTCGGGGTTACCTCGATAAGTCAATTGAAACAAGTTGTTTAAATATTTATTGTGTTTCTATTGACTAATCTCGGAAAACAATGGCTGGTTTTATTACCTGGATACGGTGTGGTGCCATTATTTCGACGAGCTGGTGGAACATGGAATCACCCTCGTAAGTACCAATTACAGCGCCTCCTGAGCCGGTGAATTTAGCTGTAGCACCTACTGAACGAGCAAGTTCAACCATAAGAATGTTGCCTTTGCTGATAGGCATCACCTTTCTTCGGAGGTCGAAATTTTCATTTAGAAGCTGACCCAGACGATTTTTCTGGCCGCGAAGCAAGAAGTCGTATGCTTTTTCAGTTAGTTCACTCCACTGTCTGATAGCGTCCAATACCTGCGGATCCCCGGCATTGTATCTTTCCCGGAAGGTATTGTGTACCACTTCAGAACCTTCTGAAAGGTCGGTGCGATAAGCAATATAGAGATCAGGAAGAAGGGTGGGGTCGAAAGGTTCATATTTTCCGTACCCCTGCTCATCCATGTATTTTTTGTTGAAATCCATATAAACAGGGCATTCATAGGCCTGGGCTACTCTATCCTGAAGGCCTGCAGCTATCTTCAATTCATCATTTTCTACGCTAAGAACGAGGTTGGCTAAAATCGGTTTCGGAATAGTAACTTCATAAAAATTCATCAATGCTTTCATGCAGGCTGTGATAATAGCACTTGAACCAGCCAGGCCAAGACCGTATGGAATGTCGGATTGATACCTTACGGTAAAATTCCTTTCCGGCAGATGAATGTCATTCGACAAACAATAATTATAGAATACCTTAATTGTGGCCTTAATAAGCCTAATGCCTCCGTAATAGCCATATGCCTTCACATCGTCATTCAGTTTCTGAATGCTGCTGTAAACGAGTGAATCGTACACTGAAGGTACAATCTCTATTTCAGGTGATTCGTACAATAATACCTCCGCCCTGAAATTACTGAAAACAAAAGCAATCGTTTTACCGAAGTAACCATCGGAGGGATTTCCGATAAGAGCAGCACGCGGATAGCTTGTTGTTTTGATTATCATGACAGCGGAATAAGATAGGGATATTTTTTCAGGCCTGATTTATGCAGAAAATACTGAAAACTGACCCTTAGTACTCCCAATCCATAGATAACACTTCTTCGGAAATTAATGGATGAAGCCTCCTCAAAATACTTAGTAGGACATGTTATTTCAGCAATTTCAAAACCCGCCATAAAAATCTGGGCAATCATCTGGTTATCAAATACAAAATCATCTGAATTGGCGTTGTAATTAACTTTTTCAAGTACACGGCGTGAAAAAGCCCGGTAGCCGGTATGGTATTCAGAAAGTTTCTGATTTAATAGGACATTTTGCGCAAAAGTCAGAGCACGATTAGCAACATATTTGTAAAGAGGCATACCACCCCTGAGGGCGCCTCTGCCCAATATGCGTGAACCAAAAACGACATCGTACACCCCGTTGGCAATTAAGTAACACATTGACTGAATCAGACGGGGGGTATATTGGTAATCAGGATGAAGCATTACAACGATATCTGAATTCAATTCGAGAGCTTTGTTGTAGCAGGTTTTCTGATTTCCTCCATATCCTCTGTTTTTTTCATGACGAATTATATGACGGATTCCAAGTCGTTCTGCTTCCTGTATCGTATTATCCTTACTATGGTCATCAACCAGAATTACATGATCCACAATATCAAACGGAATCTCCCTGTAAGTTTGTTCCAGGGTTTTTTCAGCATTATACGCCGGTAAAACTACGGTAATGATTTTATTATATATCATGAAGCAACTATTTTAGTCAGGATAATTTTCTGATGCAACCTGCATGAAGACAAATCCGTTCTTCTCGTATAATACACGCAACAAAGGGTACATATTAAGGTATTTTTCCTTTTTGTTAATTTTGGTAACCGCATATACAGGAATTCCTGCTTTTCCTTTTAACAATTCATCACCAAGTTTCATGAGACTGCTCTCTTGTGGCATTCTTTCGGCATAGAACAAATTGGCATAACTTTTAAAGCCAAGGGTCAGAACAAGGCATTTCTCCTTTTGCTTGCTCTTATAAAAATCAATTGCTGCTCTCTGAGAAAAAGCTTCAATGCGGGAAGTAAAGAAGGTCATGGAAAACCAGGTAAAAACCAATGTGCCCGCCAGCAGGAGCATCGTTCCCCGCAAGTATTCACGAGCTTTAAAGAACAATAATGCCCATGCCGTACACACGAATAAAAAGGCGCCTCCCAACCATTCTATTCCTGAAAAACTAACTTCAGCCTGAAGGTTTCCCAGTGCAAACGGATCTTTTATCCAACCAGTTTTCATAAGAAAGGAGCGGTTTTGAATAAGAAGCATTGCAAATGCCGGAATAAGAGCAAGAATAAGTGACTCTATCCAAAGCCATATATGCTGCCAGCGAGGATATTTTCTTTTGCTTTCGATAAGGGAATTGATATAATATGCTGCAAGGAAGGTAATCGGAAAATAACAAAGAGAGGAATAATGAACGATTTTAGTTTTTACGATGCTGAAAAGAATCAACACAGTCCAGAATAAAATCTGCATCCATAAAAGGGACTGTTTCTGAAGAGAATTTTCCGGATTCTGTTTTCCGAGAAGCACTGGAATTGAAAGGACCGATGCCGGGAAGACTCCAAATAGGAGTACTACCACATGGTAAAGGAAAAAACCTCCATGTCCTGCATCCTGTGTCGAAAAAAGTCTGATCTGATAACGTATAAATTCCAGAACAAGATCCATATTTCCGTTCGCAATCTGGAGGATAAACCAGAATCCTCCCGTTAAGGTTACAAGAATGAAATAAATAACCACATGCCAGACGGAGGCATTAAGGCGGAACTTATTAAAAACCAACCATATAATAAACGTCAGAACCAGAACCAGAACCGCTACAGGGCCTTTGGTAAGAATGGCGAGGCCAATAGATAAAGCAGAAAATATTAACATGGGTATACCCTTTTCTTCCTTCCTGCGTTCAAGGAAGAAGATAAGGAACAGTATTCCAGCAAAGATGAACAAATTGAACCAGGGGTCGATAATACCTGACCTGAAATAAAAAAAAGGCAAGAGAGAACCAAGGTAAAGAGCAATCCAGAGGATGGCAAAGCGGGAAGAATAAATCCGTCGTCCGGCAAACCAGAGGAGAAAGATGGTACAAACTCCAGCTATGGCATTGGGAAAGCGGGCGGCAAATTCATTGATGCCGAACAGACGCATGGATAAAACCTGCATCCAGATAAACATTGGAGGTTTTTCCCAGAAAGGCTGGTAATTGATGCGCACTGTCAGATAATCACCCGTAACTATCATTTCCCTTGCTGATTCGGCAAAATTCACTTCATCCCAGTCAAACAGATGTACCCGCCCAAGAAACGGGAGAAACAAAGCCAGGGCGAAAAGAGCCATCAGAACAGGAAACAGAGCTTTCCTGCCCTTAAAAACATCAGTCACCATGCTTAAGCAAGCTTCGAAGGTTATTATCGAACCAGGGTTTTTCAATTCGTTTTAAAATCATTAACGAAAATGCAACGGAGATTATTCCCAAAAAAGAACCGGCCAGAATATCGATCAGAAAATGCTGCGAAAGATATACTCTGGAGTAAGCTACTGCAAACGCCATGACGAGAAAGAATATTTCCCAATGCCATCGTCTTGTGATGTGTGCCAGTGCAAAAAACAGGGCAAACGCACTGGCACTATGGCCGGAAGGGAAAGAATGCGCTTTGAGCATTTTCACTCCATGAATTACGTGAAGCTGGTATACACCGTCAAAATATGCCGAAGGACGCATAACTCCGGGAAAAACAAAGTTCTTCAGAATCTGTGTAAGCAAACCAGAAATGACAAATGACAGCAGAATCAGTAAAAACCACCGGAACCTGAGGATGCTGATCAGAAATGCCAGCATAATAATGATCAAACCGTGCCCCAGGAACGTCAGGTATTTAAAAAACGCATCGGTTAACATGGTATGAAACGAAGTAACATAAATATGAGATTGGGCTTTCCCGTATATCAGCAGAAAGGAAAGAATTACCAAAGTAATGAACAACCAACCTATCAGGAAAAGTCTTCTGGCAAGAAGTAGTTTCAGCATACGGATGCTTTATTTGAACAGCACAAAAATAGTATATTCCATGCAAAACAGGAGGTGCCTCATAAATTCATTTTTCGCACACCTCCTGTTAAATAAAAGCTCAAAATGTATTTTTCACAAGGCAATGCGGACACTATTTTCCAACAGCAAAAACATATTCAATTGTTTCGTGGAATTTTTCTCCCGGATTCAATACAACGGAAGGAAAGTTTTTCTGATTGGGTGAATCGGGAAAATGGTGCGGTTCAAGAGCAAGACCATTCCGAAAGGCATAGATTCCACCGGACTTCCCTTTAGCAGTTCCGTCCATAAAATTCCCACTATAGAACTGAATACCGGGTTGCGTTGTCCAGATTTCAAGAATCCTGCCAGTTGATGGTGAATGAAGGCGGGCGGCCAGCCCCAATGTTCCTGGAACTTTGGACAGCACCCAGTTATGGTCATACCCCTTACCGTACACCAGTTGCTGATGTGGTTCGTTAATGCGAGCGCCAATACTGAATGGTTTTCTGAAATCGAATGGTGTATTCTCAACTGACATCAATTCACCTGTTGGAATAAGTGTAGAATCAATCGGTGTAATAGCATCGGCAACCAGCATAAGATCATGGCTCAGTATATCTCCTGTTCCTTCCCCGTTCAGATTAAAATATGCATGGTTTGTCAGGTTGATAATAGTTTTTTTGTCTGTCTCGGCCTGCATATCGAGCAATAAGTGGTTATCATCGGTAAGAGTATAAAATACTTTAACTTCCAGATTTCCTGGATAACCTTCTTCTCCGTCCTTTGACAGATAAGAAAAGAATACCGTATCTCCGCTTTGCCGGCTATCCCATACCTGTTTATCAAATCCCTTGAGACCTCCGTGAAGGGTATTTTGACCATTATTAAGATACAGATTATAAGTAACTCCATCGAGGGTAAATTTTCCTTTGGCAATTCTATTAGCAAAACGTCCCACCAGGCAACCAAGGTACATATTATCATTGAGGTACTCATCAAATGTACGGTAGCCAAGCGTTATATCAGCACGATTTCCGGCTGAATCAGGTGTAATGACCGATAATATCCTGGCACCGTAATTGGTGAGCCATACTTCTGTCCCCTTGCTGTTTTTCAGCGTATACAACTTAATTTCCTTACCGTCAACCACTCGGTGAAATGTTGCTGTATCGATTGCCGGCAAAGCTGTATTCTGCTTTTGAGGGTTACGGGAACAACTTCCTGATACAAGTACCAAAACCAGCAGAGAAAGTAAAAATGCACGTTGTGATTTCATAGTTGTCAGATTAGTTATACCAGTGCAAATTAAAGGAATTATCTGAAAAATCTCAGACTCTTTGTTTAATTTTAATATTTATCACTTATTTTGAAGCTTTTATAGAATTTTGTTCTTAGATCAGACATTTCATTGATCAATTATGGAAAATGCGTTGTTTTTTTAAAGAATCGTAAAGTAGCATTTTTTGATTAAAAAAATTATCTGCTATTTTAGCGGTTCGTTGCCGGAACAAGATTGTTAAATAACTAAGCCGTAATTATTATGGATACCAAAACATTGCTGCAAAATTTTAAATCAGTTTATCCTGACAACCATCATGAGATTAGCATATACTTTAGTCCTGGAAGAGTAAATCTTATCGGAGAGCATACTGATTATAACGGAGGATATGTTTTCCCGTGCGCATTAAGTTTTGGAACGTATCTGGTAATGGCACCGAACGGCACCGATAAAGTGCGGTTTGCCACCGGGAATTTTGATGTCCGGCATGAGCAAAACGTCAATGCTCTTGATAAAAAAATAGATCAATTATGGATCAACTATCCTATGGGCGTGATGTATGAATTCATTTCACGGGGTTTTGTTATTCCGGGAATTGACCTGTATTTTTATGGTAATGTTCCTAATGGTGCCGGACTATCTTCTTCGGCCTCGATCGAAGTTGTAACTGCCACTGCCCTGAATGAATTCCTTAATGCAAAGCTTGGAGGTATTGATATAGCTTTATTATGTCAGCATGCTGAAAATTATTTTGTAGGGGTTAACTGCGGTATCATGGATCAGTTCGCTTCGACTATGGGTAAAAAGGATCATGCAATTTACCTGGATTGCAATACTTTAAATTTCAAATTGGTACCGCTGGTCCTAAAAGGTTACAAGTTAGTAATTGCCAATACCAATAAACGTCGCGGGCTGGCTGATTCTAAATACAATGAAAGACGAAAGGAATGTGACCAGGCCGTGGCCGAAATCAGCCGTATAAAACCGATCAAATACCTTTGCGAACTAACGATGGAACAGTTCAATCAGCTGCAGGGGGCCATAACCGACGATACTGTAAAACGCAGAGCACGACATGCTATTTCGGAAAATGAGCGAACAGGAAAAGCCGTTCAACTACTGCGCGATGGTAATCTTACAGGCTTTGGACAATTAATGAATGCTTCCCATGATTCACTTCGATATGATTATGAAGTTACCGGTTTAGAGCTCGACACACTTGTTGAAGAAGCGAGAAAAATTTCCGGAGTGATAGGTTCAAGAATGACCGGAGCAGGATTCGGAGGGTGTACTGTGAGCCTTGTTAGAGAAGAATCAGTAAACGAAATGATTGAGAAAGTTGGAAAAGGGTACCACGCAGTTACCGGCCTTAAGGCTGATTTTTATGTGGCAGAAGTCGGAGACGGTGCAAGGAGAATACTCTGAATATCTAATTTTCAGGGTATTACAAAACGAGCGGTGTAACGAATCTTTTTTTCCGTAATTATAAGAATGTACACACCAGGTGTCCAGTGACTGACGTCCAGTTCTACATGAGATTCGCTACTGTCAAATTTCATTATTGTCTGACCAGAAAGATTGATTATATTCATTGAGCGTTGAACGTCTTTCGTATAAAAATCCAGCAATACTTTGCCAGTAGTTGGATTTGGGTATAGAACGAGATATTTACCCGAAGTATCCATAGGAATTACGGAAATTTTGGCCAGCACATCAGATTCGGTATCAGCCGCGATTCCTGTAATTCGATGGGGAAAATTTATGGACAGACTTTGTTCTGTTTTTTCAATTCTTATTATAACAGTTGAGTCTCCTCCAGGATAGTATATTGTAAGAGGAAACGAAAAATGAAAGACCGGAGTCTTCGGTGAGGATCCCTGCTGTTGCATATTCAGCAGTAAATGGTTTCCAATTTGCTGCCATGCAATCTGAACTATCGGATAGCCAAAACCATAGTACCACTGATCAAAGAAATTGTACCAGTCACTTCCGGTCACCCGCATGAGAACATTGATAAAATCACTTACTGTTGCTACTGAATATTGATAATTCTGCAAATAATTCCTTAATGCCTCAAAAAAAAGTGAATCATTGCCTATTTCTTTACGGAGCATATGTAAAATTGCTGCACCCTTTTTGTAACTAAGATTGTAATTGAAAATGCGGTAAACATTCGCAGTTTCTTCCGGAGGAATATATACGCTGCCTTCAGGCATGGCAAATGCAAAAGCATGTGCCTGACTCATCCATGCATTGGCCGATTCTTTTCCTTCAAAATGATTCAAGGCAAGGTATTCACCGTATGAAGCGAAGCCTTCATTAAGCCATATATCGGACCATGAAGCGCAGGTTACCATATCACCAAACCACATATGAAACAGCTCATGCGAAACAAGCAGAAATCCGAAATTGCTGAGAGTGGTCATCGTCTGGTGTTCCATGCCTCCACCCATCGGAGCCAGGCAGTGTCCGTATTTTTCTTCAGGGAAAGGATAGCCCTTCAGTAAGGTGGAATAGTATTCAATAAAATCTTTTGTTCTGTCGATATCCGCTCTGGAATTTTCCAGCAGAGAAGGAACGTTATATACAAAATTCACAACCGGAAGCGAATCAACCATGCCATAAGGCCGGGCAAATATTGTGTAATTCTGATATTTAGCCACCGCCATGGAGATCAAATAATAAGCAATCGGGTAACGGGATTTCCAGTGAAAGCGCAATCTTTTATCGGGTAAAGTATCGACACCGGCAAGGATGCCGTTGGAACCTGCCAAGCACCAGGGAGGAACGATCACCAGTACCTCGGACGAATCAATTTTGTCAGAAAGAACCTGCTTTGCAGGAAACCAGTCACGGGCTGCAAAAGGTTCAGATAACGTCCAGGTAACAGGAACATTCCACTGCAAATCCTTCTTATTGGAAATTCCTGAAAAGAAACCACTTCCTCCTGCATTTCCAGAATAATGAATTTCAGATTCAACCAGATCATTTTCATGAAAAGGACCAGAAACAAATAAAAAGTTGTCGCTATGAATCCAGGACACTGGAACATTGTTCACCAGAACAGAATCGATCAAGTAATTGTTTGAAAGCTCAAAGCAGACTTTTTGAAGGTTCTTGTTTACATGGAAACGACAAACAGCCTTCCCCTTAAGGAAAGCCGAAGTATCGGATGCCTCAAGTTCAAGTCGGAGGTATTTTACATCAAAGCCGGAAGTATCAGATGCAGACTTCGCACTGGATCTTGACACGAATAATGAATAAATAAGAACGCATATAAGAAGCCTCATCATACCATATTACGGATTTCTGATTGTTCCTGCCGGTAAAGGTACGGCATCTTTAACGCATCTAAATCCGACCGTAGCAGACCGATCAAAACCCGGAGCAACCTTGATAAGCATTTGACGCTTATTTACAGGCTGAGGACCACCTTTAATATACCATTCGCTAGCATCAGGCCGGAAATACGAACCGCCTCTGATAATAGAGAAAAGATAGGATCCATTATCATATTCATCCTCAGTCATTTGCCATACGTTTCCGACCATATCCTCGACCTTGAAAGGAGATTTCCCTTTCGGGAAAGCATCAACCGGAGTAGTTACGCCAAAGGCACTGTTGCATTTGGTGGCATGAAATTCATTACCCCATGGCCAGGCTCTACCATCAGTTCCCTGAGCAGCATACTGCCATTCATGTTCAGATGGCAGGCGTTTTCCTGCCCATCTGGCATAGGCTCTTGCATCATCTATATTGACCCATACAACAGGATGATTTTCCATCCCCCTAGGATACATTCCGTTTATCCAATGCCGCAGGAAGCCCGTGGTATCTGCCGGACGGTATCCTGTCTCCTGTATAAACTGGTAAAACTGCTTATTGGTAACGGGATATCGATCCATAAAAAAGCGGTTCATATCGATCCATACACTATCAGGTTCCTGCGGATATGGGATAAAGGACTCGTCATGCCATGTTGTATAAAGAAATTTCCCGGCAGGAATTTCAACCATGTCGTCAGGACAGGAAGCAACAGGTTCCGTTAGCAAACGCCGGTTTATTTTCCGAATCCATCCCTGAGGAAATTCATAGACCGTTTCATCAATAAGTTCCTTGTTATCGAAAAGCTGGAAAATCAATTTTCCCTGATAATGTCCGTACCTTTCACAAAAATTGATCCGTACCTGGCCGGCAGGAAATTCATCAGGAGTATTCTGATAGGAAGGTTCGCTTTTCCAGATGAGAAGTCGGTTACCTCTGTCTGCTCTAATGTAGAGGGAATCTCCTGTCCATTCTATTTTTATGGTACTCGGAAAAGAGGCCACACATTCAACACTTCCTTCAAGACGAGTATGAAGATTTTCAGCAGGAAAAGGAATAACCGACACCGGCAAATAAAATTGATCGCCGACGCGTACAGGAGTTAGTTCAGTATGATTCCACAGACTAACAAAGTGATGACCGTCAGTATTTTTAACCGGAAAGAGTGGTCCTGCATATCCTCCAGGAACCAATGAAAAAACTGTAAAAACAGTTTTATCATCGCTTTCCCAACGGTTAACATAAATACTGTCCACAAGGGATTCAATAAGCGGAGTAAAGTTGCCCTTCTGAAAAACCCGGCTGTTCTCGCGCAGAATGCGGGTAGTCTTACCCAGAAAAATAAACTCCTCCCCTATCCATTCCGGACGTCCAGGTGCCATAGTATTGATTTCGGTTCCGTACCCATTAAAGAAAGAAATGGCTGTTTCGCGTCGAATGTGTCCTTCGCTAAGTTGACAAACCCGGAAGATGGCAAATTCGGGTTTGATGAGTTTATTTAGATTTAATGGCGGCTGATAATATATGGCATCATGGACCCTTCCAGCAAGGATTCCCTGCATATCCCGGGGTACAGCCATGCCCTCACTATACATAATCACACCATCGCGCACGCTGTCGGCAGCAGCCTGCAGTTCATGGCTTGAGCTTCCTCTGGTATCAAGTACCACTCCATCCGCTCCTATTGATTTTATCAGGTACGACATTCCAGCCAGTTGATCACCATCGCGGGTGCTTTTGTCCCAAGGATTATATGAAATGAAAAAACGAGTGCCATTTTGCCTGGCATAATTTGCCAGTTCCTTCAGTTTTGGCAAGCCGAACGGTAAATCAGCATACAAATCCCACTGATTCCTTTGGTCCAGTCCCAGACGAGGCCAGGTAGGCCATAAAGCATAGATATCATATCCTCCAAAATATTTTTTACCTTCTTCCAGAAATCCGTATAAATTATACTTTCTTGTCCGTGCGTCATAAAAACGCTGATCCCAGGCAAACTGAACCGTAGCAACATAGGCAGAGCGTATCCACTGAAGATCTGCTCGGTTGTAAAGGGTCTCATCAAACTGTGTTACATCAAAAAGATAGCGTTCCTGAAATGCCTTTTTCAGGCCATTCTGCCATTCACCTTCAAAAGGCTCCATGAATATGGTGTACTCGACTGAAGAACCCGGAGGAAGAATACTGGAGTAACGACGAAGAAGGGCTTCTTCGCTGGAGGTTCTGCGGGCAAGTGCATAAACAGAAGTTTTTCCGTTCAAATCGATGGAAGAGTAACCTAATTCCCAGGCATTATCAGGTAGTGTAACATCGACCGGGCCACATCCCGGACGGAAAATCTTTGCACGGGCAAGAGCCGGAGGCCCTGATGCAGTAAGATATGGCCTGTCAGAAGCTGTTCCGAAAGGTACCACATTAGCTATCTGGACCGTATCTGATGAAATGTTTTCTATGGTCAGAATAGTTTTGTATATCAAACCTCCTGAAGAATCATATTTCACCTTAAATTTCAGACTATGATTGTACTCGATTCCCACGTCAGGAGGCAAAATACTTTTTAATACAGAAGGATCAATGTTTTTGCCATTGAGAAGACAGGTAAACAGTGGAAGGGGTGTTTTAAGTACATACCGATCGTTACCTGAAGTTCTGAATTCCGTTAATCTAAAAGGGAAGACATTATCAAAAACCGGAGTAATGGCAGGCTGACCTAGCAAAAATATATTTGTCAGCAGCATTGACACCAGAAAAAGAAATACTCTTTTGTGCATAAGATCCATTATTGTACTTGATAAAAACGGTAAATTGTCGTCTGTCTGTAAATATCTCCTGGCTGCAGCAAGGTCGAGGGAAATTTAGGATGATTGGGAGAATCAGGATAATGCTGTGCTTCAAGGCAAAGTCCCCAAAACTGATTGTACTGGATATTTTTCTTTCCAATTTGTGATCCATCAAAATGATTGGCCGTATATAGCTGAACAGCTGGTTCCGTAGTTTTCATTTCAAGGGCAAGTCCGTTTTCAGGATTTATCACTATCGCAGAAGGTTTTGATAAGCCGGGTTCATTTAGAATAAAATTGTTATCATATCCGGTAAAGTGAAAACCATCCCTCTTTAATTTAGCCACATTTCTAAAATCAAATTCCGTACCAGACACTGACAGCAATCTTCCTGTCGGAATTAAATCGCTGTCCGTTTCGGTTATGGAAGAAGCATTAATCCAAACAAGATGGTTTGTAATATTTTTCTTAGCCCCGGTGAGATTAAAATAAGAATGGTTTGTCAAATTTACCACAGTCATCCTATCGGTTTCTGCCTGATAATCGAACACAATTTCATTTCGCTTTGTAACACCTACACGCACACTCACCTGCAGGTTTCCAGGAAAACCTTCTTCACCGTCTTTACTGAGGTATGTAAAAACCACTGCTTCCTGGTCAGATTCAGGATGCGCTTCCCATATCTTTTTGTTAAATCCTTTAAATCCACCGTGTAAACAATGTTTTCCATTGTTGGCTGAAACTTTGTATTCATAATTTCCCAGCTTGAAAGAGGCATTACCGATCCGATTAGCATACCGTCCGCATATTACACCAATGTAGGAAGAATCATGAGCATAGGCCTCAGGTGTGTCAAAACCAAGCACAATATCGGTCAGGTTGCCCTTCTGATCCGGTACCATCACAGTACGAAGGGCTATTCCAAGATTGAGTACCTCAATAAAAAAACCATCACGGCCATGCATACGAAACAGAGTAACCTTCTGTCCGTCATACGTTCCAAATGACATGCTTTCCATAGAGAACAAAATTTTTTCTGATTCAAAGCTATTAAAATGATGCATTTAAAAAACTATGCTGGCTGAAATTTTATTTCATACCTTAGCAGAAATTTATTTTCAGCCTATGAAAAAATCACCCTATTTTCTAACAATTCTGCTTTTTACAATTCTTCTTCTGGCAGGAGGTTGTAAAGGCCGGACTCCTGCTTCCGGAGCTGCTGACAAAAGAGATTCCGTGGTATCCAAAGACGAACTTATAAAGGAAGTATTCGAATATCCTTTACCGACAGCGTTCGAAGTAACAAACATGCTGGTCAATGCCAAGGCACCCTGTATTATTGATTTATGCAATCCTATTACCAGCGCTGAGAAATATATCAGCCAAACCCGGAAAGCAATTAATCTTGGAGTATACGGGGCTGATCTGTGTTACACGGTTGCCTATAATCAGAACCAGGAAACCATGAACTACATGAATGTAACCCGAAAGCTGGCTGATGAACTAAATATTGGCTCATCCTTCAATAGCTCGGTTGTGGAACATATTGAAGCCAACCTTCAGAACAAGGATTCATTGATCCGAATCATTTCTGATGCATTTTATCAAACGTACAATAACCTGATGCAAAACAAACAGGATAAGATAAGTGCTCTGGTAATGGCTGGTTCATGGATTGAAGCCTTCTATATTACTTCCCAGATCTATTTAACCGCCCACAATAAGGATGCAATAGCTTCGATTCTTATTGCTCATGGAAACTCCCTGAATAAGCTTCTGGAAATTATGCAACCTCTTTCAGATGAAAATGATGTAGCCTTTATATATAATGATCTTCTGTCGATAGAAAAAGAATATGCGAGGCTGGAAAAAGAAAAGAAAACCATAAAGGATTTTTCAAGCCTTGTACAATTTGCCGAAAAAATCAGAGCTCAAATTACCGTTTAATATTGTTTTTATTTTTGTTACTTAGCCTGATTCAGATAATTCGAGCATACACTTAATTTATTTTTCAGAAGATCCGCCCTATAGGATTAAAAGATGCGTGAGCCAGTTCTTGTAGCTTTAATGCATTTGTTTGCTCTGGCTGAAAGTTTGCATTTAAAAGCATTTTCAACCAAAGGAAGAACAATTGCTTCAACCTTTCTGAAAAACATTTCCTGTTCGGGAGAATTTATAAAGCTTTATGAAGACTATCTTGATTTTTACAAGCGGGAGCTGAAAGAAAATGAATCACCCGGCATTCGTGAACTTATGGTCAAACGCCTTGGAAAGAAACTATGCAGGGAATTGATTCTTCAGGAAAGGCTGGTTGTTCTAATTCGTCTCACTGAATCATTTTTGCAGCAAGAAAGGCTTTCAAAAGACGAACTCACTTTTCTTGAGAGTATTGCAACCGAATTTAACATTTCAGTTGAGGACAGGAACGCAGTATTTGAATTCGCGCAAGGTTTGACTGCTGAATGGAAAGACACATCAACCTTACTGGTTATTGAGAAGCCGGGTAAGGAATCATCAGAAGAGCTGGAAGGTGCATGGATTGAACAGAACAAACCGCTCACCGGTACCGCAGAGCGGGTTATTGCCAGGGCAGGGCTGGATGGAAAAATTGAGATCCTTCATCTCCCTGGTGCCAGAGCTTTTCTGTTCAAATATACCGGAACTTCTGAATTATTTATCAACCAGCAAAAAGTTGAATCCGGTTTGCTATATCTGCTGACAGATGGTTCCATCATAAGAGGAAATGCTATTTCACCCGTCTATTTTAGTGAAATTATTAGCCGGTTTTATCAGACAGACAAACCCAAAATTGTTTTGCAGGGAAAGGATGTTTCTTATTCTTTCGGGCAAAATGGAAAAGGCATTGCTCCCTTTTCCTTCTATGAAGAATCAGGACATCTGGTGGGGATTATTGGCGGAAGCGGCGTTGGTAAATCCACCTTGCTTCGTCTCCTCAACGGGCAATTGCCGTTGAAAAGTGGTACCATCAGCATAAACGGACATGACCTTCACCGAAACAAATTCAGGTTGCAGGGAATGATAGGTTATGTTCCTCAGGATGACCTTTTATTTGAGGAACTGACTGTTTATCAGAATCTGTTTTTCAATGCCTGCCTTTGTTTTGGAAATATGAGCAAGAAAGAAGTAGCTGGAATTACGCAAAAAATGCTCCAGGAACTTGACCTTGAAGAAATCAAAGATCTCAAAGTTGGTAATCCGCTGACCAATATCATAAGCGGAGGCCAGCGGAAACGATTGAACATAGGTCTGGAACTGATGCGTGAACCTTCTATTCTCCTGGTAGATGAACCAACCTCTGGATTATCTTCCACTGATGCGGAAAAGGTGATGTTGTTACTCCGGGAGCAAGCCAACAAGGGGAAACTTGTTATTATCAATATTCACCAACCATCATCCAGCATTTTCAGGTTATTTGACAGCATCTGGGTACTTGATCAGGGTGGATTTCCTGTTTACACCGGAAATCCGATTGAGGCTATTCATTACTTTAAAAGCATTGCTTTTCATGCAAATGCACTTGAGAATGAGTGTCCGACATGTGGAAATATAGATACAGAGCAAATATTAAGAATTCTTGATGCCAGAGAAATTGATGAAAAGGGAAATCTGTTAGGAAAACGCAGAAGAAAGCCCGAAGAATGGTATAGGTTGTACAAAGAAACTATTCCGCAAAACCATGATCAGAAAGCAGAAAGATCCTTTCTTCCACGGAATAAATCAGGCATTCCAAATGAGACCAGGCAGCTGGTTGTTTTCAGCAAACGAAATCTTCTCAGTAAGATTGGAAATATTCAGTATCTGGTTGTTGCATTCCTCGAAGCTCCTTTGCTGGCTTTGATACTGGCCTGGTTTACACGTTATGAAACTGATGCCGGTTACTTATTCAGTGAAAATAAAAATATTCCACAATATTTATTCATGGCTGTGGTTGTTGCGTTGTTTATAGGGCTTACAATCAGTGCCGAAGAAATCATAAAGGATCGCCGGATTCTTCTCAGGGAAAGTTTTCTGAATTTGAGCTGGTTTAGCTATATCAATTCCAAAGTTTTTTATCTCTTTGCACTGTCAGCGGTTCAGACCATGCTGTTTGTTCTGGTTGGAAATTTTGTACTCGGTAATCCTGATATGATTCCGGCATACTGGATTGTGCTATTCTCAACCGCTTGTTTTGCCAATCTGCTCGGCCTAAATCTTTCGTCAGGACTTAAATCCGTAATAGCTGTTTATATTTCCATACCTTTGCTTCTGGTACCCCAGCTTTTATTCAGCGGGGTTATCGTATCATTTGACGACCTCCATAAAAGTCTGACTCGAAGGACAGTTGTTCCTGTTATAGGTGAAATCATGGCTTCACGATGGGCTTATGAAGCACTTGCCGTCGAGCAGTTCAGCCACAATGCTTTTCAGAAACACTTTTTCAAAGCGGAACAAGAAATAAGTGATGCCGGATTTAAGATTAATT
>CAZJQN010000069.1:17172-18754 GCA_964548125.1 uncultured Bacteroidales bacterium | reverse complement strand
TTCATATTGTCTATATCAATTTGTCTTTGCTGGCTGGTTTTATAATACTATATTTTTCGTATCGGGAAAACCAGGGATATTTCCGGAGACAGTTAAAGATAATATTCATAGGTGCTACCTTGCCATGGTTTGTTTTGATTTTCTATCTGGCTGGAATCGGTCCAAAAGGTATTGATCTGAATCCTTTCGGCTTTATGCTGATGGGTCTGGTTTTTGGATACGGTTTGTTTTTTCAGCGTTTTCTGGAAATTATTCCAGTTACTTTCTCTGCTATATTTCGTGATATGCGCGAGGGAGTCTTTATTTTTGATGAAGACAGACGAATAACAAGTTTTAACCCTGCGCTACAACAATATTTTCCTTTTATTAGTGAGCAATGGGTAGGGGTTTCTGTTACCAATCTTCCAGTTATCCTTGATCCTTTGAAGAATCTTCTGGAAAATCCGGCACTTGCCGAAATTGAATTCCCCTGTGAGTTGGATTCGGGCAGGAAGTATTTTCGTGCTGCTATTTCTCTGCTTTTCGACAATCGGTCGCGGCTACAGGGATATGCAATCATTTTATTCGACATTACAGCTCGTAAAGAAGCAGAGGAAAAATTGGAGGAAAGTGAGAAGCGGCTTGCCCAGCTTAATATTACTAAGGATAGAATTCTATCTATTATTGCTCATGATTTACGGAATCCGTTCAATCAGATCATTGGGTTTTCAGAGATTCTTCTGGACCAGACGAGAGTGTATTCAGAGGAAAAAACCAAGGAAATTCTGGGTTATATCCATGAAACTTCATTGAGGGCCAGTCAATTGCTCGAAAATTTATTGCAATGGGTTATAGCCCAGACAGGAAGACTCTCCTTCGACCCGAAGCCTGTCGACATAAATATGCTTTTGAAAGAAAATATAGCTTTGCTTGCAGGGGTTGCGGCAGGGAAGAATATCTGTCTTACTCATTCGACCGGAGACCAATGCACTATTTTAGCCGATAAGAATATGCTGGAAGTGGTTATCCGAAACCTATTGTCGAACGCACTGAAGTTTACCGGTTCAGGCGGGAATATTGAAACAGGTTGTTATCCAGATGCGGATGGAGTTACTGTATATATTAAGGATACTGGATTGGGTATTTCACAGGAAAAGTCTGAGCGGCTTTTTACCCAATCTTTTAATGAATCTACAAAAGGTACTAAGGGAGAAAAAGGGTCGGGACTGGGATTAGCGTTGTGTAAAGAGTTCGTGGATCAACATCAAGGACGAATCTGGGTAAAAAGCATTCCAGGTAAAGGGAGTACTTTTTTCTTCTGGTTGCCAGGAAGATAAACAAATATAAAACATTCTTCTGCTGGGTTTTATCCATACTCAATCTTAAATTATTGTTTATTTCTATCTTTAACAGCTTTTCATACAATAGAAGCAGATGATAAGAATATCTGGTGGCATCAGAGATCATACTATCGACGGGCACGCAAGATCATTTATCTCGCATTTAGTTCCTGAACCTTCAATCATTGTTTTGCTGAAAAGGCTCTTACTGATTTATTTTTTATTCGGCCTCTGTCGGCTGGGATTCTATTTCTTCAATACTT
>CAZJQN010000069.1:0-17072 GCA_964548125.1 uncultured Bacteroidales bacterium | reverse complement strand
CTCTTTTCAGGGAGTTCAGTCATGAAACCAATCTCGGAAAACTCTCTTTCCGTTTTATTTTTGATTACTGGCCGGCAACCTTATTTTTCCTGGGGGTTTTTGTGATGCTAATTTATGGGGTCAGACGCATCCGGATGCCCGACAGCTACAAGGAACCGCTGGTTCGTTATTTTCTGAAAGGGTTGGTGGTGATGTCCCTTAGCATTGGGCTGTTTATTGGGGGGGTAAGGGGAGGATTCCGCCACAGCACTCGCCCTATTACATTAAGCAATGCGGGAGAATATGTGGATGAGCCAAAGGAAACACATATAGTGCTCAATACTCCGTTCTGCCTGTACAAGACTATTGGTATCCAGGATTTTGAGAAGGTACACTTTTTCTCCAACGAAGACTCTCTTAATGCTATTTATAATCCTGTGAAATACCCTGTTCAAGATGGTTCGTTTATTCCGCGAAATATCGTGATTTTTATACTGGAAAGTTTTGGTACCGAAAATTTTGGTTTTTTTAACAGGGATCTTGAGAACGGGAAGTACAAGGGTTATACCCCTTTTCTTGATTCTCTCTGCCATCACAGTCTTGTTTTCAGGGCCAGCTATGCCAACGGAAGGAAATCAATTGATGCCCTTCCTTCAGTCCTGAGCAGCATACCGCATGTAAGGGAACCTTTTATTGTAACACAATACTACGATAATAAAATCAATAGTCTGGGAAGTCTGCTAAAAGAAAAGGGTTATTATACAGCATTTTTCCACGGGGCACCAAATGGCTCCATGGGATTCAGTTCATTTACCCGGTTAGCCGGTTTTGACCATTATTATGGTATGTCTGAGTACGGTAATAGTGATGATTTTGATGGTACCTGGGGAATTTGGGACGAACCGTTTTTTCAGTTTTTCAGGCAGAAACTTAACTCGTTTCCAGAGCCATTTCTGGGCGTTATATTTTCTGTATCGAGCCATCATCCTTTTGAACTTCCCGCGAAATATGCTGGAAAGTTTCCTGAAGGCCCCCATCCAATTCACCGGACTATTGCATACACAGATTTTGCTTTAAGAATGTTTTTTAATGAAGCACGCAAAGAACCGTGGTTTCGGAATACTTTGTTTGTATTTACAGCCGATCATACTCAGACTACGCCAACTCATCCTGAATATCTCACCAGCGCCGGATTATTCAGAGTTCCCATAATTTTCTATATGCCATGGTCTGACAGCGGTTCCATGGTGGATGATCTCATCCAGCAGACCGATATTATGCCAACTGTTCTGGGCATGCTGCATTATGATAAACCATATTTTGCTTATGGTTTCGATGTGTTTCACGAACCAGAGCATTTTGTTGCAAATTTCCATAGCGGAGTTTTTCAGATCTTCCAAGGCGATTACCTCCTTCAGTTCAACGGGATTTCCACAATAGGTCTGTATAACCTACGCCTTGATCCACTGCTAAATCACAATCTGGCCAAAACTGAAAACATTGTCAAGGCCAGGCTGGAACTCCTTGCAAAGGCCTTTATGCAACAATATTTGAACAGGATGATAGAAAACCGGATGACAGTGCCGGAAGAATAATAAACCGGGAGTGCTATTCATCGTCCTCGTCGTCGTAGTACCCTCCCGACTCATAATCCCGGAACATTTCCTCGATATCTTCGTTTTCCTCGATCTCTTCAAAAATTTCCCTTTTCAGATTACGTGGATTTTTTTTTGTCATCTTCCTTGGATTACGGTCCATGTACTCGTCATCATACGACCGGAAGGATTTCTTCTTTTTCATACAAAGCGGTTTAATGATAAGGAGACTATTAAAGTTAATTATTTTTCTGATACGGCCAATCGGACAAAATAGTGTAAATCCTTTCGGAATTGTTTTCAAGGGCATTGCCGATAACAATCAGATCAGCCCCGGCCTGGGCAACCATCTGCAAATCTTCTGGAGTACGGATGCCTCCGCCAACGACCAGAGGAATATTTATGTTCTGTTTAACTAGTTTAATCAGCTCAGGATGAATGGGTTGATTGGCTCCACTTCCGCCTTCAAGGTAAATGAGTTTCATTCCCAGCATTTCACCTGCTATTGCGGTAGCCACCGCAATTTCAGGTTTCCTGGCCGGGAGCGGCTTTGTATTGCTCATATATTCAACGGAGCTGGTAAATCCATTCTCAATGAGGATGTATCCGGTAGGAATAACTTCAATACGGCTGTTTTTCAAAAATGGTGCAGCCACCACATGGTTTCCTATAAGAAATTCCGGATTGCGGCCCGAAATCAGGCTTAGCAGTAAAATAGCATCGGCATTCGGACTAATCTGAAGAAGGCTTCCAGGAAAAAGAACAACAGGTTTTTTTATTGTCTTTTTCAGAATATCAACAACCTGGTCGGGTCGTCCTGCAACCAGACTCCCTCCGACAAAAACAAAGTCAACAGGAGTTGCTCTGACAACCTCTGTCAACCGCATAAGGCTATCAGCCGTGTGCTTGTCCGGATCTACAAGAATCGCTAAGAGCTTTTCTGGATGCTTTGTAAGTATATGCTGATAAACCATGAATCAATTGATCACTTGATACACCATACAATTACATAGTTACCAAGCCGGAAATATCTGAGATTATATTGCTCTGTTCCGTATTTGTTGGTAACGGTACTTTTTATTTCGCCGCTTTCCTCCGGTTCAAACGGGGCAATGGTCAGATTAATCCGGAAATTAATATCCTGTTTGTCGCAGATTTTATATAGTGCTTCTTTAGCACACCAATGAATATACAAATGATATCTGACCAGCAGTGGATGGGAAGTGATATATTCCTGATCATTTATGAACTTATGACGGATTTTTTCAATGTCGTGTGACATATATTCCAGATCAATGCCTACTTTTCTCTGCCTTGAAAGCAGAATGGATGTAAGATTGACCGAATGGGATATGCTTATATTGTAAGACCAATCGTGCAGATATGGCTTATGGCTTCCGTTATAAATTATTTTAGAATTTTTCCCTGTCATATCGTTGATCAGTGCCCTTACGCTTAACCATTCAATTTTTCTCCTGTCATTGCGAAAGCCCTCCAGATGAGCTATTTCCTCTTCATCGAGTTTCACCAGATTGTATAACGTGTCAAGATCTTCCTGAATTTCCCAGATTCCGAGGACACAATCCTGTTCGGGGTAACTCTTGTGTATAACTCCCATAATGCTAAATGGATAAATGAGGCTACTTCTGCTGATGAAACAAGATTAAATGTTCGGTTCGGATTGAATTAGTCAATTACTTGTTTTGTAATTAGTTAATCCATTAATGGTTTATTACAGGGACTGATGCTGCGGCCAAAAATACACATTTTTCTTAATTCAACCATTGAAAAGTGGAGGTAAGATGAACAATATCTTCTCTGATAAATTGTATAACAGGTCTGAGTGAATCAGCATTGGGTGTAACAGAGAAATACAGAGCCCCGCGAATAAAGTGCCGGGTACTGTCGGTTAGGAAAAACTGTACTGACGAAGCGGCATTTCCTTCAATGTCATAGAGGATCCCGTATACTTTTTTCCCCGGATAGCTGATTGGCAATTCCTCGATAGCATCGGCCTTAATAGTGTGTTTATAAACAAAAGAGCGTGCATCTTCCGTTAGTTCCGGCAGATTTTTCTTAATTTGCTTATAGCTTAGATGAATGGTGGCATGTAACTGTTCAATACGGAGGTTCAGCCAGCAGGGCTCAGCATCCTTGGTATCGTCAGGTATTACAGATGCATAAACCGGAAATTCAAACGAAAAAGGGCAATTCGAAAGATAGACCTTGTACTGCTTTTCAGGTAGGTCGATACGAAAATATCCGCGGGGTTTGGGTGTATAATGTTTATGGCACCCCTGACTTATGACCAGCAAAAGGAATATCAGCAAGATAGTAAATGGTGCTTGTTTAAATGACATATTATCAGGGGTTAATGGTTACTCTCACCGAATTGATTTTTCTATCGTCAGCTGATTCAATTAAAAAATTAAATCGTCCGTAGGTGATAGCGGTTCCTTTTACCGGTAATTCTCCCTTGATTTCCAGTATCAGTCCTGCCAGGGTATCGGCTTCTCCCTTTACAGCATCAAATTCCGACATGGAAGTTGAAGTAATTCTGCAGAAGTCATGAAGGAGAATTTTACCACCAAAAACATATTCATTTTCAGATACTTTGATATAATCGGGCGGGGATTCTTCATCGCTTTCGTCAACTATGTCGCCGATAATTTCTTCGAGTATATCTTCCAGGGTTACCAGGCCGCTCGTTCCTCCATATTCGTCAATCACAATAGCCATATGAATTTTATTCCGTTGAAAGTCGTGGAGCAGGTCGCTTATTTTTTTTGTTTCCGGCACATAATACTGGGGTCTCAGAAGACTTTGCCAGCGAAAAGAATCGTTTTTGCCAATATGAGGAAGCAGGTCTTTTGAAAACAATATTCCCCTGATATTATCCAGGGTTTTTTCATATACGGGGATCCGTGAATAACCCGACTCATTGATAATACTGATAATTCCTGAAAAGGATGTGCGGATATCAGCAGCTACAATGTCAAGTCGTGGTTTCATTATTTCACGTACATCAATGTTTCCAAACCTGACAATTCCTTCTAAAAGCTGCTTTTCTTCCGACAGGCCCGAAGAAGTTAGTTCCAGTGCCTGGGAAAGTTCATCCAGCGATAGTGACCCATGTTTATTTCCCATTTGTCTGCGAAAAAGAGAAGAAGATTTGACAAGCAGACGAGTTATCGGTGAAAGTATGTAACATGTTATTTCCAACGGGACAGCCATCATCAATACAAAACGGTATGCTTGAGAGGTTGCCAGTATTTTTGGCATCATTTCGCCAAACAGCAGTATAACGAAGGTGATCAGTACTACCTGAATCAGAAATAATAAAACAGTATTAGATCCGAAATTAAATAACTCTGTAAGCAGAAAAGAAGAGGTAATTACTATAGCGATATTAACAAAATTATTGGCCAGAAGAAGGGTCGCCAGAAGGTTTTCTGATTTGTGAAGTAGTCCGGCAGCAGCTTTGTGCTTGGGGTCGCTTCCCTTCTCAATTTTTTTAATTTCGGCAGGAGTAAGAGAGAAGAAAGCAGCTTCAGAACCTGAAATAAGCCCTGATAAGACAAGGAGCAACAGGATGATGAGAATTTCAATTCCGGCAGATAAACTAACCGGATAGACAGTAATTGTTCCCGTGGAGAAAAACGACAGGCAAATCAGATTCATGGGTACTGTTTCTCAGAAGGGCAGATCATCATCCGGAGGTTGAGTAGGTGTACCTTCGGGTATGGATGGTTCGCCGGTTCCTGCCCCGGTTCCGGGTTGCCCATCATCGGGTCCCTGCTGATCCGGCCTTCTGCCTAAAAGAATCATATTGCTGGCTACAATTTCGGTAATATACCTTTTGTTGCCATCCCTGTCTTCAAACGACCGGGTTGAAATACGTCCTTCAACATATAATGGTGTACCTTTTTTAACAAATTTTTGTGCAATTTCAGCTAGGCCGCGCCACAGAACAATGTTATGCCATTCGGTCTGCGTAACATTTTCACCACTTCTGTTTCTGTATGATTCGCTGGTAGCAAGAGGAAATCTGCATACCGGTACATTACCTTCCAGATACCTTACTTCCGGGTCCTTACCAACGTTGCCAATAAGAATAACTTTGTTAACGGAATTCATTCGTATAGATTTGATGCTATTGAACAAGCAAAAATACAAAAAATAATCGTTATCCTTTTTGCTGGTAATATGCTATACGGGAATCTGCCAGGTACCTAACTATGAGCATTGGGAGAGGGTATGACCCCAGCGAATTAATCGGAACTCGGATCAGTTCATTTACCGTCGGTTTCTGGCCAGCGGGAATAGTAACTTCATAAAACCTAGCATGAATCAGCTGGTGGCTTAATGTGTGAACATAAGTTTTTGAAATTTTTTCAGGTTTAATGCAAGAAAAGCCAGTGGCCTTGTACCAGCTGTCCGCACCCGGTCTTTTCCCTGGTGGCATCTCTAACAAAGGAAACTCATAAAGTGAATGCCAGATATCATTTCCTGTTCTTTTGTGCAGCCACACAGAGGTTTCGTCGCGTATGACCAGGTAGTGAAAGTAACGGTGACGGAGTTTTTTCTTTTGAAGACGAAGGGGAATTTCACTAACCATATCCGAAAGATGAGCCATGCAGTGATGGTTCAACGGGCAGGAACCGCAGTATGGTATACCCGGGGTACATTGCAGGGAACCAAAATCCATCATGGCCTGATTGAACTCTCCCGGGTTATCGCGATCAAGGAGTTCCATAGCCAGGTTTTCTGTTTTTTTCTTTATGTTGACTGATCGAATATCCTGGTGAATGCCGTACAACCTGGCAATGATTCGCATTGTATTTGCATCAATAGTTGCAACAGGGTATTGAAAGGCGATGGATGCAATGGCCGCTGCCGTATAATGCCCAATACCCGGCAGTTTTGCAAGTTCTTCAGGAGTGCCAGGGAAGGTGGCTCCATAATCATTCGCAAGCAGCAATGCTGTTTTATACATATTTCGTGCCCGTGTATAATAACCCATCCCCTGCCAGGTTTTCAGTACGTCTTCTTCTGATGCTAAGGCAAGAGTTTTCAGGTCAGGAAAGCGCGTTATAAATTTCAGATAATGAGTAATACCCTGTGAAACCCTTGTTTGCTGAAGAATGATTTCTGATACCCAAATCTTATACGGATCAGAGGATCCTCTCCAGGGAAGATTTCGTTTATTTTCCCTGTACCAGGATTTTATTATGTTGCTTATTATTATTGAATTAGAGTTTTTCATGTGATATTTTTCCGGATAAAAAAATCTTGGTAACTGAATAACCATAATTAAGTAAAAACAACATTCTACCTGTATGGTTTGGAGGTTGATCAAATAATTTTTGCAGAACCGAAATTTTTCGATACCAGTTTTTACCTTTCATTTGCAAAGACAAACCTAATAAGTGAACACCTGATTAACAGGCAATAAATTAACGGCATATTTTCGTAATAATGGAAAAACTTTTATATTTGCAGACCGATTTGAATTAATTGTTTGTAATTCATTGATATTAAAAGATTTTAATCATGACAAAAGCTGACATCGTAAACGAAATTTCCAGGAATACTGGAATCGAGAAGGTAACGGTTCAGAGAACCGTAGAGGCCTTTATGGAAGCTGTTAAAGAATCCCTCGTAAAAGATAAAAATGTTTATCTGCGGGGTTTTGGGAGCTTTATCGTAAAGAAAAGAGCCAAAAAAACAGCCCGGAATATTTCAAAAAATACAACTATTATTATTCCTGAGCACTATATTCCGGCATTCAAACCTGCCAAGTCATTTGTGCAAAAAGTGAAGACAAACGTAAAATAACTGAAAAATTGAGGAATTATGCCAAGCGGAAAGAAGAGAAAACGGCACAAGATGGCGACTCACAAAAGGAAGAAACGTCTGCGCAAGAACCGGCATAAGAAGAAAAACCGGTAAATCAAAGCACCATATTTTTTATGGCAAACCTAAAAATCCTGAAGGGTTTTTAGGTTTGTTGTCTTGGGAAGCATTGAAAAAATAGCACGTATTGTGGTAAACGATCTTATTATTGATGTAACTCCTTCCGATATATCGATTGCCCTTCTGGAAGACAAAAGGTTGGTAGAACTCCACAAGGAAAAATCAGACAATCAGTATGCGGTAGGGAACATATATTTGGGGCGGGTCAAAAAAGTAATGCCTGGCCTGAATGCGGCCTTTATTGATATCGGTTATGAGAGGGATGCTTTTCTGCATTACCTGGATATGGGACCGCAGTTCCGGTCACTGAACAGCTATCTAAAAACCGCTCTTTCACGTAAAGGAAAACTTCCAGGATTATCAAAATTCAGAAATGAAC
Organism: uncultured Bacteroidales bacterium; assembly: GCA_964548125.1. Taxonomy (GTDB): domain Bacteria; phylum Bacteroidota; class Bacteroidia; order Bacteroidales; family JAAYUG01; genus JAAYUG01. The sequence goes on along the minus strand of CAZJQN010000069.1, from coordinate 9,143 downwards.
CGGATATTGATAAAAACGGGAAAATTACTGATATTCTTACCGGCGGCCAGCTTATCATAGTGCAGGTTACCAAAGAGCCCATTTCTACCAAGGGTCCCAGGCTAACTTCCGAGATATCCATTCCGGGACGAAACCTTGTTCTGATGCCCTTTTCTGATAAGATTTCGGTATCGCAGAAGATTGAAAACAGTGACGAAAGAAACCGGCTGAAAACGCTAATCCAGAGCATTAAGCCACGTAACTATGGTGTCATTATCCGCACTGCTGCTGAAAACAAAAAAGTGGCTGAATTGGATGTCGAACTCAGGAGCCTTATTCGGAAATGGGAAACAGCATTTGAAAATATAAAAGGGGTTCATCCTCCCCGGCTGATTATTTCGGAACTAAACCGGACATCAGCTATATTACGTGACCTCCTCAATGTTTCTTTCAATAGCATTTACGTTAACGACGAAACTGTTTATCAGGAGATCAGGGATTATATTGCCACCATTGCTCCTGAAAAGCAAAAAATCGTTAAGCTCTATTCCGGATCAGAACCTATTTTTGAACATTTTGGCATTGTTAAACAGATAAAATCCTCTTTTGGGAAAACAGTATCTTTTAAGAACGGAGCATATCTGATAATCGAACACACCGAAGCGTTGCATGTGATTGATGTGAATAGTGGTAATCGTTCCAAATCTGCTCAGGATCAGGAGTCTAATGCTCTTGACGTCAACCTGGCGGCTGCGGAAGAAATAGCCAGACAACTCCGGCTAAGGGATATGGGAGGGATAATTGTGATCGATTTTATCGATATGCAAACGAATGAGCATAAGCAGATGCTGTATGACCGAATGAAGGAGCTGATGGAACGCGACCGTGCCAAACATACCATCCTGCCCCTCAGTAAATTTGGCCTGATGCAGATTACGCGGCAGCGCGTAAGGCCCGAAATGACTGTCGATACACTGGAAAAATGTCCCTCCTGTAATGGTACCGGCCAAATTACACCAGCCATTCTGCTCACCGATCAGATTGAGAGTAAGCTGGCTTATTTCGTTGGTAAATACCAGTTGCGTAAGATCATCCTGAAAACACATCCCTATATTGCGGCCTATTTAACCAAAGGGTTCTTTTCACTCCGGTTCAGATGGTCATGGCGTTACCGTTGCCGGATCATTGTCCTGGACATGGAATCATATCAGTTCCTCGAGTACCATTTTTTCAACAAAGAGGAAGAAGAATTGTTATAGTTTCATGTTTCTATAAAATCAATCTATGAAACGAATTACTGTATTACTTGGTTTGCAGGTTTTCTTTTTCTTTTTGGCTGCAGGACAGATTGTTAATCCGGTATCATGGGATTTTTCTTCCCGGCAGACTTCAACCAATGAGGCGGAATTGCTGTTTACTGCCAAAATTAAGCAGGGTTGGCATATGTACGGGATTAACATTCCGGACGGAGGCCCCATACCCACCTCCTTTCATTTCAATGTTTCTTCTGATTATCAGCTTCAGGGGGAGGTTATTCCAGTCATCAAGCCGGTTGTTAAATTGGATCCCAATTTCAACATTCAGGTTGAGTTGTTTGATGGGAAAGCAGAATTCAGTCAGAAAGTTAGAATTATAAAGAACGGAAAAGTAACCGTAAGCGGATATGTTGAATTCATGAGTTGCAGCGATAAGGAATGTACTCCTCCCGCGCAGGAAGAATTTAAATTTGAACTTACCGGTTCCGGTATCGCAGAGAATGCTATACCAGTGGCTAATCAGGGATTACAGAAAATGACTGCTGATACCTCATTAGAAACTGCAAGGCAGTCAACAGCAGAAATCTCATCGGATAAACCAGTACAGAAATCAGAATCTTCAGGACAGGGGCGATCATTATGGGGCTTTTTTCTGCTCTCATTGCTGGCTGGTCTGGGAGGTATTTTAACTCCCTGCGTGTATCCAATGATCCCAATGACCGTTTCTTTCTTCATGCGCAATCAGGAAAACAGACGAAAAGCTGTTTTTCAGGCTTTCGTTTTTGGACTTTCCATTACCCTTGTATATACCCTTGTTGGTGTTTTAGTAGCCGTTTTCAAGGGCGGTGCCGATGCAGCAAACCAGATCAGTACCCACTGGCTGTCCAATTCCATCTTTTTTTTGTTGTTTGTACTTTTTGCTGCCTCCTTTTTTGGTATGTTTGAAATGATCCTCCCTTCTTCCCTTGCCAACAAGCTTGACCGGCAGGCTGACAGGGGAGGTATAGCCGGGGCATTCTTCATGGCACTTACAACTGTTATTGTTTCTTTTTCCTGCACCGGGCCTATTGTCGGAAGCCTGCTGGTAGAAGCGGCTAGCGGACTTGCTCTGAAACCGGTTCTGGGAATGTTTGGGTTTGGACTTGCTTTTTCACTGCCATTTACTCTGTTTGCCATGTTCCCTTCCCTGTTGAAAAATCTTCCTAAATCAGGTGGCTGGCTAAATTCAGTCAAAGTGGTTCTGGGTTTTATTATGCTCGCCTTTTCGCTCAAATTCCTCAGCAATATAAGTGAAAGTTATCACCTGAATTTTCTGCCAAGGGAAGTGTATCTCTCAGTATGGATCGTGCTCTTTGTTCTGCTAGGCATGTATCTTCTTGGGAAAATCAGATTTGTACACGATAGTGAACTTACGCAGATTGGGTTCCCCAGATTCTTGCTGGCTACTGCTTCCTTTGCATTTGCTGTCTATCTGATTCCTGGCCTGCTGGGGGCACCGCTGAAAGAGGTTGGTTCCCTCATTCCTCCGGCAAAATCTTCTGCTCATACAATATTGAATACAGGCATATCAGGCCCTAAAACGGATGACAATGAGCTTTGTGACGTGCCTCTTTATTCGGACATCCTCAGTCTGCCATATGGTTTAAAGGGATATTTCGATTATGAACAGGGGATGGCCTGTGCCAGGGCACTCAACAAACCTGTTTTTCTTGATTTCAAGGGGCATGCGTGTAGCAACTGTAAAAAAATGGAAGCGGAAGTATGGTCCGATCCGGCTGTGATCGAAAAGCTCAGCAGGAATTTTATCATCATTGCCCTTTATGTTGATGATCGTTATCAAATGCCAAAGGAAAAATGGATTACCTCAACTATAGACGGAAAGGTGAAAAAGACCATTGGAGCAAGAAATGCTGATCTTCAGATTGAGAAATTCAAGAGCAATACCCAGCCATTGTATGCCATTACCGACTCTGAGGGCAATCTTCTTGCTGGTCCGCTGGGTGCGGAATTTAATATCAGCAATTTTATTTCATTTCTTGATCAGGGACTGGAACGTTTCCGGCAGAAATAAACTGCAAGAACCAAAATTTTTTCCGGGAGGTCAATAAATGAAGTGCTACTGAATTTCCCAGGTATCACCACTGTTCAAAAGATCGGTAACTGTTTTGATTTTTTCATTTATCCTGGCATTTTGTATCTGCTGGGTTACCATGTCATCATAGGTGGGATACATTGCCGACCGGATGACGCCGACGGCCACAGGGAAACGGGGAGGAGCCATTTTTGCCAGCATGAGATGAATGCCGGGGTCCTGCTGGTACCTGTCGTGAACAAGAATATCTTCAAGGGTAATTCCGTTTTCACCGATTTTAACCACTTCGAGCTGTGTACCGTTCAGGCGGATTCCTTTATCACGGTTCTTGCCAAAAATCATGGGTTCTCCGTTCCGGAGATGAATCTGGTTCTCGTCTCTATACTCTTTACCGGTAATCATTTCGTGGGCTTTGTCGGCAAAGATGACGCAGTTCTGAAGAATCTCAACAACTGACGTACCGTCGTGCTTAGCAGCCTCAAACATTACCTCGGTCATTAGTGGAATATTGTTATCTACAGCGCGTGCGAAAAAGGTACCCTGTGCGCCGAGTGTCAGTTCTCCAACGTTAAACGGGTGTTCAATGGTTCCCTGAGGTGAGGTTTTGGTTACAGTACCCATGGGAGAGGTAGGTGAGTACTGTCCTTTCGTCAGACCGTAAATCTGGTTATTGAACAGCAGTACGTTGATGTCAATATTCCGTCGGATGGCATGAATGAAATGGTTTCCTCCTATGGCAAGAGAATCGCCGTCACCTGTTGCCACCCAGACGCTGAGATGCGGATTGGCAATTTTCATTCCGGTAGCGATGGCAAGCGCCCTGCCGTGAATCCCATGGAAACCATAGGTGTTGACGTAATATGGAAAACGACTGGAACATCCGATACCCGAAACGATCATGAAATTTTCCTTCCGGTAACCAATTTTGGGAAATACATTGGCTACAGCACTCAGAATAGCGTGGTTGCCACAGCCCGGACACCAGCGGACCATCTGGTCGCTTACAAAATCCTGTTTGGTTAGCTCCACACTGGAACGCTCGATGGTTGTATTTTGAAAGTCTGCCATATTTTATGCCTCTTTGAGTATTTTTTCAAAAACATTCTTTAATTCTTCTATGGTGAAAGGAAGAGCCTGCACCTTATTGTATTGCAGATACGAAAATTCAGGATGCTTCATCCGCAGGTAGTATACAAACTGGCCCCGATTAAGTTCGCAGACCACAATTTTTTTAAATCCGGAAAGTACTTCACGGGTATTGCGCGGGAGGGGAAGAATATGACGAAAATGAGCCAGGCTGATGGAATAGCCTTCTTCCTGCATTTCTTCTACTGCTGACTGTATACTGCCAAGTGTTCCTCCCCAGCTTACCACAAGCAGGTCTCCTGTTGAATTTCCGATAATTTCCTGCGGAGTAATAAAATCAGCCACCTTTTCGATTTTTTGCTCCCTCAGATGAACCATCAGTTCATGATTGAGAGGATCGGTAGTAACTATACCGGTTATATTCTCTTTTTCCAGACCTCCGACTCTATGCCGAAGGCCCTCTGTTCCGGGAAGAGCCCACTTGCGTACGAGGGTTTCCGGGTCGCGTTTATATGGTTTAAAGTCGGGATCATTCGGTTTGGCAATAGGAGGATTGATAGATGGCAGGGACTTGATATTGGGAATTCGGAAGAGCTGAGACCCATTTCCGATGCTTCCGTCTGATAAAAGAACAACAGGCGTCATGTGTTCAAGAGCAATTTTGGATGCTTCGTAGGCAGCATAGAAGCAATCAGCAGGAGAGCTGGCAGCCATAACCACCAGAGGAGCTTCTCCGTTACGGCCGAAAAGTGCCTGCATAAGGTCTGATTGCTCTGATTTGGTGGGTAATCCGGTAGAAGGGCCCCCTCGTTGAACATCGATAACCACCAAAGGAAGCTCGGTCATAACTGCCAGACCAAGTGCTTCGCTTTTGAGTGAAAATCCTGGCCCTGAAGTGCTAGTTACTGCAAGAGAGCCGGTAAAACTTGCCCCAATAGCTGAGCAAATTCCTGCAATTTCATCTTCGGCTTGAAAGACAACAGCTCCCAGTGATTTGTGCTTTGCCAGTTCAGCTAGAATGTCGGTAGCTGGGGTAATCGGGTAGGAACCAAGGTAAAGAGGGCGTCCTGACCGTTCCGAAGCTGCCAGCAAACCCCACGCAGTGGCTATGTTCCCGGTAATGTTCCGGTATCGGCCGGGAGGCATTTTTGCTTTTGAAATATGAATTACAGAAGGAATTACTTCAGTGGTTTCAGCATAATCGTACCCGGCTTTCAGCGCAAGAATATTGGCTTCAGCCAGTTGTGGTTTCTTTTTAAATTTTTCATTGAAATAGGAAAGCAAAGGATCAGGTTTCCATGACATTAGATAACAAATGAATCCAAGAACAAACATGTTTCTTGTTCGTTCCTTTGACTTCGCATCAAGTTGCAGCTCTTTAAGGGCTGCTTTAGTTAGTGTTGTTACGGGAGCCTTGATAAGATAATATTTACTGAGGGTACCATTTTCCAGAGGATTCTCCGAAAACCCTGCTTTCTGGTTTGTTTCGGGGATAAATGCATCAATATCCACGATAATGGTTCCACCTGGTTTCATCCATTTGAGGTTTGCTTTCAAGGATGCAGGATTCATAGCCACAAGGATATCGCACTGATCTCCAGTCGATTCGATTTTTTTACTCCCGATGCGAACCTGAAAACCTGAAACCCCTGCAAGAGTATTCTGGGGAGCTCTGATTTCGGCCGGATAATCAGGAAATGTTGCCAGGTCGAGTCCGGTTTTGGCAGCCATGTCGGCAAAAAGGCTTCCTGTAAGCTGCATCCCGTCTCCGGAATCACCGGCAAATTTCACTACAATTTCGTCGCGCCGCTGAACTTTTTTTACCATGGAATATGAAGGTTAAAACGTGTGTTATAATCAGCTATAAAGGTAGTCCAAATCATTTTCAAAGGATTCCAGGCTTTTAATGCCGGAATAAAACGGATGGAAACATTCTGATCTGCTTTTTCTCTGCAGATTTCCGATGATATAATAATCTTATCGGATTGACTGCCCGAAAAATGGTACTTTTGCTTGTTCATTTTCCTGATAGAATGGGCAAAGTTATGTATTTGCACAGCGAAAAAATGAAGTATTAATATTTTCTGCAACATATATGGCACTTATTAAAACGGTAAGGGGATTTACGCCCCAGTTTGGCAGGGAATGCTATCTTGCTGACACTGCAGTAATTATTGGTGATGTGGTTATGGGTGATTACTGCAGTATATGGTTCAATACAGTATTGCGCGGAGATGTTAACTCCATACGATTAGGAAACAGAGTGAATATACAGGATGGAAGTGTTGTTCACACTTTATATGGGAAGTCAGTCGCTGTTATCGGTAACAACGTATCGGCAGGTCATAATGTTATTATTCATGGTGCCGAGATAGAGGATGATGTATTGATAGGGATGGGTGCCATTTTGCTGGATCATTGCAGAGTAGGCAGGCATTCCATTGTTGCTGCCGGAGCTGTTGTTCTGGAAGGGACAATAATAGAACCGGGAAGTGTTTACGGAGGAGTACCTGCCCGTCGTCTTAAAGGGGTGGAAGAGGAACAAGTGCGGGAAATGATAACCCGGATAGCTGAAAATTACATTACATACGCAAACTGGTACAGAGTACCGTAGTCAGTCCCGTATGCGTCCAAGTGCCAGAGCACGTATCATCCATCGCGGCAAGGGTTTTTCAGGATTCCGTTTTTGAAGGTTCAAATAAATGCCTAATTTCTTTAAAACAGGAACACGCAAAGTTTCGACAAATTCAATTAGGGTGCCGTCGGGGTCTTCGATATAGGCAAAATGACCGGCGGCTTCACCCATATCGAACTTTCCGTTCATATTAGCGAAGCTGTCTACCGTAAAGGGAAATCCCTTATTCTCACAAAGTTTGCGTAGAGCATCCATCCCTGATATGTCAAAACAAAGGTGTATGAATCCAAGATCTCCCCAGAAGCGATCTTCAAAAATCCGGCGGGGTTGGCGGTCGAGCACCTGAATCAGTTCTATCTGGCTTGAACCAAAAAGAGCACTGAAACTTCCCTTTCTGTTTTTGCTATGCTTGAGAAGTACCCGCCTCATACGTGATTTTCCGCCGGGCAAATGCGCCAGGTCATCAAAGGTCCCTGTAACATCGTACACTTCTTCATCGTAACCCAGAATATCGGAATATACTTTCCTGGCAATTTCGATGTCACTTACTCCATGAATTGTACCGTAAACTGCGCCGGTATGCCTTTTGTTCTTAAGGAACCAGTCGTTGCCAGGTACAATCTGAAAAAGATTTTCATAAGGATCGCGGATAAAGAATGTTTCCTGACCTGCAGGGTCATTGAAAATGGGAGAGGGATTCCCATTTCTTGTTTTGAAATACCGGTGGGTTTTGTGAATATCTTTTGCTTTTATTTTAACAGCATTGATGCCCAGGTCTCCAGTAAGAATTGCATGCTGGGGAGGCATAGGAATGCGTTCGGTATACTGCCATATTTCAAAACCGCCTCCACCCTGTATATTGATGGCCAGGGCGGCATGCCTGCTACGTGGTTCATTGCCAGTATATGGAAGCATAAGCTGGGCTTCCGCCTTGTCCTCAAATATTCTTATATCAGTGCCGAAAAACTCACGGTACCATTTCCATGCCTGGTGCACATCAGGCACTCCTATTCCGACTTGCTGTATGCCACTGATAATCGGCATTTCTGCTTTTGAATTCTCCATAATAATTGTTTGAATGTTTTGTGCTACAGGTTCCGCATTTCCCTGTTCATGTTTAGGAGTATAATATCGATCCGGAACACGAAATTTGTAAAGCGGTACAATGAATAACTGCAATAATTCAGGTTGGTCTGAATTTTGACACAATGGCAAAAAACAGACAGGGAACGTACCTGCGAAGATAGATCAGAATCTGTTCCTTACCAATATACACCTCATGCTTTTTTCTTTTAACAGCACGGATGATTTTGCGTGCGCATTTTTCAGGAGAAATTCCTTTGTCCTGCCGGGGATCCATAACTCCGTGCTCTTTTCCGGTGCCTTCGAGCGCATGATAAGAAATGTTGGTTCTAACCATGCCCGGGCAGACAATAGTAACATCAATTCCATCCTGGTTGTATTCAGTCCACAGGGTTTCAAAAAAACCGTGCAAGGCATGCTTGGAAGCAGCGTAGGCTGAGCGAACAGGGAAGCCTATTTTCCCCATTACACTGCTGATGACAACGAAATGGCCCTTTTTCCTGGCCAGCATTCGGGGCAAGATTTCTTTTGTCAAGGCGATAGTACCGAAAAAATTAACTTCCATGATTCTTCTGTCTACTTCCAGAAGGGTCTCATGAACCTTTGACCGCTGGCTGATTCCTCCGCAATGAACCACAATGTCGATGGCCGGCACAAGTGCTTCAATGCGAGTGGCAGCATTTTTTACTGATGCTGTATCCGTCAGGTCAAGCGGTAAAACCCATGCCTTCCTTCCTTTTCTCTCAATTGCCTGTTTTATTTCTTTCAGTTTTTCTTCTGTTCGTGCTGATAGAACTACATCCGCACCTTCATTCGAAAATGCGTGTGCGAGTGCTTCTCCAATTCCCGATGAAGCTCCTGTAATCCATACTTTTTTATCCTTAAACTTCATGCTAATAAGGTTATATTGGTGAGGTAACGAGTTGTTGTACCATCTTAATGATATCATCATGCAACTGTATAAGGCGCATCAGATAAGGGTCTCTGCGTTTTTTCATTCTTTTGAAACGCA
>CAZJQN010000068.1:0-18920 GCA_964548125.1 uncultured Bacteroidales bacterium | reverse complement strand
ATGATTTTCCGAAAACCTTATCATAAGCACTTTTAAGCATGTAGTAAGTTATGGTCGGATTCTCATAGTACATCCTCTGGAAATTGAGAATCTGAAATCCAAAGGCACCGCGCATAGTTATGCTTAGATCGAAATTCTTGTATTGCAGACTATTGTTCCAACCCATATAGAATTTGGGAAGACCATTGCCCAAGACCTGTTTATCTTCCGGTGCAACAGCGGAATAAGGAATGGTATCTCCGGCTGGTGTTTGAATTAACCATTCACCGTTTTCATCAATATCCACCGACTTGTAACCCCAGAAATCACCTATAGATTTCCCAATAAAAATTCGGTGGGTATTCGTTTGAATCGGATCTCCCGTATACCCTGCATCAATGTAATCGTTGTCATACTGAAACAAATCATTGGAAAGAGAAACAAGTTTATTTGAGTTTGTTGAATAATTAATACTTGAAGTCCAGGAAAAATCATCCGTTTTTATAGGAACAAAATTGACAAGAACTTCGAGCCCTTTATTTTCCATTTTTCCCACATTGGCCAGAATGGACCCGTACAAATAAGGAGGAGTGGGTACTGAATAATTCCATAGTAAATCATTTGTATTTCTCTGATATAAATCTACCGAACCGCTTATCCGGTCATTAAATAAAGAAAAATCCAGACCCAGGTTTGTTTCGAGTTTCTTTTCCCATCGCAGGTCAGGATTGGGATTACTGGAAGGTACTATAGTTTGTTGCCATTTCCCATCTACCAGAATAAAAGAACTATATGAGAGTAATGTTAATGAAAGATAGCTATCATATGGTTCTATCCCGGTGACTCCATATCCTGCACGCAACTTTAGATCGTTAATCCAACTAACATTATTCAGAAATGATTCCTGGCTGATTCGCCATCCACCCTGAATTGCAGGGAAAGATCCCCATTTATTATTTTTTCCGAACTTTGACGAACCTTCTCTGCGCAAACTAACCTGTAACAGATATTTTTGCTTATAGTTATAATTAATCCTTCCAAAAAAACCAATCAGTTTGGACATAGTCTTTCCGCTTGCCATATCAGCGACTCCATCAGTAAGGCCGTAACCCAGTCCAATGTTATTGTACCCGAATACATCAGTCGGAAAATCCTTATTGCTCATTGATAGGTATTCATATAGATTGTCCTGATAACTATAGCCTGCAAGACCTGTAATACTATGTTCTTTCCATGCATAGCTGTATTCAGTTGTCATTTCCAGCAGATTATCTTCCGAAGAACCAGCACCACGAGAAGCATATCCTCCCTGATTATCCCTGATATTAGATATATGGTTTAATGTTTCATAATAACCTGAGGTTTGGTTCCAGACATTTCGCGAGCCAAGAACCTTAAACCTCAAACCTGTCAATGGTGTGAGAGTAATGCTACCATAGATTCTGTTATATCGGTCTTTATTATCGCCATCAGCTTCCTTCAGCAAGGCCACTGGATTTTCATACTGAAATTTGGATGGATTTTCATACCATGATCCATCCTGGTTTCTTACTGGTTCTGTGGGATTATGAACTAATGCCTGGCGATAAGCGTAAGTTTTATCTACCGTGTTATACCCCGAAACTCCCGTAAGCAATCCTACATTTATCGTTAGCTTGTCTTTAAACATGGAGTGGGTAACATCGATTCGGGATGTCATTTTTGCAACATCAGACTTTAAGAAAATCCCCTGGGTACTTGTATAATTAAATGATCCAATATAGGTAGTCGTTTCAGTACCTCCACTTACGCTCACATTATGCATCTGGCTAACTGGGATTCGTGTAATTTCGCTTAACCAATCAGTTTTGTATCCAACATTGTCAAGCGCAATACCTTCGTTAATAAGCCTTATATAATCATCTGCCGTTAAAAACTCTGCATTTTTTGAAATAGTCTGCGTACTAACATATGTACTATATTCAGCATTTAATCCCTGATTTTTTCTTGCTTTTTTCGTGGTAACTATAATTACTCCATTATTCCCGCGTGTTCCGTAAATTGAAGCAGCAGAACCATCTTTCAGTACATCAATCGATTCAATATCCTGGGGTGCAACTAGATTTAAATCCCCGGGAATACCATCAACAATCACCAGGGGGGCAGTGCTTGCATTTAATGTGCTATTGCCTCTCAGCATGATCTGAACTCCAGCCAATGGATCTCCACTTGGATTCGTAATGGTTAGACCTGCCACTTTGCCTTGAATAAGCTGACCGGCATCCTTTACAGCTCCTTCAATAAACTCATCTGATTTTACTGAACTTATGGCACTGGTCACATCGCCCCGCCGCTGCGTTCCGTAACCTACTACAATAATCTCATCAAGTGATGTTACCTGGGGATTCAGTGAAACCTCTATCTGTGTTCTGCCTTCCAATGGAACCTCTGTCGTTTCGAACCCCACAAAAGAAAATACCAGAATAGCATCAGAGTTTGGTACATTCAAGGAAAACTTACCATCAATATCGGAAATCACCCCTAAAGTTGTACCTTTAATAACAATATTCACTCCAGGAAGAGGATCTCCGGTTGAACGATCTGTAACTCTTCCTGATACCCTGCGTTCCTGCTGTAATCCAGCCGGGGTAATTACAACAAAATTGTTGTTCATTACAACATAAGTCACATCAGTCTGTTTAAAAACCTTGGCAAGTATCTGACTAATAGACTCGTCCTGTGAATAAACCGAAACCTCTCGATTGAGATCTGTAAACTCATCGTTAAAGAAGAAACGAAAAGATGTCTGATTTTCAATTGTTTTTAATACTTCCCTGATAGATTTGTTTTTAATATCCAGATTTATCTTTTCTTCCTGCGAAAACGTTTTTGCAGAAACTGTAAGAGTGAAAAATACGATCAGGGTAAATGTTAGCTTCATGATCAGCATCAATTTTTGATAGGAATTCGTAAATCCCTTACTTACAAAATTTTTCATATTTTTGCAATGGTGTTTTTTAACATCAAAAAAAAATTGGAATGTTTTAAACTTTCCGGTTTTATGGGAGTAGCTGACATCTACTCCCTTTTTTTGTTTATGGTGGTATCATATTCATTTGGTTTAGAGTTTATTTTGTTTGGTTAGTAATAATTTTCAAATATTTTTCCTTTAAAACAGAATTAACAAACAAACGAACCGTATCCTGCTGAATTACATAATCAAGCGGAGCAGTGAGTCTCAGGGCCATAAGAATCTGTTCAGCGGTCTCATTCCGGATTGTTCCGGAAAACTTATATTTCTTCAACTCATCATCCTGAAAAATAATTCTCATGTTATACCTTCTTTCCAATTTTGGAACGAGGCTGGCAAGCGGTTCGCTTTCAATAATCCATTTGTCTTCTTTCCACGAAGTAAATAATGCAGTTTTTACGTTCTTCTGAATTTCAACCTGAACCAAATTTGATTTATTTGGTAAACGCATATTTTGTTCAGTTACTGTTGCGTTTTTTTCAATTTTTGCAGTAGTTTTATGGTATATGATGTTCTCGTTTGGTTGCAATTCAATACTTTTCTCTTTTCTTCCAATCAAGCGGACATCAATTTTCCCCTGTTCCAGGGTAGCTGTAACTGTATTTTCATCAGGGTATGCTTTTACATTAAAACGAGTACCAAGCGCTCTTACAACCAGATCAGCAGTAAATACCTCAAATGGCTTTTCCCGATTGGATACAACATCGAAGAAGGCTTCTCCGGTAAGTACTACTTTCCTTTTGTTAGTTCCGTAATCTGCCCCATACGAAATCTTGCTTCCGGCATTTAGCCATAATGAGGAACCATCGGGCAAAACAACATGAGTTCTTGAACCAAGAGGAGCTATTATTTCAGTTGCATGTAATTTGCTGTTATTTTTCCGTCCTGGTATGAAAAAAATCGTCAAACTTCCAATAATAAGAAATATTAACCACGATGCTGCAATATTCCAAATAGGTAATTGTATTTTTCGACCAAAAGACTGTCGCAAATCAATTCTTTTTTGAGAGGTTCTTTCTGAGAATTTCTTCCATGCGGCATCGGAATCAAATTGACTCAAAATCCTCGACTTCTCAGATATACTCCACCCTGCCTGAATTTCCTTGAAATAGGCCTTATTTTCCTTGTTTTCCTTGATCCAATGATAAAGTCTTACCCGTTCCTCATCTGTTGCCTCATAGGTAAGACATTTGACTATCAGTTCCTGAATTTGTTCCTGAGAAAAATTTAAATTACTCATACTCTATTATCTGAAAATATGACAAGAAAATACTTTTGAATTATGACAAGCCCTGTATTTTTTTATGCATTTTTTTTCAGTTCGGCACGGATTTTCTCCAGGGCTCTATAAATATGTGTTCGAACCGTGTTGACACTAATACCTAGTTGATTGGCTATTTCTTCAACACTTTTGTTTTCAAAACGATTTAGTATAAATACCTCTTTACACTGGGCAGGTAAATTTTCAATCACCTTTTTGATAATCTTCTCAGTATCCTCTGCTTCAATAAATTCAATCAGAAAGGCATTCGCCTCATAATTCTCAACCAGTTTTAACCACTCCTCGGAAGGTAATGTCTGATGAACCGAATTTTTATTCGTTCTTTTACTTATCAAAGCATTAATGGCTGTATTATGAACTGACTTATATAGATAGGACCGGATAGATTCTCGTATTCTTATATTTTCCCTATCCTTCCAGAGTTTTGTAAAAACATCCTGCACAATTTCTTCGGCAAGAAACGAATCGTGCGTCAAATGGCAGGCATAAAAACACAAACTGGCATAAAAGCTCTTAAAAAGGCATTCAAAAGCTTCTTTGTCTCCATCACGGGCTTTCAGCCATTTTATCTCCAGATTTTCCATCAGAAATCACCAACCATAGCATCCAAAAATACAAAAGGTTGAAAATGTAACAACAGGAAAACCGATTGTGTGTTCGATACCAGGAAAAGACAAAAGTTATTGTTCAGGCCAATACTGTTAATAGCAACTAATCTTTAAGTCTTCGATATTCTTTTGTTCTTTGATCTGAAATTTTCCCCTTCCAGTTCATTCCAAAGGCAAAATCGTATGCATTCCCTTCTGAATCAGTATAGCATTCCATATCAAACGGTACATCTTCGTTCTGTTTTTCCACAGTTTTCATATTGGCGGGCATCTGCATAGGAAGAAGTCCTGAAGGTTCCGCATTTCCGCTGATAATATCAAGAATTGCCTGATCCTGGATTCCAAAGTGGACAAGGATAGCCCCTACCTGGGGTTCAAACTCGGAAAACACCATAGGATTTGTCATTCTTACTACAACGATGACCGGTTTCCCTTTCATTTTGCGGCTGGTTTCAGTGATCATTTTTAGATCATATATGTTCCGTGCCTGTACAGTTTTTCCCTTATACGTCCTGTTGGTGAAATTTTCCAGCGGATCCCCCCCGGCAATACTTGGATTGCGGGCATCAACAGCAGTATAAGGTCCATATTGCAGGCTGATCGGAAAATATCCGTTACCGCCTGATTTAACATCCTCCGGTTTATAACCCCTCCCTGTCTCCGGGTTGGTGACAAATACCAAGGCCGCATCTGCCTCTTCCGCATTATCGGTTATCTCAAAATATTTTCTCACAATATTCAGATTAACCGGATATTCTTTTCGCTCAGGAATCGGATTGCCAAACCAATCCTGTCCGGCAGGAAGATAACGTTCAGGAATGAAAACTTTAATACCCTTTTGCAGTGGCAGAATTTGACCCTTATTTTTCAGTAAAACTGCCGATTTTAACTGAGCTTCATAGCCTGCTTTCATAAAGTCAGGATTTCCCACAATTTTCGCTGAGTTGGCCGGATCGAGATACGGATTTTCGAAAAGGCCGGTGCGGAATATATTCAGAAGAAGACGAACAGCAGATTCTTCAAAACGGTTTCGCATAAATGACTCACCATGTTCTTCCACCCCCATCTTATACGCTTCGAGTACCGGCTCCGACCGATTATTACCCCCAAACTGATCAATTCCCACCATAATCAACCGATAATGCCTCTGTGCCACTGTATATCCCTTTTCAACTCCCCAGCAACGCCCGCCAAGGAACATATTGGCTATTTCAGGACTTTCATCAGCTGTAATTCCCCAATCAGTACAGATTACTCCCTTGTAGTTGTATTTTCCTCTGAGAAGATCACTGATTATATATTTACTGTATGAGTTACCGACATTTTCATGATAAATCGTGTCCTGTTCAAATGATATAGTATAGTATGGCATAATAGCAGAGACTGAACCAGTTTTTTCTCCGAGTTTAAATGCTCCTTCAGTAAAAGGAATCAGATGCTCTGCAAAGTTGTTTCCAGGATAAACAGCATATTTCCCGAAGGCAAAATGGGCATCACGTCCTCCTTCACCGGTACCTCCGCCCGGCCAGTGTTTTGCCATTGCGTTAACACTCGCAAAACCCCACCCGTTTGAAATTTCATTGGTATCATAGGAGGTCTGGAATCCGTCAATATAAGCTTTGGCAAGATCTGCAGTCAGTTTTGAGCTTTCACCAAAAGTTCCGCTTACTCTGGACCATCGGGGATCAGTGGCAATGTCTATTTGAGGGGAAAGGGTTGTGGCAATTCCAAGGGCACGGTATTCAAGGGCAGCTATATGGCCGAACTGCCTTACAATTTCGGGATCAAATGTTGCCGCCAGACCCAAGGGTTCAGGCCACATGGAAATCCGGCCTCCTGCGCCGGCATTATATTCTGCAGAGGCAATAACTCCATGACGCGGGTCTGAGCTAATATTTACAGGTATTCCTAAACCGAGGCCTTCCGTCATGGACTGCATTTTGTTGTTCCATCGGGCTGCCACTTCAGGACTTTCAACGGAGGTAACAAGTACATGCCGTACATTATCTTTTGAAAGAAATTCAATCTGCGCATCCGATAAATCAGATGGATCGGCACCGCTCTCCTCAAAAGGTTTCCCGTTGTAATTACCTCCCATGTAACCATGTCCTCTGGAAGGAACTGCCTGATGAGAACTGTAAAGCATCAGACCGGCAATTTGCTCAACCGACATTCTTGATGCCAGATCTTTTGCCCTTTCTTCAGCAGGTAATCTCCAATCCTCATATTTATCAAGCTTCCCGTTTTTATTCAGATCCTTAAAAGCAAACCCGGCTGACACTATGATCTTTACCCCTGATGACTTTGAATAGCCAAGAGTTTGTCCACCCTTATTTTTAATTAGTATAAAGGTTCCATTGTCAGTCTCTGTCCATTTTTTACATCCGGTCACTAGCAATATCCCGGATAGAAAAATAGCAAAAATGATACGGCCGCCAGAAAAATGCGATCTTTGGTTTTTTTTATTCATAATACAAGGGTTAGGTTATATTTTCGGTTATAGACAAAGATATTTATTCCTTCATGACATGAGAAATTAAGGCAAGCAAAATTTTTTTTTTCGGCCAAACGTCAATATATACCCTGTGAAACGATAATTTTTCCCCCGGAAAGCAATTAGTATAATTACCTTTGCAAGCATGGTGACACTCAAAAAACTTATTGTACCGGCATTTATTCTGTCAATCTTTTCAGCAGATATCCAGGCTGTAATTTATCATGTATCTCCTTCAGGATCAGATACAAATGACGGGCTGTCGCCGGAACACCCGTTGCAATCCATTCAGTTGGCCATAAATCTATCCCAGCCGGGGGATTATATTCTTCTCAGAGGTGGCACCTACTCGCTTACCCAAAAAATATCAATTCCTAAACAAAAAAGTGGAACTTCACAAAAGCCCATCCGATTATGGGCTTATCCTAATGAGCATCCGGTTCTTGACTTCTCACCACAAGTTTACAACAGTTCAAACCGGGGAATTGAAATAGGAGCCGATTACTGGCACTTCAGAGGTCTGGAAATTTACGCTGCAGGAGATAATGGAATGTATTTTTCAGGCGCTCATCATAACCGGGTTGAGAATTGCACCTTCCATCATAACCGCGATTCAGGACTTCAAATCAGCGGAGGAAGCAGTTATAATGAAATAGTGAATTGTGATTCGTATCTGAACATAGATTCACTTAGCAATGAGAATGCAGATGGTTTTGCAGCCAAACTTGACATTGGTCCGGGAAATTCGTTTTACGGATGCCGCTCATGGAACAATCTTGATGATGGCTGGGATCTTTACGAAGGACAATATCCGGTAAACATAAGCCATTGCTGGGCTTTCCGCAACGGATTTCTTGATGATAACATCGCAGGCCTTGGGGACGGGAACGGATTCAAACTGGGAGGCAATTATGTCCCTGCCAACCACATTGTTACCAATTGCCTTTCCTTCCTCAATGGAGCCAAAGGATTTGACCATAATCATAATACCGGAAGCATGACCCTTCTGAACTGCACTTCCTGGAAAAACGGTCAAATAATCAGCAAACCAAATTATCAACTATCAGAGGGAACTCATATTATAAAAAACTCTGTTTCTTTTCAAAGCAAAACATCTGATGCTTTTGGAAATACTCTTCAGGAAAAAAACAGCTGGCAGGGATTTTCCGTTTCGGCCGAGGATTTTATCAGTCTGAATGATACTCTTGCCCTCTTGCCCAGATATCCTGACGGTTCACTGCCTGATATTCCCTTTCTGCGGCTCGCAGAAACAAGCGATATGATTGATGGCGGAACCGATGTCGGTTTACCGTTTAACGGCCCGGCCCCTGATCTCGGTGCTTTTGAAACCGGGGAGGAATGGCAGAACGAAAAGGTCAAAATAACCTTTCAGATTGAAGGAAATGGTTATGTATTTCCCGATTCGGGATGGTACCGGAAAGGAACGGAACTGTCATTATACGCCCTCCCTGGCAATGGATGGGTATTTTATGAATGGTCAGGAGATGTTCAGAGTTCATCAGGCAATACAAAAATCCGTGTCGACTCTGCTATGAATATTACAGCTCATTTTGTACCTGATACATTTACATATTACACACTGATCGTCAGAATTGACGGTCGCGGCCAGGTTGAAGGAATACCTGCTGAAAATCCTGTGCGAAACGGCACATCTTTATCACTGACTGCTGTTCCTTTTTCAGGCTGGTATTTCTCAGGTTGGAGCGGGGATTATTCAGGACCCCAGAATCCTCTCTTAATTAATATGACCAGTAATCTGAATTTTACGGCGGTTTTCCTGCCCCTGAACGATTCGCTGTATGAGGCTGAAAATGCAACATTATTTAATGTAATCAAAGCTTCCGATTATCCCGGATACTCAGGAGATGGGTATGCTGCTTACAACAATCAGTATGGAGCTTATGTGGAATTCGAAGTATATACGGAGGAAAATGATGTAAAAACTATCACCGTCACCTATTCAAGTGAAAATAATGCCACTATGAAAGTGCTGGTGAACGGCTCAGTGGTACTGCCATCCCTCACTATGTCATCGACCGGCGCGTTCGGAAACTGGAAAAGGATTCAGATTAGTCTGGCCCTTAACAGCGGAATCAATACTATCCGTTTCATTCTTACTTCTACAACAGGCGGACCGTATCTTGATAAAATCTCCTTCTTTGAAACACCTTCAGGTCTTTATGATCAGGCAACACCAGCAGTTCTGAAACTCTATCCAAATCCTGCCTTCGACAAGGTATTTCTAAAGGTAGTTACCGGCAAACCTGAAAAAATAGAACTAACAGTATCCAGTCTTGCAGGAAATGTGCTATTGCAAAATTATTATTCTGTCGCGGCAGGTCTTTCCATCATCACTTTTCCGGTTGACTTGCTTCCTGAAGGAATTTACATTGTGCGGTGGAAAGCAGGATCGAACGAAGGCGCACAAAAATTGCTGATTGTCAGATAAGCTTATCAGGGATTCTGTATCAGGAATTCAAACAAACATGGTTTTAGGAACAGGTAATCGGTTTAATCCTGCTGAAATGTATTGAAAGAGGAGGATTAATGCGCAGTGTGGGTTCAACTGTCCTTTGCAGTTTTCACTTTCGGAACACTATTTTTGTTCCTGTAGTCAGTAGGGGTCATTCCATACAAGTCACGGAAGCATTTCCGGAAGTATTTTTCGTCATTAAACCCGCATAAATAGGCAATTTCGGAGATATTGTATCCCGGGGTTAAAAGATATTTTGCTGCAATTTTAAGCCGCGTCTGCCTGAGAAACTCAACAGGGCTAAGACCAGTAAAACTTTTTATTTTGTTGTAGAAAACAGTACGTCCATAACCAGACAATTCTGCAAGTTTTTCAACATTAAAGTCGGAATCAGAGTAATGCTCCTCAATATGAGCAATTATTTTGCGGATGAATTCTTCATCCCGTGATGTGATTTTCAGATCTTCGGGTTCCAGACTATTTTTACCGGCAACTTTCTGAAAAATCATCGCTCTCTGTTTAATGAGCGTGGCGGCAAGTTCCTTGAGATATACAGCATGAAATGGCTTAACCACATAGGCTTCGGCACCAGTCTTTATTCCTTCTATCTGCTCTTCAATGCCCGACAATGCAGTAAGCAAAATGACAGGAATATGACTGGTCCTGAAATCCTCCTTTATCCTGCGTGTCAATTCGAGACCGTCCAGTTCTGGCATCATTATATCAGCTATAATCAGATCAGGTAGTTCTTTTCTGATGATTTCCAGTCCTTGTTTTCCGTTAGAAGCACAAATAACCGTAAACCTTTCTGAAAGAACTGCCGAAACATAATCCAGAATATCATGGTTATCTTCAACAAGAACAATTTTGCATCCCTGAATTTTTACCATCGAAGAATCCAGAACAGTTTCATCTGAAAGGACAGTATCCGGAATAACAGAAAAGGCTGGTTGAGAATCTTCGCAAAGTTCGTCTGGTCTAAAGTGCTCCTTTCCAAGAGGGAGCCTCAGGGTAAATATACTTCCTTTCTCCGGTGTGCTTTCCACAAGAATATCACCTGAATGAAGCAGGGCCAATTCTTTTGACAAAGCAAGACCCAGACCGGTACTGGAAAAGTATTTTTTTTCGGCGGAAAATGAAGTATACCGATTGAAAATCAAGGGAATTTTGTCAGCAGGTATGCCGGGCCCCTGATCGGCAATAACGGTATCGATATAACTGCCATTCTCATTCAGATTCAGCACAACGCTAATAGTTCCACCGGAAGGTGTGAATTTAAATGCATTTGACAGCAGGTTGAACAGGATTGAGTCGACTTTCTCAGGGTCAAACCAAACATAAACAGCACTATCAGGAATTGTATTCACAAAGTGAATTTTTTTTCTTTCAGCCAGATGATTGAAATTTTTGCATACTTCCTTAAGAAATACCGGATAGTTCACTCTCTGAACCCTTAGAGTCATTTTATTATTTTGCACCTTTCGGAAATCCAGCAGCTGATTTATCAGTCGGAGCATCCGCTGCCCGTTTCTGTACATGATCTCAACAGGCCCCTGCAATTGTGCTGGCAGATTTTCATTTCTCCTGATATCCTCAAGAGGACCAAGGATCAATGTGAGAGGCGTTCTAATTTCGTGTGAAATATTGGTAAAAAATTGAAGTTTAATTTCATTGACTCTTCTTTCAACACGCAGTTCATTCCGAAGATGAAGGTAACGGATGATAATCCGCCGGCTTATTTCCGCCAGAACCAGGAACAGAATAACGTAAGAAATATAAGCATACCAGGTTTTCCACCATGGAGGAAGAACGGTGATTTTCAATGAAAGAGGAACAGGGGTCCATGTCCCATCTGAACCGGCACCTTTCAATCTGAAAATATAATCCCCCGGTGGAATATTTGTATAAGAAGCCCTTCGCTGACCCTTGACCATATTCCACCCTTTATCGAAATTCTCCAGCATAAAAGCATACTGATTTTTCCCCGGATCAAAGAAACTCAAGGCAGCATAATCGAGGCTGAAACTGGACTGATTATGATGGAGTACTATCTTTTGAGTCGTTTCAATTGTTGTTTTTAAAGGGGAATCAGGATCATCAAAGCTGACATCCTTATTGAACAACTGGAAATTTGTAAGCACCAATGGAGGAGGAACACCATATCCCTGCATAATTGCAGGAGTAACTATGAGCAAACCATCATTGGCACCAAAAAGAAGCAGTCCTGACCGGGTTCTGCAACAAGCATTCTCATTGAATGATGCAGAGACCAAACCGTTGTTCTCATTATAACTTTCAAATTTCTCTTCACGAATATCAAACCGCGACAATCCGTTCTCGGTACTTAACCACAAATATCCGTTTCTGTCTTCAAGAATTCCAAACACAGCATCATTTGCAAGACCCGACAATTGGGTGTACCGCTTGAATTTACCGTTACCTGAATATAGGTTTAATCCGCCGCCAAATGTACCAAACCAGATCCTATTCCGGGAATCTTCATATATATGAATTACATCATTGTAGCTCAGGCTTTCCTGATTGAGCGGATCATACCTGAAGTTTTCAAATATTATTGAATCCCTCAAAGTTAGATCGCGTAAACAGTTTACTCCGAATATAGTTGCAACCCAAATATTACCCTTCGAGTCTTCGAAAACCTGTCGAACCACATCACTCGAAAGATTACTGTTTTTCCTGTTTATACGATGACAGTACAAGCGTTCATGGTCACGGCTTATCACCAGATTTAATCCGTTACCGTATGTTCCGATCCATATTCTGTTTTGCCGGTCTTCGAGGATTGAATATACCATATCGCCCGAAAGTGAAGTCGAATCAGAATAATTATGCCGATAAATATCAAACTTCAGTTTGCGATAATCTTCCTTTACATTTTTCAGACATGTTCGGCTAACGGCAACTCCTCCTCCCTTAGACCCGAGCCAAAGATATCCCTTGCTATCTTCAATAATTGTATACACATTATAAACAGGAACATATCCATTGACCAAGGGTATATTATCAAAGATTGTTTTGAGGGCAAAGGCTTCATCATATACATATAATTTTCCTGACTTTGTTGCTACCCATATATTATTATTGCTGTCCTGAAAAATACAACGTATCACGTTATCAGATATATCATTGATCGGTACCTTGGGAACAATATGCCGGAAAGAATTGTTAGCCGGAATTATTTTATTAATTCCTCCATTGGATTGCCCAGTCCCAACCCACAAAAGCCCCGATTTATCCTCAGTTATGCAATGAACAAAATTGGAGGATATGGTTTTAGGGTCAACAGGATTATTCCTGAAAAAGCGGAACTGATCAGACAAACGGTCATAAAGTGCCAGACCTCCCCCATGAAGGCCGATCCAGAGATTTCCTTTGCTGTCCTCAAAAAAATATTGCCTCTCGTCATCAATTAAAGGTTGAATATCTTCTGGTGTTAAAGTATATGTGCGACAAATTTTCAATAGAGGATCTATCCGGCTGACACCAAATTTGTTAGTATTAACCCAGAACATACCCTGCCGGTCTTCATAAATGCGGGTAACTCTTCTGCCTGGCAAGCTGAAATGTGATACGTTCCGATCTGTAGGACGGATCAGGTAGAGGCCGTCAGAACCTGTACCTACTGCTATATAGCCATTTTTCCCGTAAACCAATGCTGTGATTTCCTCTCTTTCAGGTAGCCTTACCTCTCTGATAAATCTCTTCTCTGCAAAAGAGTATATGATAATCCCATTCCTGCGTGTACCAAACCATACTTCATTATCAGTGGCTACTCCAGCAGTAAATTCTTCATGCACAAGAAAATGCTGAAATTCGTTCTGCCCTGATTTCATGGCTAAAGCCGTATAAAAATTAAGCCCTCTAAGCGTGCCGACCCAGATATTCCTTTTCTGATCAGAAAGAATAAAGCGAATTGTATTATTGGTAATGGCATTAATACCTCGTGAAACAAACCGCTGAACCAGGTATTTATTCGTCAGGCTGTCATAAAGCAATCTGTATATTCCGGAATTATCAGACCCTAGCCAGATCTCATTTTTGTTTATTTGCGCAAAACATTTTATGGCACTGTTTCTTTCTTCTTCCGAATTGTCATAAAACGGAAAAGTAATAAACCGGTCATGCTCTCTGTCAAGATAATGATAATAACCGTCATACGTATTGACCCATAAAAATCCTCTCTGGTCTTCCCAAATTCCGCTGATCCGGTTGTTGGACAGCATATAGGCTTCTCCCGGACGCGCTTTATATACCTTAAAGGAGTATCCATCATACCGGTTCAGGCCATTCATTGTACCAAACCATAGAAAACCGATATGGTCGCAATAGGCGCTCAAGACTGAGTTCTGTGAAAGACCGTCCCTGGTGTTCAGATGATCAAAACGTTCAATCTCAATCCGCTCATTTCTCGCATAAACCAAAGAACAGAATAAAATCATCAAACCGATAAAAAAACGTCTTGCAAAATGTACCTGTATGTTTTTTCGCATGGTCCAGGAGTGGATTACTACAAAGATAACTTATTCATATAATTCCTGTCCGTATTTAGACAGAACTCAAGAAACAAAATCTTGATGGTTTATTATTTGATTAAATGACAATTTACCCCCCTATTTCCGGCTGTTATTCCACCCTGTTGTTCATTATCAATATTTAACTTTCGATTAATTATTTTTCCTTATGACACTGCTTTCAACTATCTGTACAGCATTACTCATCCTCTCGGGGTGTCATGCCATTTCTGGCAAGGCAGGGAAAAATCCTTCTCCCAAAAGTTGGGCTGAGCAAATGGCCAGTGCTGTGATACAGAGATCTGATAGTCTGGTCAAATACAATAATCCCAGGACAGTTAAATGGCAGTACGATTTAGCTTTTCTGGGACAAGCCATTGACAGACTCGGATATCTCAATCCTGCCTATTCGAATTATATGCAATCTTACATGGATTATTTTATCAGCGAAGATGGTAAAATCAAAACATATAAGCTGGAAGACTATAATCTTGACAATATCAACCCCGGAAAGAATCTGATTACACTTTATAAAAGAACTGCTTCAGAAAAATACCATATAGCCTTGCTTCAGTTGCTTCATCAACTTGAAAATCAGCCCCGAACAAAATCAGGAGGGTTCTGGCATAAAAAAGTATACCCCTGGCAGATGTGGCTCGATGGTATCTATATGTCATCTCCTTTTATGGCGCAATATGCCAGAGAATTTAATGATGATAAATGGTTTGATACGGTTTTTCATCAAATAACCCTGATCTACGACAGGACCCTTGATCCCTCAACAGGACTTCTTTATCATGCCTGGGATGAAAGCAGATCACAGGCATGGTGCAACCCGGAAACCGGAACTTCGAAAATTTTCTGGAGCCGGGGAATAGGATGGTTTACCATGGCACTGGTCGATGTTCTTGATTTTGTCCCGGAAAATTATCATGGAAGAGATTCTTTGATCAGAATATTCCGTTCAGTATGTTATGCATTGATCAAGGTACGGGACCCTGAGAAGATGGTCTGGCACCAGGTTATTGATAAACCCGGCAGCCCGGGAAATTATCCCGAAGCTTCCGGCTCATGCATGTTCACCTATGCTTTTGCCAGAGGGGCTAAAAAAGGGTATCTCCCTCAGAAATTTTACAAAGAAGCTCTCAAAAGTTTTCAGGGTATTGTCCGGGAATTTGTTATTACCGATAATGACGGACTGCCAACTCTCACACATATTTGCGGATCATGCGGATTGGGAGGAAATCCATACAGAGATGGCTCCTATTTTTACTATATAAACGAAAAACAAGTTGACAATGACCCAAAAGGGGTTGCAGCATTTATTCTGGCCGCTATCGAACTTAACCAATAATTCACCTAAATCTTTATGCTTATGAAAAAAACTGTTACCCTGAGCTGTTTCCTGCTGGTAGCTTTCTTCGCTATCCAGGCACAAAGCTGGAAGGTATATACGGGAAAGGCCCTTCCCAACCTGAGCAATCCGGCTTTTGTCTCAAACAGTGCCTCCGGAGCACCTCCTGTTGAATCAATTCTGCCTAATCCAGAGAAAACGGGTGATTCTATTTATTCCTTTTTAGTGTACCCTAAGGACGCCAAGTTTTTATGGAAGTATGATTTCCCGGCAGCAACACCCAATTTTACTCTGGTAAC
This sequence comes from uncultured Bacteroidales bacterium, assembly GCA_964548125.1. GTDB lineage: Bacteria > Bacteroidota > Bacteroidia > Bacteroidales > JAAYUG01 > JAAYUG01. Next base: position 2,868 of record CAZJQN010000068.1, on the reverse strand, counting down.
CAGATTAAAAGGAATCTCAGACACTCTTGACAGAGTAATGGAAATTGATGTGCAAAACGGTGCCTACCGTGAGAGAATTGTGGTTAAAAAAGATAATACATTTGAACTGAAGCAGTCTGGGTTCAAAGGATCCTTCCCTGCCAATGTTATGGACTGGCACATGCTGAGGTTTGCTATGAAAAATGATAGTGCTTTCATTTATCTTGATGAGCAATCAAAGCCTGTTGCAGCCGTTAAGACTGGAACAACCACCACCAGTAAATATTTTCGTTTCGGTGATAATGACGGAGCGACTACTACCGGGGCTTTGATCGACTGGATTATATGGGATGAAACTGGTTGTTATGCCCCCGGGCAGGGAGATGCAATTCCCGATTCCCTCCTTCAAAGGAAAGCCGGATGGAAGGTATATTCCGGGAGGGTTCTTCCCGGTGACAATACGCCTGTATTTATTACGAGTAATGTTTCCGGAACCTATACCAATACTCTATTGACCGATCCGGACCATCCCGATAATTCTCTGCTTGAATTGATTGTTCATCCGGCTGCCAGCAAATTCATGTGGAGATATAACTGGCCATCTGACGAACCGCCTGCTGTTACTATGGTGGCACGTGTCAAAGGCATATCCGACACACTAAATCGGGTTATGGAGTTCGATTTCGAACATTTCGGGTGGCGTGAAAGGCTGTATGTTAAAACCGACAATACATGGGAATTAAAAGAATCCGGAACAACCGGAACGATGAAAAAAGCCACAGGATGGCACATATACCGGATTACCAAAGACCAAAACCTTGTAAATTTCTACCTTGACGAAAATCCCGTTCCGCTGGCAACTGTAACTACTCCTACAGCCACGACCAATAAATGGTTCCGGTTTGGTGACGGAAATTCCAGTTCGAGCCTTGGTGGGGTTGTTGACTGGATTATCTGGGATGAATCAGGTGCCTACGCACCCCAGAGAGGCTACTTCATTCCTGACTCTCTTATTCAGGAAGTTGTATCTGGGGATGCACTGCTTGCCTCATTAACTCCGGATGTTGGAACCCTCTCCCCTCTTTTTGACCCAAACGTTTCAGAATATACTCTGAAGCTTCCTGCCGGCACGACCAGCGTTACGATTGATGCAACAGCCCATCATGCTAAAGCAACCGTGACAGGTACCGGCGAATTCACATCATTCCCAACTGATGCAGTAATAACTGTAACGGCCGAAGACGGAACTACTAAAACTTATAAAGTAAGTATTTCCGTTCTTTCAAACGATGCAACACTCGCAACACTTACGCCTGGCTCGGGAATACTTTCCCCTGAATTCGATCCTGAAATAACAGAATATGTCCTGAAATTAGCCGCAGGATCGACCAGTGTCACCCTTGATGCAACTCCTAATGATGCAAAAGCAACCGTAACAGGAACCGGTGAGTTTACTTCATTTCCTGCTGATGCAGTAATTACCGTTACGGCTGAAGATGGAACTACCAAAACTTATACCGTCAGCATTTCAGTTCTTTCAAACGATGCAAGCCTTGCCTCACTTACGGTTAGTGCAGGAACACTTTCTCCGGAATTTGATCCTGATATCACCTCCTATACTTTGGAACTCCCATCAGGGACAACATCCGTTACACTCACTGCCGTTCCAAACGATGAAAAGGCGAGTGTGGAGGGAGATGGAGAAATTGCCAATCTCCCTGCTGATGTTACTATAACAGTTACGGCCGAAGATGGAACAAAGGCTACCTATTCAGTCCATATTCTGGTAACGGGAATCAGGGGAAACAATGCCAGCGAATTTGGTTTCTACCCCAACCCGGCAAAGGAACAGATTATCGTTTCCCTTCCATCAACCGGAAAACTTGCACTGAAGAACGCATTGGGACAAACATTGATCACAAAGAACTGCTTTGAACCAAAGACTACGGTTGACCTCAAAAACATCAAACCGGGTATTTATTTCCTTACCTTTGAAAATGACGATATTTCCGCGACACTCAAAGTGGTAAGGTGTGAATAATTCATTATATCAGATGAAAGTTAGTGCTTTCTAATTTTCAGCCGGCCGGTCTGTTGCCGGCCGGCTGTTAGACGAAACAGATCTGTTATGCGATTGTTGGCATTATCACTGTTAGGAACGATGTGTTTCCTCCTTTTGGTCGCAAAAAAATCTAACGGGAACCGGGAATCTGGCAAGCCTGACAGAATACCAGCATTCCCCGGAGCAGAAGGCGCCGGAATGTTCACAACAGGAGGAAGAGGAGGAAAAACTCTGATTGTTGACAATCTGAATGATGACGGACCGGGTAGTTTGCGAGATGCTATTGGAAAGGATTTCCCGCGCACAATCGTTTTTCAGATTTCAGGGACTATTGAACTTCAATCGCCCCTTGAAATAAAATCAGGTAATCTGACCATAGCCGGACAGACTGCTCCAGGAGACGGCATCTGTCTGAAAAAATATCCTCTGATTATTCGTGCCAACAACATCATCATTCGGTATATAAGGATACGACTTGGCGATGAATCGGGAATGGCTTTCGATTGCATTAACTCAAAAGGAAACAGCAATATCATCATTGACCATTGCAGTTTCAGCTGGTCAGTTGATGAAACCGCTTCTTTCTATGACAATGAGAATTTTACTATGCAATGGTGCATCATAAGTGAAAGCCTCGATATGTCGGTTCATAAAAAAGGAGAACACGGATATGGAGGAATATGGGGAGGGATGAATGCCTCGTTCCATCATAATCTTCTGGCGCACCATATCAGCAGGAATCCCAGATTGCAGGGAAGCCGATATCACCGCCAGCCGGAAAAGGAAAGTGCCGAAATTGTGAACAATGTTGTCTATAACTGGCGAAG
>CAZJQN010000067.1:0-18979 GCA_964548125.1 uncultured Bacteroidales bacterium | reverse complement strand
GGAATTTGTTGTGAATACATTGAATTACCTGACCGATGCATCAGGAATCATTCAATTGCGCAACAAGGAATTCAGGCTACGAGTACTCGATCGTAACAAGGTACGGAACGAACGGACAAAATGGCAAATCATCAATACTGTGGCACCTTCACTAATTATAGCTCTGGCCGGCATTTTACAGTATTATATCAGAAAACAAAAATACGGAAAACAAGTAGGCGGATAACATGCTTTTGCAATACCTTCAATACAGCAACTTGCGGACTGATAACTTTAAACAAAAGGAAACACTGATGCATTGTTGCCCTGGCCTACTTAATAAAATCTAACGGATAAAAATCCAAACTCTTATCCTAAACCAGGAAACTTAATTCCATATTTTGATGCAATTTCAACTATCCTTTTCACATTTGGCGGGCCCTGTGGGCGGGGAGGAATGGTGAGAGCCTGGGCTGGTTCACTCATCTCCTTAAAGTATTCTTCAAATCCACCAGGGGAAAGTTGTATCAATACTTCGGCTTGATCAGACTGAACTTGGAAAGAATGCTGAATATTGCGCGGAAGAAAGATCCAATCACCACCCCTTGCATTAAACACTTCATTGCCTACCGTGTAATTTATCTCTCCATTGATTATATAAAAGGATTCATCTTCCTTTGTATGAATATGAGGTGGTGGTTCAAGCCCTTTTATCTCATATCCATGAATCAATGAAAAAGCACCGTTCGTATCCTTACTTGAAATCAGAATACTCATTAAATGGCCAATGTACCAGTAAGAATTTTTCAGTTCAGGACTTGCCATTTTAGGAGTTAAATAACCTGGCTCAGCCAGACCAGGTTCCTTTAAGGAAAGAAATCCTGCAGAAAAAGGTAAAATACCTACTGCGGAAAGTTGGGTTAAAAAAACTTTTCTGTTCATAATTTTGTTTTTAATTAAACTAATTTTAGACATCAAAAATAATACTTAAATTTGCTTATGTCAAGTACTTACAACTTAGTAAGATACATACTATTAGTATATTAATACCTGATTATCTGTATTATAAAAAATAAAAAAAATGAAAAAGGACATATCTCATGAAGAATTGTTAAGAAACTGTCCGGTTCAACACTCTCTCAAATTCATCGGAGGCAAATGGAGAATAGGAATAATATGGAGTCTGAGATCAAATTGCCGGAGATTTGGTGAACTTAAAAGAGACGTTTTAGGCATAACTGAAAAAATGCTCATACAGGAATTACGGCATTTGGAAAGCCTTGGAGTGATTTACAGAAAGGCTTATAATGAGATACCTCCCAAAGTTGAATACAGTTTGACAGAAAGAGGTAAGACACTAATACCACTGCTTGAGAATATTATTTCATGGGGATACTCAGATATGGAGATAAACAAAACTGTTATCAAATAAACTGTATGAGATGTATGGTGATCATGCAAGAATTTTATTGTCAGCCACGATGAATCTTCATCCTGAATTCACATTGCATATACGGAATGCATGGCTCAACTGAGCTGCCTGAAAGCTTGAATTATATTTGCATCCCAATGCTCTGAATCCGGAATACAAATAGAAAATGTTCCTAAGATGGAAATTTTTGTTGCTTCTTTAGTTGAATAATTTATTCTGTGGTCAGGAAGATAAACTACCCAATTCTGTATCAGAACAACCAGTTAAGCCCAATGTAAATTCCCATTTTCCCGTCTTCAGGATTTACAGCATGGGCCACATCGGCAGCTACAATAAAATTCTCATTAAGAGCTATATGTAAGCCTCCTCCAACACCACTGTGTAAACTTTCCTTTTTGTCTGAAAAAAACGGCACTAAATCAGCGGGAGGATCGGCAGCCAGCTTGTATTTGTTTACCACCATGCCTCCATCATAAAATGCGCTTAAAGCCAGATATATATTTTGGTTCAACCATACAGTACGCAAAAACTTCCAGCGGAGTTCAAGATTTCCGAAGGCAACGCCATCACCTACCACCCGGTTCCGCATAACGCCTCTTATTGTCTTTGATCCGCCAAAACCATCACGGGTATAATCGGGTGCTGTGTTGTACGCAAAAGGAAGCATATAAAACGGCATGGTTCCAGTTAGTTTTCCCTGATAACTTAGACGGTATGCAAAAGAAAGTACTTTTGGCACAAGGGTAAAATACTGCCGGTGTGTAAGTATCAGGCGTGTATACGCATAATCTCCGTTTCCGAGAAACGAGGGAGCCAGAAGCAGCTGAGCTTCTGTCCAGATTCCCTTCATAGGTCCGCGTTCGTGATCCCTGGTATCATAAACAATCCCGGCTTTTAACAGGGTGTTGTTTCCTCCTTTGGCCTGATCAGCAGGTATCAGGCCGGCTTCAATATAGCGGTCATACAAAAGGGCGGTATCTGGCAACATTTCATCAGGATCTTTGCCTTTATTAAGCTTTTCTATATCAACCGTGCCAAGTTTGAAATGGCTGTATTCAATTCCGGCCAGCCAGCGCAGTTTGTCTGTCCCCAGCGGACCCTGAAGGTCAACTTTAGCCCGTACCTGTTTCCTGTCCATCCGGTAGAACATCCGCGAAATATAGCTGTCACTTTTATCATCCATAAAATCGTTGTTAAAGACAGCCTCATATCCGTTAAATCCGTAAAAATCGAGCGCCTGTTCCGTCAGATAGCTCAATTCTGCTGTGGTCCTGATTCCCGGGATCAAATGTTCCGAATCGTACCGTAACATATTTATGCCGCTCCCTTTGGTATATCGCGACCACTCGAGATAAAAGTTCTGCAGGTATTTGGGATAAGTACTTCCATCGCCATAATAGTAAAACTCCGTAACAATACCATACTGGAATCCCAGATCGCTGTTATACGTAATGGCAGGTACTGCTCCAAAGGTCCAGCCTTTCTTAATGGTGCTTTTTTTTGCCGGAATACTGTCATCCTGGCCTGATGCCAGTATGAAATTCATCATAAAACCCAGACAAAACATCAAAGAGGTTAATTTTTTCATAATGCTGGTTTTTAGGTTCTATGCCTCAAATTAAAGAATATTTTCCGAGGTGCCATATGCAATCTTGCGTTAATTTTTTATATTGGATGCAAATTCCGGAATTGTACTCCAATTTCGGCTTAAAATCCGGGTCATGAAAAAAATTTATCGCATTCTCCGTATTGTTCTGATTGTGATTTTATTTCTCATTCTGGTCGGAACCATGTTCATCCGTCATTTACGACAGATGGCCCTTCCTGACTATGGCAGGAACATTCCTCTGAAAGGATTATACGACTCGGTTGAAGTAATCCGTGACTCACTCGGCATTCCGCATGTTTTTGCAAAAAATGAGCATGATCTTTACATGGCTGTTGGATATATCCTGGCGCAGGACCGTATGTGGCAGATGGATTTACTGCGAAGGGTCACCACCGGCCGCCTTTCAGAGATTTTCGGAAGTTCATTTGCTACCACTGATCAGTTGCTGAGGGCGTTGCGGTATTCTGACAAATCGTACCGTATTCTCGACAGTTGCAGTGCTGAACTGAAGACAGCCCTTCTCTCCTTCAGCGAAGGAGTTAATCAGTATCTGGAGCATCAGGAAAATAAACTTCCTCTTGAATTCAGGTTGCTGGGATACCAACCTGAACCATGGGAACCTGTTCATTCCCTCAACCTGATTGGTTACATGGCCTGGGATCTAAAATCGGGCTGGAGCGAAATTTTGGTTAATGAAATTGTATCACGGGTGGGCGATAGCCTGGCCTCGCAGATTATTCCATCAATGAAGTGGTACAAATCGTTTATTTACAATAACCTACCGGCTACCTCAGGATTGGCTGAAGAAATAATAAGTTTAGACAGGTTCATTGAAGTATCAGGGTTGCAGGTTTTCAAAGGAAGTAACAACTGGGTGGTTTCCGGAAAGAAAACTGCTTCAGGAAAACCCATGCTGGCCAACGACATGCATCTTTCCTTCGGAATTCCCGGAATCTGGTACCAGATGCAACAGATAATACCCGGGAAACTGAATGTAACAGGAGTAGTCTTGCCCGGCCAACCTCTGGTTATTTGCGGACATAACGACAGTATTGCATGGGGGATGACCAATGCCTATGTTGATAATGTTGATTTCTTCCTGGAAACCGTCAACCCTCAGGATACCAATCAGTACCTTTTCAACGGGAACTGGAGGAATATGGAAATCCGCAAAGAAAAAATCCGTTCCAAAGAAGGAACTGAAATTGAGAGAATTAACCGTTTCACCCACAGGGGGCCTGTTGTTTCATCATTCAAGGGTTTCGGTGATAAGGTTGTTTCCATGCATTGGGTGGGCGATGAATACAGCAACGAAATGCGAACGATCTATCTTTTGAACCATGCTCATAACTGGAAAGATTTTAGTACTGCTGTATCAACCTTTCTGGCTGTAAGTCAGAATATTGTATATGCTGATGTTTCAGGAAATATTGGAATGTTTTATGCAGCCGGGATACCTGTTCGTAAGGAACCTTCCAGATTAGGTTTCAGACCCGGTGATACAGATGAATATGACTGGAAGGGATTTGTGCCGACAAAAGACCTGCCGTATGTATTTAACCCGCCTTCAGGATATGTGGCATCAGCCAATAACCGGCCTGTAAGTGACAATTTCCCCTGGTTTATCGGACGATGGTTTTCTCTTCCATACCGGTATGAAAGGATATGCCAGCTTCTTGACTCTGCTGACAAAATGAATACGAATGATTTCATGCGAATTCAAACAGATGAAACCTCCCTTCTAGCAAAAGAAATCCTACCGGGCATTCTCTCCTCAGTTGGTCAGGCTGAAAACCTTTCTGCCCTGGAAAAGCAGATACTTGACACCTTGACCAGCTGGGATGGCACCATGCGGGCTGACCAGTCTGCTCCGCTGGTTTTTGAAATGATATACCAACATCTCTTCAGACTATTACTGGCCGACGAAATGGGCGACACCCTGTTCAGAAAGTATTATGAAGAATCGTCAATGCCAAAATTTGCTGTATATGCTGTCTGGAGGAATCCGTGTTCAGCATGGTGTGATGACGTAACCACAACCGACCGAAAAGAAACATTGTCGGATATAATACGGTTAGCCTTTCACCAGTCTATTGACTCCCTGCACAATATGCTTGGTGATGATATCAGCAGGTGGAAATGGGGCGATGTTCATACACTCACTCTGGCTCATCCCCTGGGTAAGGTGGCTCTTCTGGATAAGCTTTTCCATCTGAACCGGGGTCCGTTCCGCACCGGCGGTAGCTACCACACAGTACGGCCCTATTCCTATTCTTTCGGAACACCATTTACCGTAAACCATGGAGCCTCAGAAAGGCATATATTCGACCTTGCCAGTTGGGATAACTCACTAACTGTTATTCCTACAGGAAATTCAGGTATACCAGGAAGTCCTTTCTATTGTAACCAAACCAGTCTTTACATCAGCGATACTTATCATCCTGATGTGTTTTCACCCCAAAAGGTACGGGAAAAGAAAATGGTATCGCAGTTTTTTCTGCCTGCGCAAACTAAATGACGACATCAGAAGAGGGTCTAATAACCCAACACCCAGGCCCTGGCATTAACAGTGTTTCGGTAGTGATTCAGGTTGTCAAGGGCTTCTTTCTGGGTGGCAAAAGAGGTACAGCTCACGGCGTACATATTCTTTCTTGTTCGGGGAATTTTGGTTGATTCATACCCCTTTTGCTGTAAAAATTGCACGTATTTGTCAGCATTGCTTTCGATACGGAACGACGCTACAATTATATAATACTTTTTGCCGGGGGGAAGAGGTTGTTGAACCTGCACAGGTTCTGAAACAGGAGGAGGAACAGTATCCTGCAGTACAATTTCAAGCGGAGGCTTCTTGTGGAAAAAGCGGGCAAAAACTGATTTAACCCCAGGCACAACTTGATGTCTGAAAATAATAAGGCTGGCTGCTGCAAGCACGATGACAACAACCGCTATAATCCAGCCGGCTGAAGACTTTCCGCCGGTTGAAGAAGGGGCTGGCTGTGTTCCCATAATATGGTTATTAGGATTGATAATACGAAGTTAGGTAAAAAACTATAAATCATTGCAATAGATTATTAACAATTTACATTCCGGCTATTTACCTGATTGTGGAAATCCCTGTGAGTACAATTAGATGCCTGTTCTTGCTGGATAGAAGTCTAAATAACAGATTGAATTTATTCATGTGTCAAGTGGTTAATTGAAGAATTTTTATTTACTTTAAACTGGTGAAAAAGTTGGTTTTGTTTGGGTCAGATTAATGTTGTTTAACTTTTCATTCACAAAAAACTACCTTGCATGAACAGCAGAAAAGTTTTAGGAATTGATGTCGGAGGATCAGGAATAAAAGGTGCCATTATAGATATAAAGACAGGGAAAATGGTCACTGAGAGACACCGTATTGCAACGCCCTCACCGGCAACTCCTGATGCAATTGCGGATGTCATCTATCAGCTTATAAAACATTTTAAATGGAAAGGCCTTGTTGGATGTGGTTTCCCTGCCGCCATACGAAATGGAATTGCATGCACCGCAGCCAATATCGATAAGACGTTTATCGGAACCAATGTTGACAAATTGTTTTCTTCGGTTTCCAGATGTAAAGTATATACGGTTAATGACGCAGATGCAGCAGGTATTGCAGAAATGAAATTTGGTGCCGGTAAAAAACAGTCCGGGGTGGTTATTCTGATTACAGTAGGCACAGGAATTGGTACGGTTATTTTTACCGGTAAAAAACTACTGCCTAATACCGAACTCGGACACATTTACCTTCCTAACGGACAGGAAGCAGAACGTTTTGCTTCAGATGCAGTAAGGAAAAATGAGGACCTTGACTGGGCTTCCTGGACACCTCGTTTTAACATGTATCTGGAATATATGGAAAATTTGTTCTGGCCCGATTGTTTTATTATTGGCGGAGGTATCAGCAAGAAAGAAGAGTCGTTCAGAAAGTTCCTGACCGTTCGCACACCGGTGGTTATGGCTGAGTTGAAGAATAATGCAGGTATGGTAGGTGCTGCCGTATATGCCCACATAAAGCATACAAAATAGTCTCTTTTCTTTCTTCAAATCATTACATTATGCATCCTGAATATGAAGTTCCTGTCTTAGGAAAACGTTTGGTCAAATCGCCTCTTAACCTTTCCCAATCTGCCGGAGATGGCGTTTATGATTTTGTAACGGACGAAGACCGGATTTTAATGGATGCCACTTTAAAAAATTTCAACACATGCATGAAGTCTGGCACTGAACCCATATCGTTCGAAAAGGCCGGGCCCCGGGAATATTTGTTTTTTGAACCTGCCAAAACAAAAGTGGCAATTGTTACCTGTGGTGGGCTTTGTCCTGGTTTGAACAATGTTATACGCGGGCTGGTTATGACACTATGGTATCGTTATGGCGTTAAACGAATCATAGGAATACAATATGGTTATGAAGGGTTCATTTCCAGCTATAATCATCCATTTATAGAATTGACTCCCGATCAGGTTGAAAATATACATCTTTCCGGAGGGACCATTCTGGGCTCTTCCCGGGGAGAGCAAAGCATAGAAGAGATTGTTGATGCTCTCGAAATTATGAACATTAATATCCTTTTTACTATTGGGGGTGACGGAACCTTGCGGGGTGCACAGGATATCTATGAAGAAATTAAAAAAAGAGGCCTTAAAATCTCCGTTGGAGGCATACCAAAAACGATAGACAATGACATTGAACTGATTGATCGCTCGTTCGGTTTTGAAACGGCATCCTCCATTGCCAATGATATCATACGATCGGCACATAACGAAGCAACCGGAGCTTACAACGGAATAGCACTTATTAAGCTGATGGGAAGAGATTCGGGTTTTATTGCTGCTAATGCTGCCCTTTCTAACCAGGAAGTCAACTTTGTCCTTATCCCCGAACTCGATTTCGATCTATATGGAGGAAGAGGGTTTCTGAAAGCCCTCAGGAAACGGCTTGATGAACGACACCATGCGCTTGTGGTTGTAGCTGAAGGGGCCGGCCAGCACCTGTTCGAGGATAATACCATTAGAAAGGATGCTTCCGGCAATATTCTTCATAAGGATATCGGTTTGTTTCTTAAGGAAAAAATTCAGGAAGAATTTGACCATAAAAAATTCCCTTATACCTTGAAATACATCGATCCAAGTTATATTATCCGTTCCGCACCGGCCAATGCCAACGACAGCAAATTCTGCCTCCAGTTATCCCAGAATGCAGTCCATGCGGCTATGGCGGGCAAAAGCGGATTTGTGGTGGGACACTGGAATAACGAATTTACGGTTTTGCCAATACCCGTGGCCGTAAAAAAACGTAAAAAGATATCACTTGAGAGTGAATTATGGTATAATGTGCTTGAAACCACCGGACAGCCAGTCAGTATGAAAAACTGAGCATAAAAAATCCGGGGGTTCTAAACTATGCCGGAAAATCCCCAGAAAGCCATAGCAAGTAACCCGGCAAGAATCAGTGAAATTGGAAATCCTTTCATCGCTTTGGGAACATTCAGCAAATCGAGCTGTTCCCTGATGCCTGCCAGAAGTATAAGAGCAAGTGTAAAGCCAGCTGCCATGGATGCTCCGTAAACCACACTTTCCAGAAGGTTGAAATTGTTTTTAACAGCCAGAAGGGTAACACCCAGTACGGCACAATTGGTCGTAATGAGTGGCAGATAGATGCCCAGTGCTTGATATAAGGAAGGATTTACCTTTTTCAGAATAATTTCGACCACCTGAACAAGAGAAGCAATGATCAAAATAAAACTGATCGTCTGCATAAACTCAATATGAAGGGGAATCAGAAGATATCGCTGAATCAGGTAGGTTACCAGATTGGCTAATGACATAACAAAAATTACGGCAGCTCCCATACCAACCGATGTATTGATTTTACCCGATACCCCGAGAAACGGGCAGATCCCGAGAAACTGGGCAAGAGCTACATTATTTACCAGCAAAGCAGCAATAATGATAATTACGTATTCCATAATCAGAATCTCTTGATTAAAGTGACAATTTTTTCTTGATAATATTAACTATAGCCACCAGATAACCGTAGGCAATAAAAGCACCGGGTGCAAGAATGAAAATGAGTATGGTGCTGGCGCTTTCTGAAACGAGTTTCATATTAAATATTGAGCCATTACCAAGAATTTCCCTTATGGAAGCGAGCAAAGTGAGAGCTACGGTGAAACCGACACCCATTCCCAACCCGTCAAGGATAGCTGGAACCGGGGTATTCTTCTGAGCAAAGGCTTCTGCCCTACCCATAATAATACAGTTCACAACAATCAGCGGAATGAAAATACCCAGCGCCTGGTAAAGATCGGGAAGAAATGCTTTCATCACCAGATCAACAATAGTAACAAAGGTGGCTATAATTACAATGAACGAAGGTATCCGTACTTTATCGGGAATCAGATTCCGCAATAAAGAAATCAGCAGGTTGGACGATGTAAGTACAAAGGTTGTAGCCAATCCCATACCTATTCCATTGAAGGCAGATGTAGTTACCGCCAGGGTGGGACAGGTACCCAGGACCATCACAAAGGTTGGATTTTCCTTAAGTAATCCGTTCGTGAAATAGGAAAGCTTGCTCATTTCTCAGTAAATTTCAGGTTCATCAGTCATTGTTTGGTCATTTCACCCGGAGGCGTCGCAGCTGAAACGGAATCTACTTCATAAGACTGAAGACTCTTCCGTGTTTTTCCGAAAGCTACCCATGCTTTAGTTATTCCGTCGCAGACTGCCCTGCTGGTAATTGTGGCAGCCGAGATGGCATCTACATCTCCTCCATCCTTTTTAACTTTCAGCTTAAAAGTTTCAGGGTTCTTTCCAAGAAACTGATTTCTGAATTTGGGTTCTGCCATTTTTGTACCAAGACCAGGGGTTTCCTTGTGATTAAATCCGGTTAGATTATTGATTCTGCCATCAGAAGTAAAACCAACCACAAATTTTATCATTCCGCTAAATCCTTTTGTTGTATATGTTTCCACAGCTACCCCGGCTAAGGTGTCTCCGGCAAAGCCCAGGGAAGCTGTCAGTGTATCGCCTTCACCCACGGCTTCCCTGATAGCGACAAGCGAATCAAACGAAGGAATTGCTTCCCTAATCGCTTTTTCTCTTTTTACCTGTTCGGTTCTGGCAATAGGATCTTTTGTCTTGAGGTACACAAACGACAAAGCCCCGCTCATCAGCATGGCAATAAATGTGAGAGCCAGAAACATGTTTCTGAGGTTTGATTCCGGTTTAGGCATGGCGCACCTCCTCTCCAAAACGCCCTGGTTTAATATAGCGGTTAATTAAAGGAACAAAAGCATTCATAAACAAAATAGCAAAAGATACCCCTTCCGGATAGGCCCCCCAGACTCTGATGACCACAGTAACAATGCCAATTCCAATGGCATAAATAAACATACCCCGCACGCTCATGGGAGATGTAACGTAGTCAGTAGCCATGTAAATTGCTCCCAGCAAAAGGCCTCCGGTTAAAATATGAAATAGCGGATCAGCATACCTTAATGGATTGATAAGCCACAAAACTGCAGTAAAAGCAGCTACTGTGAGGATTATAGTAACAGGAATATGCCAGGTTATAACACGCTTCCAGAGAAGATAAATAAAACCAAGTAAAAGAGCTCCGGCAGCTATTTCTCCGAGCGAGCCTCCCATATTACCTATAAAAAGTTGCTGATAGTCGGGCATGGTTGGAGCATGTAACAGATCAGTGACAGGTGCCCCACTTCGTATCCCTTCTTTCAGAATTCCCAGTGGTGTTGCGCCTGTGACAGCATCAGTATAACTGGTTTCGAATCCTTTTGGCAAAGGCCAGGTAGTCATCTGAACCGGAAAGGAAATCAGGAGAAAAACCCTGGCAACAAGAGCAGGATTGAAAGGATTGTTTCCCAGTCCCCCGAAACTCATCTTGGCAATTCCAATGGCTACCAGGGCGCCGAGAACAATCATCCATACAGGAAGATTGGCAGGAACATTAAAGGCCAGCAACACACCGGTGACCACAGCAGAACCATCATCAATGGTGGGCTTCACCTTCATCACAAAGCGCTGTATAACATATTCAAACAGCACACAGGAAGCAACAGAAACGGCAGTAACCAGAATAGCCGCAAAGCCGAAGAACCATACAGAGACCAGAAATGCAGGAATCAGGGCAATTACCACATGCATCATCAGCTGGCGGATGCTGTAGTCACCCGAAATATGGGGCGATGGAGATACAAGAAGTTTCTGATTCATTTTCTATTTTCTTGAACGAATTATCTTATTAACCTCAGATTTACCTAACCTTATATAATCAAGCAAAGGCCTATCAGAAGGACAGATATAACTGCAGGAACCACATTCGATGCAATCCATAACTCTCTCATTTTCCATGCGATCAAAATAATTCCGTTCACTCATGGACATCAGGAGATATGGTTCCAACCCCATAGGGCATGCCTGAACACATTTAGCGCAACGGATACAAACCCTCATTTCACGCCGACGGGATTCTTCAAGTGGCATTACCAGTATACCGGAGCATCCCTTCCCCGCAGGAATATCGGTTGATGAAAGCGCTTTGCCCATCATTGGGCCACCATAAAGTACTTTCCCTGAATTCTGTGGCAAACCTCCTGCTGCTTCAATGAGTTTTTCAACCGGGGTGCCAATCCTCACCAGAAAATTTCCGGGATTTGACAGTTTTTTCCCTGTAACCGTAACGACCCGTTCAATCAACGGTTTGTTTTTCTGAACAGCTTCATATATAGCATAGGTAGTCCCGACATTTACCACTACGGTTCCTACATCAATAGGCAGTTTCCCTGAAGGTACTTCCCTCCCGGTAACGGCTTTAATAAGCTGTTTTTCACCTCCCTGCGGATATTTCACCCGGAGTGGAACAATAGATATGCCAATATGCCGCATAGCAAGATCGCGGAAAAGCTTTATGGCATCGGGCTTATTGGCTTCTATACCAACATAAGCCTGATTTACTCCCAATACTTTCATGAGGATTTTGATACCTGTAAAAATTTCCGGACCCTTTTCCAGCATCAGGGCATGATCGCTAGTCAGAAAAGGTTCGCACTCCACACCATTGATGATAACTGACTCGGCCTTTCTGCCTCTGGGAATACTCAGTTTAACATGGGTTGGAAAAGTTGCCCCTCCCAGACCAACGATACCCGCCGCAGCAATTTTCTTCAAAATTTCCTCTGGCGGAAGATTGATGTCAGGTTTATGCTGAGGAGTACGATCAATTTCTTCCACCCATTCATCTCCTTCCGTCTGGATACTAATGGTCATTTTTCTATAACCACTGGCATCCATCATCAGATCCACCTTACTCACCGTACCGGAAACCGGAGAATGAACGTTGGCAGAAACAAAACCATCGGCCTCCGCAATAAGCTGACCTATCTTCACCTTATCGCCTTTTTTTACTAACGGACGGGCCGGCATCCCCAGATGCTGAATTACCGGTAAATGGACCATTTCAGGAGCCGGAAGTATCCGGATTTTTTTACCGGCAGTTAATTTGTTTTCTTCCGGGTGAATTCCACCTTTTTTGAATGTTCTCAACACGACTGGATTATCTTATGTATGGTTTATACAGATTGTTCCTTAACTTCTGTGGTTTCCGCTGCTTTGGGCGGGGGAAAGTTGATTTCAAGGATGGCATGAGTCGGGCATTCCGGCACACATTTCCGGCAAAGCCGGCATTTCTCCGCATCGATGTAAGCAAGGTTATTCTCCATCGAAATAGCATCGAACGGGCACACTTTCACACATTTCCCGCAAGCAATGCACGAAACCTTACAGTTTTTAATGCAGATAGCACCTTTTTCCTGATTAACACAGGCAATATAAATTTTGCGATCTTTTTTGTTTTTCTTTCTCAGCTCGATAATGTTTCTTGGACAGGCTTTAACGCAGGCTCCGCAGGCGGTGCATTTTTCATCTACCACAACGGGTAATCCTGTTACAGGATCCATATGAATAGCATCGAACTTACACACATCAACGCAATCGCCATAACCCAGACATCCGGTCGGGCATCCTCCTTCGCCGGTATAAAGCAAATGGGCAACAGCACAACTTTTTACGCCATCATATACGTTGGTGCGAGGCCGGTACTCAGGCGTTCCGTTACAGCGCACAACCGCTACCAGAGGCACCTGTGCCCCGGCTTCCTTCCCAAGTATCCTTGCAACTTCTTTCATAACACTTTCGCCTCCTACAGGACAGTTCAGGCTGTCAAGTGACTCTGCTTTCACAAGAGCCTCTGCAAAATTCCTGCAGCCTGCAAAACCACACCCTCCGCAATTTGCACCCGGTAAAGTGTGTTCCACTTCGTCGATCCTTGGATCCTCATATACCTTGAACTTCTGAGCTACAACATGCAAAATCACTGCAGCAATTGCCGCCAAAGCACTGAGCGATAAAACCGTGTAGAGAATTGTACTTCCCATCCCCCTGTTTATAGTTTTTTAATGTAAAATGTGAATTTATCCGATATCCGTTTCCGTAAAAAATACAGAAAAATATAATACAGCATGGTAATTCCAATAGCAAATATTCCGGTCTGCCATTCTTTTGAAAACAGAGAATTCCCGGAAATCAACCCTGCCAGCATAACCAGGAATGGTATGAAATAACCGTACCACACCGCACGTAAACCGGAAGATTGTTTCATGAAAACACTTACGCTTTCACCAATGCGATATGTTCCGGAATCATCGTTTATTTCCACTTCCTTTTCTTGCTGTTCTGCTATATGGCAGAGATTTTTTGCCCCGCAGGCAGCACAGGCCGACTGAGCCAGAATTGACACAGTTATGCGGTGACCGTTAATTTTACTCACAACACCGGCATGCTCAATAATACCGGAATTATCCATACCTCGCTCCCAAATGACAAGGCACAAAATTATACAGTAAGTTGAATTTCGTTATATTTTGCAATACGAAAACAAACAAACCCCATGTAATTTATTTTTAGTTTAAATAAAAAGTTCAGCACAATCTTTTAGCTGATTCCGCCCCAGTATACTTTATTTTTATTTTGGGCTCTCAAACCTGCTTTGAATATTTGATTGCGTGGTTGATCCAGTAAAGGATCTTCACTCAGAATTTCAAGTGCAATTTCTCTGACATACTGAAGCAGTTTACCATCCTGTGCCAGGTCGGCAATTTTCAGGTCAAAGGGAATGCCGCTCTGCCGGGTTCCTTCCAGATCACCTGGTCCGCGAAGTTTAAGATCCTCTTCAGCAATTTCAAATCCATTATTGGTTCGGGTCATGATTTCAATCCGTTTCAGTGCATCTTCCGGAAGGTCATCACGGGTTACCAGTATGCAGTAGGATTGTTCGCTTCCTCTGCCCACCCGGCCGCGCAATTGATGAAGCTGTGACAGTCCAAAGCGTTCTGCACTTTCAATTACCATTACAGTAGCGTTTGGAACATCCATACCTACTTCTATCACCGTTGTGGCAATCAGAATATGAATCTGTCCACGGGCAAAATATTGCATAGTCTCCTCCTTTTCCTCTGACTTCATTCGACCATGAATACAGGCAACAGAGTACAGGGGTGGTGGGAATGCCCTGACAAAACTTTCATATCCATCCTCCAGGTCCTTGTAATCCATCTTCTCCGACTCGCTGATCAAAGGATATACCACGAAAACCTGCCTCCCCTTTTCGATTTCCTTTTTCAGAAATCCGAATAGTCGTAACCTGGCTGAATCTCTCAGGTGAATTGTTTTAATAGGCAAACGCCCCGGTGGAAATTCATCAATCACCGAAATGTCAAGATCACCATAAAGGGTCATAGCCAGAGTACGGGGTATTGGCGTAGCCGTCATTACCAGAACATGCGGTGGGCTGACGTTTTTCTCCCATAACCTTGCCCGCTGGGCCACACCAAAACGATGCTGCTCATCAATAATAACCAATCCAAGATTACTAAATTGCACCGATTCTTCAATAAGAGCATGGGTTCCTACCAGAATGTGCAGGGTGCCATTACGAAGATTCTGATGAATTCGCTTCCTGTCGGTCTGTTTTGTTGATCCGGTAAGAAGCTCAATATTGACAGGCATATCACCCAAAAACCTGCACAACGTTTTGTAGTGCTGGCTTGCGAGAATTTCCGTAGGCGCCATTAAACACGCCTGGTAGCCATTATCAATGGCCAGCAACATCGACATGAGGGCAACCAATGTTTTGCCGCTTCCGACATCACCCTGTAAAAGCCGGTTCATCTGAAATCCGGATCCCAGATCTTTCCTAATTTCCTTCAGAACCCTTTTCTGAGCGCCGGTTAATTCAAACGGCAAATGACGATGATAAAACGTATTGAAATGCTCTCCTACTGAAGTAAATACAAATCCGTTCTGCCTTTTGCTTCGCAGATTTTTCTGCAACAAAATGTTCAACTGGATAAAGAACAGTTCTTCAAATTTAAGACGGTACCTTGCTCTGGCAAGCTGTTCTGTATTCTCCGGAAAGTGAATCTGAACCAGAGCATCATACAGAGGCATAAGACGATATTTTTCGGTGAGCCACGATGGCAGTGTTTCGGAAATCTTTCCTGAAACCACTTTGATAAGACTGTTTTGCAGTTTCAAGATGGCACGCGAATGCAAAAAGTTTTCCTTCAGTTTTTCTGTAGTAGAATAAAATGCCTGCAAAGCAGTGTTTACCTGATTTTCGCGTACAGCAGCATCTTCAATTTCCGGATGGACCAGATTCAGCTTACCGGCAAAAAGGGTTGGTTTTCCAAACAGAACATATTCTTTCCCTGGTTTTATGCTCTGGGTAATCCATTTAAGTCCTCTGAACCACACAACCTCAAGAACTCCGGTATTGTCAATAAACAAGCCTATAAGCCTTCGGCTGCTTCCTTTCCCGGCCATACTGAAATTAACAAAAGTGCCCCGGATCTGAACCATAGGAAGTTCTGCAGTAATCTCACGGATGGTGTAAAAGCGCGTCCGGTCAACGTATTTATAAGGAAAATAGTATAAAAGATCCCTGAATGTAAAAATTCCCAATTCCTTGTTGAGAAGCTCCGCACGCTTTGGACCTACTCCTGGCAGAAATTTAATATCTTGGTCCAGAAAATCCTGCATAATGTGTTCAAACCTGTGTGAGCCCTAAAGGTAATGAAAAAGGAAATTTCGGAGATACTCTTTCTCATAAGGCGTTCGTTTGATTTTGCCAGCTATAGTCTGGGAACGAACCACTACCATGGACATGGCATCCATTCTCCCTTTCTTTTCAGGATGGCAGAGGAAGTATTCACTGACTTTCCTGACTGGAAGGAATTTGAACCGGTTGAAATAGTTCGGAAAAAGCTTCTAAAAGATACCAGCCCGATTCCAGGGCCTGATCCGGGAGCCGGCTCCAGACGAAAACTTAAAGAACGAACCCTGGGGGCATTCGTCCGCACTGCTTCCATTTCTCCACGTTACGGCAGGATGCTCACAAGGCTTGTAAGGTTTGCTAGACCGGAACGAATTATTGAATGGGGCACCGGTACAGGCATTTCAACATTGTATCTTGCCACAGCAGTTCCGTCAATTCCGGTCTTTACGGTTGAAGGAAATACCTGGTTGGCCAGGAGAGCCCAGACCATTTTTGAGAAAACCGGGTATGCCAACATCCATCCTGTTGCGGGGTTGTTTGAAGAAACCTTTCATCTGGTTTTTCCTGATAAACCGATCCCCTGCGTTTATTTCATTGATGGAAACCATTCTGCCAAAGGAACAATGCATATTATGGAAAAAATCATGAACCAGATTCATCCTGAAAGTGTTATTATTCTGGATGACATTCGATGGTCAGAAGAAATGTACACCACCTGGAAAAACCTGATTTCATTGCAGGAAGTGAGGATTAGTATCGACCTGTTTTCAATGGGCATCATGCTTTTCCGTCCCGGATTGTGGAAACAGCATTTCCGGATCAGATTTTGACAGGTTTTTCTTTTT
This sequence comes from uncultured Bacteroidales bacterium, assembly GCA_964548125.1. Lineage (GTDB taxonomy): Bacteria > Bacteroidota > Bacteroidia > Bacteroidales > JAAYUG01 > JAAYUG01. The sequence goes on along the minus strand of CAZJQN010000067.1, from coordinate 1,956 downwards.
TTGTTGATATAAAAAACTAATTTCGCTTCACCATTCAAAAAATATGAGCTCATTAATCAGACTTGAGAAAATTGTAAAAAACTACCGTGTAGGCGCAATTATCGTCAGAGCCCTGCGGGAGGTTAACCTTGAAATCAACAAAAACGAATATGTTGCCATAATGGGTCCTTCCGGATCAGGAAAATCGACACTGATGAATATTCTTGGTTGTCTGGATACACCCACCAGCGGAACGTATATTTTGAACGGTACAGATGTGAGCAAACAGCCCGACAATGAATTAGCTGAAATAAGAAATAAGGAAATCGGTTTCGTATTTCAGACCTTTAATCTTTTACCGCGGTATACTGCTCTGGAAAATGTAATGCTTCCCCTGGTATATGCCGGCTTCTCGAAGGAAGAACGAATAAAACGTGCCGAAGAAGTGATGGTCAGCGTCGGCCTTGCAGACCGTATGCACCACAAACCTAATGAACTTTCCGGAGGGCAAAGGCAACGGGTAGCAATTGCCAGAGCTCTGGTTAACCGACCCTCCATCATACTTGCTGATGAACCTACCGGAAACCTCGACTCCCGCACTTCAATCGAAATCATGAGCCTTTTTCACGACATCCATCAGAAAGGAAATACTATAATACTTGTTACTCACGAAGAGGATATTGCCCGTCATGCCCATCGCATTGTAAGACTTCGCGATGGAAAGGTTGAATCAGATACTGTCAATGAACACCCTGTTGTTGACGAGCCTGTTGCAGCAGAGAATTCAAACTCATCAAATGCCCACTGAAAGACCCATTTATCTAGATCCATGGGAAAAATCTATACAAGAAAAGGTGATAAGGGTTTAACCAGCCTGGCCGGGGGAAAAAAAGTCTGGAAAAACAATATCCGTGTGGAAGCGTATGGAACTATTGATGAACTCATATCCTGGATTGGATTTCTGCATGATCAGGTTCCCAAAACTTCCGAGCAGAGCCTGTTGTTAAAGATTCAGGACCGTTTAATGACTTGTGCATCGCGATTGGCATGTGATGAAAAAGAACTGCTCACCCATATGCCCGTACTGGACGAACAGGATATCCTTTTTCTCGAGCAGGAAATTGACCGCATGGAATGTTCTCTGGAACCATTGCAATCTTTTATTCTTCCGTCAGGACATCCCCTTGCGTCTACCTGCCACATTGTGCGCAATGTGTGCCGCCGTGCTGAACGAAGAGTTATCTCTCTGGCACAGGATGAGAATGAGGAAGTAGAAGAAATTATCATACGCTATTTAAACAGACTTGCTGATTTTCTTTTTGTTTTTGCCAGATATATATTATACACTTGCGGAGGAAAAGAAATACTCTGGAAACCTAACTTGTGATTTATGTAACTTTTTTTATATATTTGCAACCTTTTTTATATGCCTGAAGTATAAAAACATAAATAACTGAAAGACTATGTATTGGACACTTGAATTGGCATCAAAACTTGAAGATGCTCCCTGGCCGGCAACAAAAGAGGAGCTAATTGATTATGCAATCCGTTCGGGTGCTCCCCTTGAGGTCATTGAGAACCTTCAGGAAATTGAAGACGAAGGCGAAGTTTATGAAAGTATTGAAGATATATGGCCTGACTACCCAAGTAAAGATGATTTCTTTTTCAATGAGGACGAATACTAATTTCCCTCGGTCATTATATCTAATTTGAAAACAAGTACATACTGGAAAAAGCAACCCCAAAAAATTCTTTTCCTTTTTTATTGGTTGGGAAGATGATTAATTAACCCAATTAATTCATTGGAAGCTCTTGGAAAGAGCAAACTGACGAATTAATTGGGGTTAGCCCGGTTGAATTTGTTAATTTATGGTACTTCGGATAAAACTTTTTGCGGGGATCTCCTGTATGCAGAAAATAAGTTTGAGTGCGAGGGTCTTTATGCAAAGAGTTATGCGGGGTTTCACCCCGTACCCT
>CAZJQN010000066.1:18163-19466 GCA_964548125.1 uncultured Bacteroidales bacterium | reverse complement strand
TCTCATTGCCTGGTTTTGAGATATTACCTTCATGGATTTTGTCGATCAGTTAATATTCTTTCAGCGACAAATAATTGATATTCTATTATTTGTAATTGAAGAGCCTCAAAAAATAGCAAAAAAGATGTGCTTAAGATGTTCCATGAGGAAAATCCAATCAAAATCCAAAACATTTATCGTGTCTTCAGGAAACTGACTCAGGAAGAAAAGGTAGAAGAGAATAATGACTAAACATAATCCTTCAACGTCTGTTTTCTCAGATATTCTCTGAATTGTTCCGTCATGGCACGGGTTACATTATTGAAAATGCATTTTTCAAACGGACATATCGGTTTTTCCATAGGGCAGTCCATAATGACAATTTCCCCTTCAATGGCCTCATAAATCTGAAGAAGGTTAATATCAGCCAGTTTCTTGCGTAAAACAAACCCGCCGTTTGGTCCTCTTGTCGAAGAAAGAAAACCCACCTTGGCAAGACGCTGCAAAACTTTTGCAACGTGATGACGTGAGGAACCCATTACGTCAGCAATTTCCTGTGCATTTAATCCGTTCTCCGACCGGGCAATCAGAATCATTCCGTGTAGCCCGATGGATGCTGCTTCGGACAAAGAAAAAAATCTAACCATATAAGAACACTGTCATTTAATTTATGTCCGCTGGCTGGATTAGGGTTGGTTATGACGAAGGTAATAATAAAATTAGTATCTGGTGCGCAAATAACGGAATAAATTAATGTAACTTTATGGTTTCAGACGAAAAGGTTGATGCTTTTGATGATATATGCCTCACCTTATGCCAAATCAAAACCTATGAAAAACCCTTCAACATCATGGCTGGGATTGGAATTACGCAATCCCATTATTGCAGCCAGTTCTGGACTCACTGAGCATTTGCCCGGACTGGTGGAACTTGAGAAAAACGGAATTGGTGCTGTTGTTCTCAAATCCCTGTTTGAAGAGGAAATCCTGCTGGATATAGAAAACAGGCTGAAACAAATGGCATCGGAATCATTCATATATCCAGAAACCGTGGAATTCTATGAACAGGATAATCGTGTCCATGAGCATGCCTTGCGGTATTTGGATCTGATCCGGTCGGCAAAAAAAGAATTATCGGTACCGGTTATTGCCAGCATCAATTGTGTTACTGCTGAAAACTGGATTTACTTCCCGAAAGAAATTGAACTGGCAGGAGCAGATGCCCTCGAACTCAATATTTTCATTCTACCAACCGATACCAGGCTCACAGCGCAGGAAAGCGAATCGGTTTATTTCAACATTGTTAAACAGGTCCGCCAATTGAT
>CAZJQN010000066.1:0-18063 GCA_964548125.1 uncultured Bacteroidales bacterium | reverse complement strand
ACAGCACTGATCAAACAAATCCTTGCAGGCGCAAAAGCTGTTCAGGTTGCTTCAGCAATTTATAAAAACGGACCCGGTATCATTGCAAAAATGCTTGATGAACTCTCCGAGTGGGCACAACACAAACATTTTGATTCCCTGGAGCAATTCAGGGGAATGCTCAGTCAGTCAAAAACTGGCAATCCTGCCGCTTATGAACGTGTACAGTTCATGCGATATTTCAGGGGCTATCACCCTTCAGCTAATTCACCCGATTATATCTAAGTCTACTTTATTACCTGCATGAGGGAAATCGTTAATAACGCTTTTCGCAATGCAGCAAATGATTACTTCTGGCTGCTAAACCGGGATTATCCACAGCGGCTTGTATACAAAATTGTGTGCGACAGATACCGGCTTAACACCTTGCAGAGAGTAATTCTTTACCGGGGGATTTTTCCGGCTGAAATAGCTAACCAGCGTCTTAAAAAACGAATCGAAGACCTGAAAGGATATGATTTATTGATCGATGTATTCAACGTCCTTTTTAAAATAACCAGCTACCTTTCTGGCCGCCCTGTTTTTATTTGCAACGACGGATTGTTGAGAGATGCAGGGGATGCATTTGAAAAACAAGTCCCTTCAGCTCTTCTTGAACGCTCGGTCACCCTCCTTCTTTTTTTTCTGAAAACTGAAACTCCTGCCTCGGTAAGGTTTTTGATCGATCAGCCCGTTGATAACAGCTCTTTTGTGGAAGAAATCATCCATAACCAGCTGATAAACATTCCCTGCCCTGCTGAACTCAACTGCCTGTATCCGGCCGACAGACTGATGAAGGAAAGCAGAGATGTGCTGCTTGCTACAGCCGACTCAGAAATCATTGATCGTTCGGGATGCATGTTTTATGACCTGGCTTATAAAATTCTGAAAAGAGAATTTTCCCCTTCCTTTCTTTCTTTTCAGGAAATTCTCCAAGATATAAAACTCTGAATCCCACAAAACACTATCAGATCAGATCACAGGCCTCTTCAGGCATCCAGTGCTTATCCTTTCCATCCCATTTAATATTGCAGCCAATAGGATTGGTCACCGGGATGCTGATAGGTTTACCTGACACAAGTTCTCCCAGGGCCCGGTCAAGATCGTTTACGGTCATCCGGGAAGGATCCCTCGGACTGTCAACTCCGCGACCTGTATACACCAGTTCCCTTTTCTTATTGAAAACAAAGAAGTGTGGTGTACGCAAGGCCCCATAATCTCTGGCTGATTTTTGACTTGCATCATGCAGATAAACCCATGGAAACTGATACCTTTCCATGCGTTCCACCATATGGGGAAAATCATCCTCCTGATAAGTGTTAGGGCTATTCGCATTTATGCCAACAAACTTCACCCCATAAGGGGCATATTTTTCGGCAGTCTGACGGGTTATTTCGTCCGAACCGAGAACATAAGGACAGTGATTGCATGTAAAAAAGACCACAAGATACCTGTACTGGTCAAAATCACGAAGTGAATAGGTTTTTCCGTCAGTTGCTGGCAGAGTGAAATCAGGTGCTTTCTGCCCCGGTTGTAATGTATAAGCCATATTGTTTTTATTAAAAAACAAATACGGCTTAAAAAAGGTTCAGGTAAGCAACGGAATATTATTTTCCCTGGCTACAGAACGCACATAGGCAGCTGCCTCATCATATTCACTCTCTTTCTCAAGATGTTCCAGCATAAAAGGAACATCCCCCAATAAACTTGCCTGAGTGAGAAATTCGGCATAGTTGAGGAATCCTTTTCCCGGACGACGCTCTTCGAGATGGGTTGTGAGGGAAGAAGTAAGTACAATATCTTTGGCATGAATGCTTCTAATGTAAGGTCCAAGCTTTGAGAAACATTCTTCTATGAAAGCAGTATTATCAAAATATCTGCGGGGACAGTTGATCATGTTTACCACGTCAAGATGCACGGCAAATGCCCGGCGGTCAATGGCTCTGATCAATTCGAGATACGAATCTGGAGAATCGGGATATGCCCAAGGCATGGGCTCGAGAGTGAAAAAAGTCCGTACAGGTTTTACTTCATCAATAATGGTTCGGGTGATATCGACAATCATATCAAATGTTTCGCGTGTAAGGTTTTTCGGGTCCGGACCATCCCATTGCATGCCCCTTGATCCGCTTATATTAACGCAACAGCGGGCTCCAATTTCTTCTGCAAGAGCCAGGTTGTCAATGCATTTCTTAATTGCAGCAGTCCTTGTTTCCGGATCTTCAGAGAGCGGATTGCTCCAGGCTCCGGTTTCTGCTATGATAATGTCCGCTTTGGCAGCTTCCTCGGCATAAGCGCGGATTACTTCGGCCGGGGCACCAGGCTCTACCGGACAATAGGCCGCTTTGTACCCTTTCTTTTTCAAAAGGGAAACCCATTCCTCTGGTGAGTTATACTTTCCGAAGACGGGCGCTCCAAGCCTGACAGGACTGTACCGGGGAACCCCGTTTGCAGCCTTTGAGATAAAAGGGAAGGAAACAATACCCGCAGCCGTGAGACGGGTAAATCTTCGACGTGACATCTTTGAGCTCATGATTATTCAACTGTAAAATCATAAGGAATCTTCAACTGATCGTACAAAGAACGACGGCCTTTTTTGTCGGTATTCAGCACTTCACGCGCAATGCGGGCCACTTCTTCCGCATGCTCGCGGGGAACCACAATCACTCCGTCTCCATCAGCCACGATAACATCACCTGGATGGATCAGAACACCCCCCACAACTACAGGTCTGTTAACCGATTCCACTTCATTGCGGCCCGGTCGTATTCCTCGTCCACGTTTCATAACGTCCATATATACAGGAACCTGTTCCTTGATGATTTCATCCGTGTCACGTACTCCGCCGGCAGATAAAACACCCACAGCACCTTTCTTCTTCCAGAAAAGAATATTGTTCGAACCCGTCGTTCCGGTATCATTGTCTCCCTGATTGTCGATCACAATTATGCTTCCCTGCCGGATAGAATCGACAAACGGTTCAGGGGATATTTTTGTATACCATTCGTCCCTCCATTTCTCGTACTCCTGCAAGGAAAGACCGGTGGGAAAGACCCTGTTGGTGGGAACATATCTTACAGTAAGGGCTATGCCTATCATCCTGTGCGCAAAATGAACCGGATCTTTCCATAGAGCAGTAATGTTAGGATCCAATAAACCGCAGTCATGCAATCCTATTGCATCCATTCCATCCGACACATCGGCCACGCGCAGCCCTTCATAAAGCCTGAGTATTTCTGCATCCGAAAGCGTTTTTCCCCGCTGCGCACTTGCCAGTATAGTGATAAAACAGAAAACGAAAAAGAAACCTGTTCTCATAAAGACAGAATTTATACTGCTCCAAGGTATAAAAATATCAGATTATTCCGGCTTTCACAAGGCACTTTCTTATCTTCGTCCAGGTTCGTTCAATGTCATTGTCCAATCCGACGCTGAAACGGATCAGTCCTTCACTGAGTCCCATTTTGCGTTGCTCTTCCTCAGGGATTTCCGATGAAGTGCTTTTTCCGGATGCACTGAAAAGGGTTTTGAAGTAACCGAGACTCACGGCCAGATACCCTACATCCTCCATCTGCAACATCTGCATCAATTCATTGGCCTTGGGATGAGTTTTAACATCAATGGCCAACATACCTCCAAAACCATATTCTTCGTTCATAAGCGAACGCATGAGCTCATGCTGCGGATGACCCGGCAATCCGGGATAGATTACAGGTATGCCTTCTTCGGCAAAACGTCGGGCAAGAAAGTCAGCGTTCTTGCTGTGCTGTTTCATCCTGATATGCAGGGTGTTTAAATTCTTCAATATCGAAGAAGATCGCAATGGGTCCAGCACAGGCCCCAACAGCATAGCCGTACCCGAATTAACATCCGAAAGAGCATTGATAAATTTCTTACTACCGCATATTGCTCCGGCAACACAATCATTCTTTCCGTTAATAAACTTTGTCATACTGTATACAACAATATCAGCACCTAGAATGGCAGGTGAAAGAATCATGGGTGAAAAGGTATTATCCACCAGAAGCAGGATATTGTGCCTGTGAGCCAGAGCAGCCAGCCGGGGAATGTCTGATACCTGTAACAGTGGATTGGTTAATGATTCGGTATAAATGCACTTTGTATTAGGCCTGATGGCATTTTCTACTGCCTTCAAATCAGTTATGTTGACAAAGCTAACCTCAATCCCAAATTTCGGCAAATAGTTCTTTAAAAAAGCATAGGTCCCGCCATAGGTGGTGACGCTGGTAATAATATGATCACCGCTGTTGCATAACTGAAAAATAGTGCAGGTTATAGCCGCCATCCCCGATGCAGTAATCCACGCCAGTTCGGTGCCCTCCAGTGCAGCCATTGCTTCCGCCAGGTAACGATTTGTAGGATTCCAGTGCCTCGAGTAAAGAAAACAACCTTCTGCTTCTCCGTGAAAAGTGGCCTCCATTAATTCAGCCTTCAGAAACGTATATGTAGATGAGTCAGTAATGCTTGGATTGACGTCACCAAACTCCCCAAATTGCCGAAGATCTTGAATACGGTTTGCCGGATCGTATTTCATATTCAGAAAAGTTAAATGTTAATATTCCTAAAATTTTTTATGTCAATACCGGTATAAAAAAATCGTTTGTAAATTCACCGCTGAAATATTACTGCTAATTTCTGATAAAAGCAGCTGATATGGAATAGAATATATAAGGTTATAAAACATCTTTTGGCTATTGAAGCAAACAGTAAAGAATATTATCCCCCTCCGTTTCGGAAATAAGAAAGGGCTGGTTTTTCTTCTCGTGGTATGGCTTTCCTTTCCTCTATTCTCTCAGCAGCATTACAGAGAGAGTTCTGACTCGATTGTTATACTCTCTGTGCAGTTGCTTGATGAATCCACAATGAAACCTATACCATTTGCCCATATTATCAATCTGCGCACATTCAGAGGTGGTATTAGCGACACTTCAGGCATATTCCGTTTACCGGTAATGCATGGTGACCTTTTAAGGGTTTCCTCTATCGGATACTTTGATCAGTATTATCTGGTACCCGATTCACTCAAGGGATTTGTCAGACTGGAAATGCTGATGCGGCAAAAGGTCTATCTGATCAACGAGGTTCGTATTAATACCCTGGGCAATTATGAGCAATTCCGGAGAAAATTTGTATCAACTGAACTACCGGATAAGGAAGCCCGTGAATTACAAAGACAATTCCGACAGTTAGCGCGGGATACTGCGATGAAATCAGCACCAGTGAGGACCGGTATTCCCCTTAATTTTCCAAGCCCTGAACAACGGCTCGAAATGCAACGCCAGGAGTTGTACAAAAAACTGCGTGAACAGCGCATTATGGATGATAAGTTCAATCCGGTTATTGTCAGCCGGCTGACAGGGCTTCAGGGAGATGATCTCTATGAATTCATGCGCTACTGCAATTTCAGCAGGGATTTCCTGCTTAGTACAAACCACTACGACATTATGATTGCTACGCTTCATGCTTTTGAACAATATAAACGAATGAAAGGCAGGAATAAATAATAATTTGCTGATTCTTCCGGTATGATAATTCCCGGCTTCCAGGACATAGAAATAGCCCATGAACGAATTCATGAGGTGATACACAGAACACCGGTAATGACCTGCAGGGGAATTGATGCCATATGCGGTGTAAATATTTTTTTTAAATGCGAAAATTTCCAGAAAGTTGGTGCCTTTAAATTCCGTGGGGCTTCCAATGCAGTCCTTTCTATGCCGATGGAAGAGATTTCCGGAGGAGTTGCCACACATTCTTCAGGAAATCATGCGGCTGCCCTGGCCCTTGCTGCCTCACAGCGTGGCGTGCCATGCTATATTGTCATGCCCCGCACGGCACCCGCTATTAAGAAAAAAGCAGTAGAAGCTTACGGAGGAATCATCACGTTTTGTGAACCGACACTGGAAGCCCGCGAATCAACGCTTAAACAGGTTGTCGAAAAAACCGGGGCTGTAGTTGTCCATCCTTATAACAATCCATTGGTCATTGCAGGTCAGGGAACTGCAGCCCTCGAATTACTCCGGGATGTTCATGAACTGGATGCTGTAATCGCTCCGGTCGGAGGAGGAGGCCTCCTCAGCGGAACTACAATATGTGCAAAAAAACTGAAACCCGATATACAGGTAATAGGAGCAGAACCCGCTATGGCCGATGATGCCATGCGTTCTCTGCGCGAAGGCAAGATCATCCCTTCGGTTAACCCCCGCACCATTGCCGACGGACTACTAACCTCACTGGGATCTATTACTTTTGCCGTACTGTACGCTTACAAAACAACCATTCTCACAGCTTCCGAGGAAAATATTATTCGAGCCATGCAACTCATCTGGGAACGAATGAAAATTATTGCAGAACCTTCATCAGCCGTTGCTTTAGCCATTATCCTCGAACATCCCCGTTATTTCAAAAAAAACTTTTCAAAGGTCGGAATCATTCTTTCGGGAGGAAACGTTGATTTAATGAATCTGCCGTTTGCTCCGGCAAAATCAGCTTAGCCAGCACAGGAAAATGGTCGGAATAGGGAATCCTGAGGGTATTTAGCTCAGTTACAGTAAAGGCAGGATCACTCAGAATATAATCAATACGGAAAAAAGGCCAGTATGATAGATTATACGTATATGATAATCCTCTTCCTGCCTCGGTAAATGTATCTTTCAGCTTGCCCCGGATAATCCGGTAGGTGTATGATACCGGCGTATCATTCAAATCACCGCAGACAATAACCGGATACACGCAGGATGCAATGTGACGTGCAATTTGTGTTACCTGCTCAGAACGTTTGATATAAGCTTCCCGAAGCTTGCTGTAAATATCCATCACTTCTTGCAAATGACGGTCTGAATAGGTAAACCGAAGGGTGTCGAGAAAATCATAATTGGCTTTCCTGAAACGTACCGATTGCAGGTGGGCATTATACACCCTGATGGTATCCTTTCCGAAAAGGATGTCGGTGTAAATACACACGTTATAAGTATTTTCAAACCGTATAGCACCTTTTCGCAAAATCGGATAACGGCTGTACGTGGCGATTCCGTATCGCCCTCCCTGATGATCGGTAAAATAGTAATAAAAATAGGCATGCGGAGCAAGAGAAGTGCCCTGAGGTATTTCCTTCAGGGTAAGCCTGGATTCTGCCCGGGAGTAAAATTCCTGAAAACAAAGCACGTCAGCCCGCAAGGAATCGACAAAACGAAGTATTCCTCTGGCGGCATCCTTGTTATGAGCCCAGTCATATAAGTTGAATGCCCTGACATTGTATGTAAGAATTCTCAGGCTATCGCCGGAAAAAATTTTTTCGTTTTCTCCTGTTTCTTTACGAAGGATGTTCGAGAAAGGTATTCTGACAAATCGTTTAATTTGTGCAGAGCCTGCCAGTATGACAGTCAGAGAAATAAACAAGGCCATCCTTCCGGAAAGGGCCCAATAAATGATAAAAAAAGCATTAATGATCAACAGAAACGGAAACAATAACCCCAGAAAAGGTGCTATCCGGAATAAACCAGGCGGAATGAGAGGAGAAAGCACCGATGTAAGCAGGAGCAATGCAAAGAGAACATTGACGTAAATAATAATATGCCTGAGAAAACGTAACACAAATGAAAGTTTGATTATTTACCCATCCGGAAAAGTTTTTCCTTCTCTTCCCGGGTAAGGCTTTCATAGCCTCCTTTTGAGATTTTATCCAGAATCCGGTCAATTTCAGCTTGTTCTTCCGCTTTGCGCCGGTTATACTCCATATCATCCCCCGTTCTTTTATAGGCCACATATACTTTTGACTTTCTTTTAAATGGTGAGGCAAGAAATGAAAAGACCGAATCCATAAAACGCGAGAATCCGCGTCCCAATTCCTTACCTTTCCTGTATTGCCAGGCATAGATTATTCCATAAAATGCTCCTCCTAAATGCGCAATATGACCACCAGCATTCCCGTCAACGGGAATAAATATCAAATCGGTGAGAATAAAAAACAGGGCAATGTATTTGATGCGCACCGGCCCGATAAAAATCAGATAGAAAGTATAATCAGGCACCAGAAAAGAAATGGTTATAGCAACAGCCATGACGGCAGCTGAAGCTCCTAATGCCCATGACGCGCCGGAGAATGGAATAAGTGCCGGAATGAAAGCATAGGATAAAACAAACATACAGGCCCCTGCCAGCCCGCCCAGCAAATAGACATTCAGCAGTTTCTTCTGATCAAGATACATGAGAAATACCCTTCCGAACCAATAGAACCAGAGCAGATTGAAAAGAATATGCAAAAAATCAAAGTGAAGAAACATATACGAGATGAGTGTCCAGGGACGGAAAAGCAAGGTGACCGGATTGGCCGGTAGCATAAGGTACTCCATTACATTATGGTCGAAGCTCTCCCTGATGGCCGGCCCGCCAAGCAAATTTCCGCTGAAAAGAGCATACAACGTATACGTCAACCTTACAACGATAAATACTCCCAGGTTGATATAAATAATCCGCGTCAGTGAACTGCCCCTGCGGAACGATTCTTTAATTTCTTGCCAAAGATTCATAAATCAGTAAAAAGTTTTTCTGTCGGCTTTCCAGATCTTAATCAGAATAAAACCAAAAATCATGCCGCCCAGATGCGCAAAATGGGCAACCTGACTCCCCGGTTGGGTAATTCCAAGATATAGTTCCAGAACACCATACAAAATAACAAAATACTTTGCCTTCATTGGTATCGGCGGAAAAAGCAACATTAGCTGGGTATTGGGAAACAACATCCCAAAAGCAAGAAGAACACCGAAAATCGCCCCTGAAGCACCAACCGTAGGAATATCCATTCTAAAAGTCAGCAGTTCATTAAAAAATGAACGAGCTCTCTCCAGATACACTGGATTAGACGGATCGGCCGACCAGAAAGCAATCAGCTTATCGTATACCTGTGAGTAGTAGGCAGGAAATTGTCGCTGAATCAGATCGGCAAAACCTGTCGGGGTAGGATTGCCCGCCATGAAACGGTTCATATCGCTAACCATCGACTGAATCTGAAAGTGATTCACCAGCAGATGAAGCGAAGCAGCTCCCAACCCTGTAATCATGTAGTAAATAAAAAAACGTTTCCCTCCCCATACCTGCTCAAGAACCGGCCCGAACATCCAGAGCGCAAACATATTGAAAAAAATATGCGCCAGCCCTCCGTGCATAAACATATGGGTTACCAGCTGAAGGGGCTTGAAATATGCTGATTTCCAATAATGAAGTCCCAGAAGATTGATCAAAAAGTCCGGGTTCTGATAAAGCTTCCCTGCCCCCCAATTCGCAATGAATAGCACAACATTGATAAGGATCAGGTTTTTAACTACAGGAGTGATATTCCTCATTCTTTGTCAATAAAATTCAATAAAATAAAGTGCGAAAATACTCATCTTAATAACTCTCCGCAATATGAATTGTTTCAGCGGAATTTCTTTTCTATTTCATCCAGTGTTATGATGGACAATATGGCCCGACCATCAAACGAAAAACTTGGGTTGGAACAGGCAAACAATTGGTCTGTCATCAAATTCATCTCTTCCTCCGATAACATTTTGCCATATGGAATGGCTGTTGCCTTTGCCAGGCTTTCGGCAATTTTTTCCCTGCTTATCCGACCGGGATCTCCTTCCTCTTCCCGTACCATATGAATAAACAACCGTATCATCTCTTCCGGATCACTCCCTTTCCATTCCGGCGGACAGCCATACAACACAACCGAACCGTTGCCAAAATCTTTCAGGTCAACCCCGGTTGACTGTAAATCCGGCAACATAGGCAGCAGTATCTGATATTCATCAGTTGTTAATGTTATGTGACGCGGAAATAATTCCTGCTGGGAACCCGTTTGTTGATTTTTTAAACCTTCCAGGTAGCGCTCGTACAGGATCCTTTCATGTGCCTTCTTCTGGTCTATGACCATAAGGCCCGACCTTACAGGGGTTACAATGTATTTCCCCTTCACCTGAATAAACTTCCCGGCAATCAGTTCAGAACCGTTTTCATGATGAAAAAGCTCGGCTTCACCTTCGTTTTTTTCCGGCATCTTTTCAAAACCGGCATAAACCTTCTCCCAGTTAAGCAGTTCAGAGGAATGAAGCGAGGAGGAATACTTCGCAGTTCTCCTCCGTTCCGATTCTTTTTCAAAGGGATTATAGGCAGGGTCAAGTTGTATTTCCGGTGGTTTAATCTCAATACTTTTCTTTAGTACCGGAATTTCAATACCGGCATCCGTTTCAAAATCGAGCGAAGGAATAATATTGAATTTGCCAAGCCCTTCCCTAACACTGGCATGCAGTATCTGCCAGATGGCCTGTTCATCCTCAAATTTTACCTCTGTCTTTGTAGGATGAATATTTACATCAATGCTTTCAGGAGGTACCGTTAGAAAGATAAAATACGACGGGACCGTACCTGAGGGCAAAATCTTTTCATACGCCTGAGCCACTGCCTTATGAAGATAACCGTGACGGATAAAACGGCGATTTACAAAAAAATATTGGTCTCCGTATGTTTTCTTTGCCAGCTGTGGTTTCCCGATATAACCTCCAATTGTAACAATACTGGTCTCCGATTTAATCTCCACCAGATTCTGTAATGCCTGTTTGCCCATCAGCCGCACAATGCGCTGCAAAAGCCCTGAGGAAGGAAGGTTGTACAGCTCGGCATTGTTATGCATCAGCACAAACGAAATATCATGAAAAGGAATAGCCACCCGGAAAAATTCCTGTAAAATATATTTCTGTTCTGTAATATCTGACTTTAGAAATTTTCTGCGTGCAGGAGTGTTAAAAAAAAGATTCTTTACCTGAAACTGCGTTCCGGGGTTGCAGGCAACCGGTTCCTGACCGAGATACTTTGATCCTGAAATACGAACTTCCGTTCCTGTTTCAGAATCCCTGGTACGGGTTCGCAATATAACTTCCGCAACAGCTGCAATTGACGCCAGGGCCTCGCCACGGAATCCCATGGTACGTATGGAAAACAAATCAGAGGCTTCTCTGATCTTGGATGTGGCATGACGTTCAAAAGCCATCCGGGCATCAGTTTCCGACATGCCGCATCCGTCATCGGTCACCTGTATCAAAGTTCTTCCGGCATCTTTCACCACCAGCGAAATATTCTTCCCGCCAGCATCAATTGCATTCTCAAGCAATTCTTTCACAACAGAAGCCGGACGCTGAATGACCTCTCCTGCAGCAATCTGATTGGCAACTGAATCAGGCAACAAACGAATGATATCAGGCATAGAGTAAAGTATTCTACCGGTACACCAGAATGTAAATCAGAAATAACAGAATAATAAGAATCGCCAGCAGCCTGAAACCAGAGCTCAGATCATGCTTCCGCCTGATTTCCCTGGCATCTCTCAGAAACCCCCTGCGCAGGGACGTATAATGTTTCTCAGAATGCTCCCCTTTCTCTGCTGCTATCTCTTCTTCAATCTGCCTGATCCGTTCTTCCCTTGCCTCTTTCTGCGGATCATAATACCTCGGCGTATAATCAAACTGCCGGGGTTTTCTTGCCTGAAAAAATGAAAAAAAACTCATGACCTGCTGATTTTTTTACAAAGGTATCCATTCCTGATCAATTTACCTTGATCATTTATGCTCAATAACTGCAACCTGCACCTCTTAACGCTCCACAAAGATCTTTCTTATCCGATTCACCTTCCCTTTCATTGTAAAGAACTGTATTTCTGTTAATTATTTTTTCCAAAACATAGTCGGAATAAAAATTTTTCGCCATTCTCTGCGAGATTTACCCTTTTCGGGTATAAATCATAAAAAGACCGATGATGGATCGGGCTGGAATTTTTACTTTCGTTGCTGAATTCCAAATAATAAAAATATGGATCATTCACAGCTTACATTACAGCCCCTCATCAGAAAGTCTCTCGAAGAGGCACGACAGGTATTTGACCGGTTTATAGCAGATGAAAAAAACCTGCACCATATTGAACAGGCGGGAAAAATTATAGCAGAAGCTATTACTTCAGGCCGGAAAATTATTTCCTGCGGTAACGGAGGTTCCATGTGTGATGCCATGCACTTTGCCGAAGAGTTGAGCGGCCGATTCCGCGATGACCGGCGTGCAGTGGCCGCCCTGTCCATCTCCGATCCTTCGCATATAACCTGTGCCGCCAACGATTACGGGTTCGAAAGCATCTTTTCCCGCTATGTCGAAGCCATCGGACAGAAAGGCGATGTGCTGCTGGCAATCAGTACCAGCGGCCGGTCGGGTAATGTTATCAAAGCGGCAGAAATTGCCCGCGAAAAGGGGATGAAAGTGGTGGCCCTGACCGGAAAAACCGGAGGAGAACTTGCCGGAATTGCCGATATTGAAATCCGTGTCGATCACAAAGGCTATTCCGACAGAATTCAGGAAATTCATATCAAAGTTATTCACATCCTGATTGAGATCATCGAAAAGCACCTGTGATATATGTTGGTAAAAACGTTTGCTGCTGCAGTACAGGGAATCCAGGCCATTACCATCACTATTGAAGTTACTACTGCCCAGGGGGCAAAATATTTCCTGGTCGGACTGCCCGATAACGCAGTCAAGGAAAGCCAGCAGCGTATTGAGTCAGCTCTGAAATCTTCCGGCTTCAAAATGCCTCAGCGAAGGCTGGTTATTAACATGGCTCCTGCTGATATCCGCAAAGAGGGCTCAGCTTACGACCTCCCCATTGCCATCGCAATTCTTGCCGCCGAAGAACAAATCAAACCCGATAAAATAAGCCGTTACATGATAATGGGGGAACTTTCCCTCGACGGAAACATTCAGCCAATTAAAGGAGTGCTTCCGATAGCTCTTAGGGCAAAAGAAGAAGGTTTCAGAGGATGTATATTACCCCGGGCCAATGCACGCGAAGCGGCAGTAGTCAATGGACTGGAAATTTACGGAGTGGAGCACATCAGTGAAGTGATCTCCTTCATGAACAATGAAAAAGAATTGATTCCGGTGATTGTCAATGCCCAGGAAGAATTCTTTCAGCAGGCAAACAAATACGATTTTGACTTTTCTGATGTCAGAGGCCAGGAAAATATTAAACGTGCCCTTGAGGTTGCTGTAGCCGGATCACATAACATACTAATGATTGGCCCGCCCGGCGCAGGAAAAACCATGCTGGCTAAACGGATTCCTACTATCATCCCTCCCCTTACTCTCGAAGAAGCCCTTGAAACAACAAAAATACATTCCGTTGCCGGGAAAATTGGCAAAGATATGGCACTGCTGACGGTACGTCCATTCCGATCCCCTCACCATACAACTTCTGATGTTGCCCTCGTCGGTGGTGGCACATACCCCCAACCGGGAGAAATTTCACTGGCACATAACGGAGTGCTTTTTCTCGACGAACTCCCGGAATTCAGAAGATCCGTCCTTGAAGTCCTTCGGCAACCCCTGGAAGACAGAATCATCACTGTATCGCGGGCGAAATTCTCGATATCATACCCGGCTAGTTTTATGCTGGTTGCCTCCATGAACCCCTGCCCCTGCGGGTATTTCAATCATCCCGAAAAAGAATGCGTTTGTTCATCGGCTATCCGGCAGAAATACATTCACCGAATTTCAGGCCCCCTCCTTGACCGGATCGATATCCACATTGAGGTTGTCCCCGTTCCTTTCGAAAAATTGTCAGAGCAACGTAACGGTGAGAGCAGTGCCTCAATCAGGGAAAGGGTTATCAGGGCCAGAAGAATCCAGGAAGAACGTTTCAGAGGCATCCGACATGTTCATTGCAATGCCCAGATGAGTTCCTCTCTCATCCGCAGACATTGCCAGCTTTCTTCCCAGGGACAGACCCTGCTGAAAAACGCCATGGATAAACTTGGCCTTTCGGCCCGGGCCTATGACCGGATACTTAAAGTAGCCCGAACCATAGCCGATCTGGACCAAAGCCAGGACATACGGACCGAACATCTGGCCGAAGCAATACAATACCGAAGCCTCGACAGAGAGACCTGGGGTACCTAACGAACGATCCTGGCACTACCTCCTTTAACAATTTTCTCCACTTCAGCCAGCGTAGCCATGGAGGTATCGCCGGGTGTTGTCATGGCCAGTGCTCCGTGAGCAGCTCCGTATGCCACGGCCAGCCGGGCATCTTTCCCTTCCAGCAAAGCATATATTAGTCCGGATGCGAAACTGTCGCCTCCTCCTACCCGGTCATAGATCTCAAGATTTTCCATAACAGGAGCTTCATAAAATTCTCCGCCTGAATAGCAAATAGCCCCCCATGAATTGATGGTGGCAGTTTTTACCGTACGCAGGGTTGTGGCAACTACTTTAAAGTTGGGATAATCGGTTACAACCCTTTCAATCATTTTTCTGAATCCGGCAGTATTAAGCGATGAAAGATTTTCGTCAACCCCTTCCACTTCATAGCCAAGGCAGGCGGTAAAGTCCTCCTCATTGCCAAGCATGACATCCACCAGCGGAGCAAGTCGTCTGTTCACTTCACGTGCCTTTTCAAGCCCTCCCGTAGCTTTCCATAACGAAGGCCGGTAATTCAGATCATACGAGACGATGGTGCCATAACGATGTGCTGCCTGCATCGCTTCTTCAACAACCCCAGGGGTGGTCTCCGACAGAGCAGCATAAATTCCTCCTGTATGAAACCATCTTACACCGAGAGTACCAAAAATATAATCCCAGTCAATGTCTCCTTTCTTCATAAGAGAAGCGGCGGTATGACCCCGGTCTGATACTCCCACAGCCCCGCGGATGCCAAAACCGCGTTCGGTAAAATTTAGACCGTTTCGCACCGCACGACCTACTCCATCATAAGGAACCCACCTGATTAACGAAACATCAACACCTCCTTGCATAATAAAATCTTCAATCAGGTGCCCTATTTCATTGTCAGCCAGAGCCGTAACAACGGCTGTCTTTAGCCCGAAACACTTACGCAATCCCCGACTAACATTGTATTCTCCTCCCCCTTCCCATACCCTGAACGAACGGGCTGTACGTATCCTTCCGTCACCGGGGTCGAACCGTAACATCACCTCACCCAGAGAAAGGCAATCAAATTGGCTCTCTTCTCGTTTCCTGATGTGAAATCCATTTTCCATAATCTAAATTTTAATAATTAATAATGAAGGTATTACGATTTTTTTACTTCCTGCTTCTTCAAATCGCAATGTAACAGGAAAAGTTATACCTTTGTTTGCTTTTTTTGCTAAAAATATGGCAGCAAACAAATTTGCAGTCATCGGGCTTGGCCGGTTCGGTACCTCAATAGCCCGCGCTCTTTCAAAAAACGGAGCCGAAGTTCTTGCAATCGATTTGGATCAGGAACGGGTAGATGTCGTTTCAGCTGACGTAGCCTACGCTATTGCTCTTGATGCTATCGACAAAAAAGCCCTTGCATCACAGAATCTGCAGGATTTTGACGGGGTAGTGGTGGCTATTGGAAACGATTTTGAGCACCTGTTACTTTCCGTGGTTGCCCTCCAGGAACTTGGTATCAAACGGATCATCGCCCGGGCAAGTGGCCGCCGCCAGCGCATTATTCTGGAAAAACTCGGAATAACCGAAATCTTCCAACCCGAAGAGGAAGTAGGAACACTCGTAGCCGAACGCCTTATCAATCCATCCCTTATCTCTTATCTCCAGTTGCCCGATGAATACCGTATCGCCGAAATCAAAACCCCGAAGAATATTATCGGTAAAACCGTGGAGGAAGTCAGGTTTCGCGATAAGTACCATATCAGCCTTGTCACCCTGAAACACGTTGAAGAAATTCTCAAGGATACTGAAATGTATTCCGAACACCATATCAAAGGCGTACCCAGTTCACAAACTATCATACAGGAACAGGACTTTCTGGTAGTCTTCGGGAAAGAACATGATATTGAACGTTTTATTGAAGTAAATTCGTAATTTTCCTGTTAACTTCATGCCATCTTTGTTTTTTAAGTGGAGAGAGAACCTGCGTTTAGCCATTTACGATAACCGGCAGAAAATCCTCACTTCCCTGCGCATCATCGGAATGCTGGTTGCCACAACGGCAATTGTCAGCATCCTTTATCTGTATGGTTTCCCAAAAACTTCCGAATCGGTACGCATTACCCGCGAAATCATTCAGGCCAGCCTTGTATTTTACCTGGTCAAATACTGGATAAAACTGTTTCTGAGTCTCGACTGGAAACAATTCATCCGCCAGAATTTGTTTGAGTCATTTATCATGTTCTTCCTCATGATAATGATATTGCTGTATCTGTTTTTCAGAAACAGTGTACAGCAATTCTTTCAGGAGAATCTGAGTGTGGAGATGTTTTCTTCTTACACTGTCATATTTATTCAGTTCTATTTCTTCATCATCTTCGCACTGGAGATGGGCCGGGGCAGCCGTTTCATTGCCAAGGCAAACATCGGACCGGCTCAGTTACTTGCTCTGTCGTTCCTGGTACTTATTTCAATAGGAACCATTCTGCTTCTGCTTCCTGAAATGACCACCTCCCATCATATCAGCCTTATTGATGCAATCTTTACTGCAACCAGCGCCAGCTGTGTTACCGGACTAACCGTAGTCGATACGGCTTCCTTCTTTACTGTAAAGGGACAGGTAGTAATTATGCTTCTTATCCAGCTGGGCGGATTGAACATTATTTCGTTTGCTACCTTCTTTGCCACTCTCTATCGCCAGTCAACCAGTCTGCGTTATCAGTCGCTACTGAAAGAACTCTTAAGTGTGGAAGGATTTTCTGACACCAGAGACCTGCTGCGGCGTATTTTTTTCTTCAGCATTTCTATTGAAGCCATTGGTTGTTTCTTCATCTATTTCGTCTGGGGAAATAATATCCTTTTTGAAGATAACGATCAGAAAATCTTTTTTTCGGTTTTTCATGCCATCTCGGCGTTCAATAATGCAGGTTTTTCGCTGTTCCCAAACGGGTTATACGAACCTGTTATCCGGAACGCCTGGTATCTGCATATTGTCATTGCCATGCTGATCTTCCTCGGAGGAATGGGATTCCTTGCTCTGGAAGATCTTGTCAGCATCAGAAGCATCCGGGAGCGCATCAGAAACCCATGGAAAAAGATATCGGTAAACACAAAAATAGTCCTCTTTACTTCATTGGCGCTCATTCTCTTTGGCGCTGTCATGTTTTATTTGCTCGAAAAAAATAATACCCTCAAAGGCATGGACCTTTTCGGAACCATCGTTACCTGCCTCTTTCAATCTGTTACACCACGAACTGCTGGATTTAACACAGTGGATTTTTCTCATCTTCTCACTCCAACTCTCCTTATCCTTATGTTCCTTATGTTCATCGGAGCTTCACCAGGATCCACGGGAGGAGGCATCAAAACCACCACCTTTGCGGTTATTGTCAAATCAGCCCTGGCTACAATATCGGGAAAGAAAAGTCTTGAATTTTTTCGTCAATCCATCCGGGAAGAAGCCGTTGGCAAGGCTTATGCCATCGTTTTGTTCTCCATGTCACTGATCTTTTTTTCCACCTTGTTGCTGACCATTACCGAACCCGACAAGAGTTTTCTGCAACTTGTTTTTGAAGAAATTTCCGCCTTTGGAACGGTGGGACTGACAACAGGAATAACGCCTCTGCTTTCGGAACCTGGTAAGATAATTATCATTTTCACCATGTTTGTTGGAAGAATAGGGACACTTACCCTTGCTCTTATTTTCAGCCGTAAGGTCATGTATACAAAATACCGGTACGCAACCACCTATCTGCAAATCGGGTAATACTGACTCAATTAAGTGACCTGCATCAATCCCTGTTCATGTTGTTAAACCGAAGTACCATGAATTAACAAATTCAACCGGGCCAATAAAAATTTTTATTAAACCCGGATTATACATTAGGAGCTTAAGCGAACTAATGCATAGTGGGTTAGCTTAAGGCCTGGCATCCGGGTTAACCCCGATGGAACAAAGTGAAATCGGCCTAACAGGCACAATTAGCATCACATAATGCGTATTGTGGGTTAAAACCTGCATGATGAGAGCAAAATTATTTTTAGAGGAAATTCCATTTTTGAAACGCAATT